>CAZGLO010000153.1:0-1897 GCA_964526735.1 uncultured Chloroflexaceae bacterium | reverse complement strand
TCCCACCGCTGAAAGCGGGTGGGTTTCCCGCCCTGAAGGGTAAACATCTATGATCCAGACGATCCAGATGATCCAGATGATCCAGATGATCCAGATGATCCAGACGATCCAGACGATCCAGACGATGTAGATAATGCAGATGTGTGGAGAAAAAAAACCGCCCCATTTGGGAGACTACAACATCGTTCCCAATCGAAGCGGTTTTTTACCCTCTTCCGCTCTTCACATCCGCAAAAGCGAGAGAGCAACCGATATTTATGAGGGAACAACCGGAGGCACATCTGCCGTGTTTGTTGGCTGCACCACCGGCTTGGGGTCAGGAGTAAGCGGCTGTGCCGCCCCATCCTTGCCATCAAAGACATTGAGCAGGTTGTAGGCCGTATCGCGCTTTGCTGGAGTGTAGCCCGCATCGCGGATGAGCGCATGGATCTCTCGTTCTGGCATACACGGGATCGTCTCGTTGCTGGTGGAGGAGGAGACGACATTTTCTTCAAGCATCGTGCTGCCAAAGTCATCCATCCCAAACTCAAGCGACACTTGTGCCACCTTCGGCCCTTGTGTCACCCAGCTTGCCTGGTGGTGCAACACATTGTCGAGGAAGATACGTGCAATTGCCGCGTGGCGCAGATATTCGTGAGCCGTCGCGCCGTGGCGGTGGCCATTGCGCGCCAACATCGACCCCTCTTCAAACTGCATCGTCCACGAGATGAAGGCGAAAAAGCCATTGCCGTGCTCACGCAAGCTATAGTCTTGTAGATCACGGATGCGTTGCAGGTGGCGGATACGGTGTTCAATAGTCTCATCAAGCCCAATCACCATTGTTGCCGATGTGTTGAGGTTGAGCTTTTGCGCCGCGCGCATAATCTTGAGCCACTCGTCGGTCTTGAGCTTGCCGGGGGAGTAGCGATCACGGATTTCATCATCAAGAATTTCCGCGCCACTGCCAGGGAGGCCTTGCAGACCGGCATCTCGCAGCCGTTCGAGCGTTTCATAGATTGTCATTTTGCTCAACGAGGCGATATGCGCCACCTCCGAGGGGCTAAAGCAATCGCGCTCAATCGTGGGATAGCGCTCTTTGAGCCAAGAAAGTACATCAAGATACCAATCCAGACCCAATTCGGGGTTGTGCCCACCCTGCAAGAGGATGCGCGTTCCGCCCCACTCCAACAATTCTTCTATTTTCTGGGAAAGTTCTCCCTTGTTGCAGACAAAAGCTTCGGGGTGGCCCGGTGGCCGGTGAAAGCCACAAAAACGGCACCGGGTGGTACACACATTCGTATAATTAATGTTTCGATCTACCAAATAGGTAACTATCGCGCCCGGGACGCGCAACCGACGCACGGCTTTGGCGGCCATCCCAAGCTCAAGCAAACTCGCCTCTTGGTAGAGCGTTACGCATTCATCAAAATACAACCGCTCGCCCGCGGCTGCTTTTTCAAGTAGGTAGGAAGTGTCAGACATCTATCAGCTCCTTAACACATGCTGCGGTTCGATATATTGTCCGGTCTCCACCTTGTTGAGAGAGGGAGAGGGGACGACTCCTTTGAAAGATTGTATCATACGTTTATCGTTCGTTTCTCGTTTCTTTACTGCCTGTTTACGGTTGTGGTCGAAAGGCTGTTGGCAAAAAGGGTGTCTTCTTGCGATGGAAAAGGCAAATCAGGCGGTTTGTGCAAAAAATCTTTTGTGCCACATCTTATCGTGCCCCTTCTCATCATGTCTCATCATGGCGTATACATATTGTACAAAAAATAAACAACATCTTGACATAGCCCACTTTGGCAAGTATTATTATCATAACCATATTGAATGTAGGAGACCGTGTTGTATTGTCATGTTGCACTTTTGTTGCCTCTCGTGCGGCCATACCGCCGCTGCGGATACGAACGCTGCCGTG
>CAZGLO010000152.1:0-2060 GCA_964526735.1 uncultured Chloroflexaceae bacterium | reverse complement strand
GGGCAGGAGCCTGACGGAGGAGAGGAACCGCTGATTTGTTTGCGCACCTTACGCACCGGCGGCGATGGCGGCGAGGTCTGCCTCAACGGTATCGATAGGTTTGAGGTCGAAGGTCTGCACAAGGAAGTCAACAACGTTGGGCGAGAGGAAGGCGGGCAAAGTCGGCCCAAGGCGGATATGCTTGACGCCCAACGAAAGCAGCGCGAGCAGGACGAGCACGGCTTTTTGCTCATACCAGGCGATGTCATAGGAGATGGGGAGGTCGTTGATATCCTCCGTGCCGACGGCGGCGGCGAGTTTCTGCGCAATCACGACGAGCGAATAGGAGTCGTTGCATTGGCCCGCGTCAAGCACCCGCGGGAAGCCGCCAATCGTGCCGAGGTTGAGCTTGTTGTAGCGATATTTGGCGCAACCTGCGGTCAATATAATACTATCTTCGGGCAGCCCCTTGGCAACATCGGTATAGTAAGAGCGCGAGGCGTGGCGGCCATCGCAGCCAGCCATCACCACGAACCGCTTGATGGCCCCTTGCTGTACCGCTGCGACGACCTGATCGGCCACACTGCTGACGCTGGCGTGGGCAAACCCCACCGGAATAGTGCCGGTTTCAAGCGGTGTGGGTGGTTGGCAGGTGAGGGCTTGCTCAATGACGGCGGAGAAGTCCTTGGCAGAGCCGTTGTGGCGGTTGGCGATATGCTCCACGCCCGGCCACCCCACGTGCCCCGTGCTGTAGATGCGGTCTTGATAGCTCTCCAACGGCTTTTGGATGCAGTTGGTCGTCATGACAATCGGCCCGTTGAACGCCTCAAACTCTTTTTGCTGGTTCCACCACGCCCCGCCGTAATTCCCCACCAGGTGCGGATACTTCTTGAAGGCGGGATAGCCGTGTGCAGGCAACATTTCGCCGTGCGTGTAGACATTGATGCCCTTCCCTGCGGTCTGCTCAAGCAGCTCCTCAAGATCGAGCAGGTCGTGGCCGCTGATCAAGATGCCGGGCTTGCTCTCATCCACGCCAATGGAGACGTTCGTTGGCTCTGGGTGGCCGTAGGTGGAGGTGTGGGCATCATCAAGCAAGGCCATCACCCGTACGCCCATACTCCCGCACTGCATCGTCAGGTCAATCATCTCTTGCAAGGTCTTGCTCTCGTCGAGGGTGGCGGCAAGCGCCTCCTCCGCAAACGCCCCAATCGCCTCATCCGTGCGGTTGAGGATGGCGGCGTGGTCGGCATAGGAGGACAACCCCTTCAGCCCGTAAATAACCAGTTCGCGCAATGAGGCAATATCCTCATCGACCGTAGGGTTGCTGATGCTCATAGTTGCGGCTTTGGCCACGATAGCGTCTTTGCTACCGTCGCATGTCCATGTTGCCGCGTCGGGGAGCGGGCCGAGGTCGGGAGTGTGAGCGGTAACCGTGTCACGGAGGGTGTCACGGCGGCGTTGCGCCTCGTTGACGATGGTGACAAGCCGATCCTCATCAAAGTTGACGTTGGTGACCGTCACAAAGAGCGATTGCAGTAGGAATCGTGAGGTGTCATCGTGGGGGATATCATATGTTCGCGCTTTGACACCGTAAAATGCAATCCCTTTGAGCATATGCACAAGCACATCCTGTATCGCGGCGACGGTATCGGTTTTCCCGCACACCCCGCGGACAGTACAGCCGGTATTTCGGAGGGTTTCCTGGCATTGGTAACAAAACATGGTTATGGTTCCTCTCGCCTAATGTTCTATCTACTAATTCTATCTACTACATAATATGATACGGGGTGGCGGGCGATATGTCTTTGCGCTAGCGCAAACAGGCAGGCGGCTCCGGCGGCCCCAACGGCGGCATATCCTCCGCAATCGCCACAATGCCCTCGTGCGAGCGGATGACAACCCACTCGCGCCCGGTCTCTATCAGCCCGTGCTGCTCCCACCGGCTGAGCGTGCGGCTGACGGTGTAGAGCGTCGTGCCGGTCATCTCCGCCAAATCCTGCCGTGAGAGCGGGACATCTATGAGCGTGCCGTGCGACGCCTTCTTGCCAAGCTTGTCGACCAGGCGGAGGAGGGCGCGGGCG
>CAZGLO010000151.1:0-2062 GCA_964526735.1 uncultured Chloroflexaceae bacterium | reverse complement strand
TCCCACCGCTGAAAGCGGGTGGGTTTCCCGCCCTGAAGGGTAAACATCTATGAGATTACAGCAGATAGAGAGCTAGCTCTCTATCAATGAGGAGGTATCTTTGGTTGTCTTCGAAGTTGCACCACTTGACAGCTATGCATCCCGCATCACCAGCGGGGTGGCGTATATCGGCGGTATTCTTATGTTGCCCGTGCTGTTCGCCTACCTGAGCGGCATACGGTGGAATGGGCTGCTCATTCCGAGTGCAATGGCGGCGCTTTTTGCGCTGATGCTCATTCTCACCTACGCCAGCCAACCAACCGAATATAAAATCGACGAAACGCATTTGATTGTCGTGCGGCGGTGGCTCCGCCCTATCCGCGTCCCGCTCATCCAGGTGAGTGGAGTCTCGTTGGCGTCAACGCTGGCGGGGGTGCCGCATCAAGGGCTGCGTTTTGCCTTCAATCCGGGAGTTTTTGGCTACCAAGGGCCGTTTTGGCTCGACCCCTATGGGTCAGTCTTCTTTATTGCCACCAACCGCGAAAAGTTGATTTCCATCGCCCGCCGCGGGACGATCCCGCTCATCGTCAGCCCCGCCCGCCCTCTCGACTTCCAACAGGCATTGCAAAGCCGTGCGGGCAAATATGCAGAGAACACGTATCTTGGTGATCGTGGCGACCATAATGATCGTCCTGATGTCCCCTTGCCCCCACCCGCCAAGCAATTGCAGCCTCAGAAGGAGAAACGCCCTACGGCTTCGTGCGCTGCTCCAGAGGAGTGATTGATTTGGCGGGCCGCTCTGCCTCACCCACATATTTGGCCTCTGGCCGGACAAGCTGCGTATTGGTCAGTTGCTCGGCGACGTGCGCCACCCACCCCGCCATCCGCGCACACGCAAATAGCGCTGTGAAGCAGTCAAGCGGGATGCCAAGCTGATAGAGCAACGGGGCGCTGTAAAACTCAACATTAGGGTGGAGGGCGCGGGCTTGAAAATAGGGATGCTGACGCACTGTTGCGGCGACCTGCTCTGCGATATCGTGGCTGGTACGGTCGTGGCGGGGGCGGGCAGCAAGAGCAGCCGATTGCTCACGCATATGGCGGACGCGGGGGTCTTCCACCGCAAACACCCGATGCCCAATCCCCATCATCCGCTCTTTGCGGGCGATTTTCTGCTCAACGACTTCTGCAGCCCGCTCCGGCCTCCCTATCTCAAGGAAGGTGCGCATCGCTTGCTCATTTGCCCCGCCGTGCGAGAGCCCTTTGAGCGTGGCGATGGCCGCCGTAATGGCGCTGTAGAGGTCATTACGTGTGCTTGCAATCACCGACGCGACAAACGTCGAAATATTCAGCCCATTCTCCGCCAAAACCACCATATAGGTATCAAGCGCCCGCACTGCCACCTCATCCGGGGAAGTGCCGTGGAGCGTATGGAGCAAATGCGCCGCGTGAGAAAGCGATGGATCGGGTGAAATGAGTGGTTTGCCCATCCGCAGCCGCGCCCACGCCGTGAGCAGCGTCGGGAGCTTAGCCGTCAGCCGTATGCCCTCAACCAGCACCCGCTCGCGGGAGAGCGTCGTCGGGGTGTGGAGAAGAGCAAGCGCCGATATCATCGTCCGTAAGGCATCCATCCCGTGGCCAGTGGTGGGGGTCGCCCGCACAATGGCAAGCTCATCTTCGGTCAATTCGCGCTCTGCGGCCAGGTGGTTGCGGAGGGTCACGTACTGCTGGAAGGTGGGCAATTCGCCATACCACAGCAGGTAAACCACCTCTTCCCACATCGTGCTTGCCACCAGGTCGTGGAGGTGGTAGCCGCGGTAGGTCAACCGCCCCGTCTCGCCATCTACCTCACTCAGTTTCGTCTGCCCCACCATCATACCATCCATCGTTATTCCAAGCTCTTCACTATGTGCCATACGACCCCTCTGTTTGTACATGCTTCCCTCTCTCTAAAGTATAGCACATTCACCCCGCTGTGGCTTGGAGAAAAAAACCGTATATCTCTCCACATGTTCAGGTTGTTATCAGCATTTTGTGACTACTCCCAACCCGAAAGGGTTGGGCTTCTCGGGTCGAAACCCAGGCT
>CAZGLO010000150.1:0-2502 GCA_964526735.1 uncultured Chloroflexaceae bacterium | reverse complement strand
ATATTTGAAGAGATGACCAGCGGTATGCGAGGTGCGAGGAGTGCGATGATCCATCAGCGCGACGACGGCCTTATGCGTGCCCTCAACCTCGCGATTGATGCTGACCAAGGTATTGACCTCAATGCCATCGTCAGTGCGTTCGTGGTGATAGTGGGCGCTATTGGAGAGGTAGGGCGTCAGGATGTGGAGGACACCGGATGTGCGCCCGACGCGGTTCCAGGTGAGGGGGTTGGAGACGTGGCCATTGCGATATTTATCCTGGAAGGCGCGTGCAAAATCTGTTCCTTCTTTGCGATCCCATCCTTGCCGCCAGTGGTTTTGGAAGAGAAACCACTGAATGCTTTTCGCGCCGCGTCCGACGGCTTGAAACGCCTGAAACTGGATATCTTCGAGCGACCCCCAACTTTCGCGTTTATACATCCCCTCATTATGCCCCCACGTATTCTGCGGCATATACCAATTTGGCTTAGGGCGGGTGACGAAGGTGGAGAGATCTTGGCGCACATTGCCCCAATGGCTATTGGCGATGCCTGCGATATCGTCATAGACCAGGCCTTCCATATAGCTGGTATTGTGGATGGTGACGGGGCGTTCCTGAGTAGCTTCGGGGTCTTCATTGAGCCATTTATCCAGCTCTCCGACGACCTTCATAGGTGTCCAGCCCTTGCCACTGGGTTCATCGAGCAATTCGGAGAACCAATAATCCCAATCGCCGACGAAGTGGTTAGCGCGGTCTTCCTCATCGTAGTTACTGCCTTGCATATGGCTTTGGACGGTGAACGTATAGGGGAAGACGCGTAATCCGGCGCTGGTTGCTGATGCGCCGCTTTCTGGTGTTAGCGAGAAGATGGTATGCTCGCCCACCGTAAGGAGGTCTTTGGTGCCGGAGACGGTAATTGGCACGACATCGCCCGCCGCGAGGGTGGTTTGCGGCAGGGTGCCTGCCTTATTGATACCATTGATGGCCACCCCGCCATCGCCTTTGAGCGTAATGGGTTCGGAGCCGCGATTGGCGGCGAAGATGGTCAATGTATCGAGGTCGGCGCTCACATTGAGGGCCAGCATCCACAGCGGGGAGGGTGCGGGGTCAAATGCTGGCGGGGTCAACTCCGTATCGCCCTGGTCGGTTTTGATGACGAAAGAATCGCCATTAGGCATATCGTCATCAAGGTGGGTCATCCGCAGCGATATGGTGGTGACTTTGCCTGGCGGGACGGGATTAGGCCACGCGCGCCACCACTTCGTATCGTCGACGTGGGGACTGCTGGTTTCTTGCGTGGTCAGCTCGCTAAACGACTTGCCATCGATTTGGAAGCCGGTGATAGAGAGCGGATCAGTGCCAGTATTCTTGATATGGATTTGCAACCGCCCGCCGACATCAAGCCGCGGCAGGTTGGGGGATTTGGTGTAGTCTTTATTGCCGTAGAAATCCCCTTCTCTGATGAGCCGCACGCCGAGCACGTCGAAAGAGGCGGCGCGGGTGGATGGGGGAGGCGGGGCGATTAGTCCGGCGAGGGTGAGAAGAGCGAGCAATCCAAGAAATACTCGTTGTTTCACGAACGAAATCCTTCCTGTGTGAGGTTTTTCTCTATACATTGGATCGGAAACACAACCGCTTTTTATTGTACAGATAATGGCGCAATAATCCACGGTACTTTTGGCCTATTTATGGGGCAGGGAATGGGAAAATAGCGTAAAAAGGAGTATTGCGAGCAAAAGAAATACACATTCGGGGGAAGAGGGCTTACAGATACCAAAGAAAAAGGCCCCGCATTGAGCGGGGCGGTGAAGGTTCGGAGGAGATTAGTTCCGTTCTTCGTACTGTTTTCGGTAGTATTCGAGATATTCACCTGTTTTGATGGTTTTCCACCACGTTTCATTGTGAATATACCAATCGACAGTCCGCTCAAACCCCTCTTCAAACCCGACCAACGGTTTCCACCCGAGCTGTTCAATCTTGGCTGTGTCAAGGGCATAGCGCACATCGTGGGCGGCGCGGTCGGTCACCGACTGGATAAGGTCATCCGACTTGCCCAGCGCTTGTACAATCATCCGCGCAACATCGATATTTGTGCGTTCATTATCGGCGGCGATGTTGTAGATCTCGCCCAGCGTCCCCTGATGCAGTACGAGGTCAACGGCGCGTGAGTGGTCGGAGACGTAGAGTCGGTCACGCACCTGCATCCCATTGCCGTAGAGCGGGATGGGTTTGCCTTCCAGCACATTCGTGATGAAGAGGGGGATAGCCTTTTCCGGGTATTGGTAGGGGCCATAGGTATTCACCCCGCGCGTGATGGTAATGGGCAAATTATAGGTGATGATGTACGATTGGGCGATCAATTCGCCGCTTGCCTTTGAGGCGGCATAGGGGCTAGTAGGGCGGAAGGGATCAGTTTCCTTTGCCTTGCCCTCGGCGATGGGGCCATAGACTTCGTCGGTGGAGATGTGGTGAAGCCGTTCCAACCCGAGCCGTTTTGCCGCCTCGCACAGCACATAGACACC
>CAZGLO010000149.1:0-2547 GCA_964526735.1 uncultured Chloroflexaceae bacterium | reverse complement strand
TCCCACCGCTGAAAGCGGGTGGGTTTCCCGCCCTGAAGGGTAAACATCTATGAGTTTCCACCTGAATGGTCTTTCCCAATGAGCGATCTGATTGTCGCGACTAATTCTTCGTTGGACGTGCGAGACTTGACCAAGGCGGCTGTCACCTTTTGTACAGCATCGCGGCCAACTTCGCGGGCCGAGAAGATCATCACGGGGATGTGCGGCTGTTTGGAGTTTCGCAGCAGCGGCAAAATATCAAGCCCCGAACCATCTGGCAACCCCAAATCGACAATCACCAACTGAAAGGTCTGTTCCTCCAATTTGCGCTGGGCTTCCTCGATATTCATGGCGTGTGAGATATCGGCCACATCGCTGAGGAGCGTCTCAATCACCTGGATGACATCGGCATCGTCCTCCACGTGGAGGATGGCCGGGCGTTCGACCGTGCGCTGCGAGACTGCTCGCCGAACTGCCGCCGCTAGCTGTTCATGATCGACGGGTTTATCCAGCCAATCGGCAATCTCAAATGCTCCGCCTTCAAGGCCACTGCGTTCCTGCTGAGCAATAGCAGAGATGATAATGATGGGGAGGTGGCGAGTTTCCTCTTGCTGCCGCAGTTCGCGGATGAGGGCGATGCCACCTTGTCCTGGCAGCACCAAATCAAGCGTCATCGCGGCATATTGGTTGCAAGATAGCATTTGCTTGGCCTGCGTGGTGGTGTAGGCAATATCTGTCTCATAGCCGCAATAGCCCAACATAATGCTCAGCATCCGGGCAAGATCGGGCGAGTCCTCGCAGATGAGGATGCGGGTTTTGCGCTGGACGGTGCCGTAGGTCATTGGCATGCCGTTCCATATGGGGAGGTTGAAGTAGAAGGTGGTGCCGACGCCTTCTTCCGTCTCAAAGCCAATCTCCCCATTGAGCCGCTCGATGATGGCTTTGCTGATGCTGAGGCCAAGACCAGAACCACCCTTCTGCCGCGTTGTAGAGGAGTCTGCCTGCGCAAATTTCTGAAAAATACGCTTTCGGAATGAGGGCGGAATGCCTGGGCCTTGATCGGTGACGCGGACATGGACGTTTGCATTGTGGGCAGAAACAGATACCGTCACTCTGCCGCCCTGGGGCGAGAATTTGGTGGCGTTGGAGAGGAGGTTGGCGAGGACTTGCAGCAGCCGGTTGGTATCGGCATAGACCTTTGTATCTCCCACCTCTTCCTCCAAGAGGAATGTTACCCCAAATTGCTCACCATACGAACGGTTTTGTTCAAGCGATTGTTCAATAAGGGGGACAATCTCAAGCGGTTTGAGATCAAACGCCATATTACCCGACTCAATCTTGTCTATGTCCAAGATATCGTTCACCAGCGAGACAAGCCGCTCACTGTTTTTATGGGCGATTTGCACCATCTTGAGCGCTTTTTCGGGGACAGTATCTGCCATCGCCCCGACGATCAAGCTCAACGCTCCGCGGATGGAGGTAAGTGGCGTGCGGAGTTCGTGGCTCACGATAGACACAAACTCGTTTTTGAGCCGTTCGGCGCGCTTGCGCTTGGTGATATCCCGGATGATGGCCAGGACTTCATCTGTGCCGCTCACGACCATTCCCACCTCATAGTCGGAAATCGTCTCATTGGCGGGAAGCTGATACTCCCCCACTTCCATGGAGCCTTTTTCTCGTACCCGCTGCACATGCTCCATCATCGTCCGGGCGACCTCATATGGGAGAATATCGTGTATATTCTTGCCTACGACCTTTTTTGAAAACCCCATCTGCTCAAGCTGTTGGCCTGAATGGTATTCACTGATGGTGCCTTCCCGCTGGAGGCAAACCATCGTCCCAGGGATAGCATTGATCAAGGCAGCATGCCGCTCGTTGCGTTTCGCGGTCAATTCGTTTTCCCGCTTTTGCCGGGTGATATCGTAAACAAGCCCTTCGTGGAACTGTACTCGTCTCTCTTTCCCCAAAACCACCCAGACACTCTCGGCGATCCAGATAATACTTCCATCCTTGCGGTAGACCTGCGACTCAAACTCGCGAACCTCTCCCTGCACTTCGAGCATTCGTCTGAGCAATGATTCTTGCGCAGGAGTGACATATCGTTGTCGTCCCTGCTGGAAGGAGGCAAGCAATGTCTCTGGAGACTCGTAGCCGTAGATCTGGGCGAGGGCGGGGTTGGCATAGACATAGACGCCATCAGCGGTGGCCCGGAAGGCTCCCACGATGGCCCGGTTGAGGAACGTCCGTTGGTCTAACGTCTGTTGGTTTGGTTTCTGATGAGCCAAGGCTGCTTCTGCTACTTTCTACGTGTTCAAATGTACTCAGAAGTACACGTTGTCCATTTCCGAAATTCCTGCTTGAGGTTTTGGGGGATTCTTTGGTGCCGCGCGTGTACCGCGGCCCGTCTTGGCCCGCCTGGTGCCGCGCTTGTGCCGAGGCGCGGTGCGGCCCTGGTGGCGGCTTAAGCAGTGGGCGTGAGAATGAGGAAAGCTCTGCTCTTCGATGTCTGTGGTGGCGGGAAACCCACCCGCTTTCAGCGGTGGGAGGAACGCCCCAGCTTTAGCCCGC
>CAZGLO010000148.1:1738-2642 GCA_964526735.1 uncultured Chloroflexaceae bacterium | reverse complement strand
CCAATGTGGTAGAATAACGAGCGTACCGTATGAAAAAGCGAAACAATCTGAATGACTTATTAGGGAGATTGGACTTTGGGCGCGTTAATGCAAGGCCTTGATGCCGAAGAATACGACCGTACCTATGGAGATCTGACGCTCTTGCGTCGTATTGCCAACTACTTCCGACCACATCTTCGTACGATGCTGATTGTGTCTGGCTCTGTTGTCGTCTATTCGTTGATGCAGGCCGCACAGCCGGTGCTGATCGCCTATGGCATCGACCAGCTCCGCGAAAGCCCCTCAACCGGCTTCATCATCCTCCTGACGGCTGTCATTACGCTGATGGGCGGCCTCATATGGGTGATGAACTTCTTCCGCCAACGGTTTGCGGCGCGCGCGGTGGGCGATGTCGTCCTGGCGCTCCGCAACGACGCCTTCAACGCCGTGATGAAGCACGATATTTCCTTCTATGATAGCTACGCATCGGGCAAAATCGTCAGTCGGGTGACATCCGACACTGAAGACTTCTCCAAAGTCGTCACGCTCACCACCGATGTCCTCAGCCAAGGGCTTATCGGCATCATCGTGATTGGCGTGCTCTGGTCGATTGACCCCATCCTCACGCTCATCACGCTGACCATCGCGCCGCTCTTTGTGGCGGCGGCATTGGCCTTTCGGCGCATCGCCCGCAGCACCTCGCAGAAGGCCCGCCGCGTCACGGCAGAGGTCAATTCCAACATCCAGGAGAGTGTCAGCGGTATCTCCGTTGCCAAGAGCTTCCGCCAAGAAGACGCCATCTACCGCAAGTTCAACGACACGAATAACCTTTCCTACTCCGTCCGGTTGCGGCAGGGGCTGGTCTTCAATTCGATCTTCCCTCTGCTTGACCTGATCGCGGGCTTGGGGACGGCGGCGGTCATCT
>CAZGLO010000148.1:0-1728 GCA_964526735.1 uncultured Chloroflexaceae bacterium | reverse complement strand
GCTAGGCGGCACCATCTCTGCGGGCGATTGGTTCATTTTTGTGCGCAGTTTGATGATTTTCTACATCCCGCTCATCCACGTCGCCTCCTTTTGGAGCCAATTTCAGCAAGGGTTGGCGGCAAGTGAGCGTATTTTTGCCCTCATCGATGCCGAACCCAACGTCATCCAGACCGACTCCCAGCCCATTACCACCTTTGACGGCTGGATTTCCTTCCGTTCGGTCGATTTCCACTACAAGCCCGACACGCCTGTCCTCAAAGACTTCTCTTTGGAGATACCAGCGGGCCAGCGGGTGGCGATTGTGGGGCATACCGGCGCGGGCAAATCGAGCCTCATCCGCCTCATCAGCCGCTTTTACGAGTTTCAGGGCGGGTTGATTGTGGTCGATGGCCGCGATATTCGCCGCATTGACCTCAAAGACTACCGCAAGCATATTGGCGTGGTGCCGCAGGTGCCCTTCCTCTTCTCCGACACCGTCGCCGAGAATATCCGCTACGGTCGCCCAGAAGCCACGCAGGAAGAAATCGAAGCCGCGGCGCGCTCGATTGGCGGCGGCGAGTGGATACAAGACCTGCCGCTTGGCCTTGAGACGCAAGTCGGCGAGCGGGGGGGGCGGTTGTCGTTGGGCCAGCGCCAACTGGTCGCTTTAGCCCGCGTCCTGCTGCAAAACCCGTCGATCTTTATGCTTGACGAGGCGACTGCTAGCATCGACCCCTTCACCGAAGCGCAGATCCAGGAAGGCCTCAACACCGTGATGCAATGCCGCACCAGCATCATCATTGCGCATCGTCTTTCTACCGTCCGCTCCGCCGACCGCATCATCGTGCTTGACCACGGGGCGATCCTTGAAGAAGGCACCCACGATGAGCTGATGCTGCGTGGTGGCCACTATGCCGACCTCTACGATACCTACTTCCGCCATCAATCGCTGGAGTATGTGGAGGTCGTCGGCACCTATTAACCATTGCCTGCCCACTTCTCTAAAACATATATGAAACTCTTTGCGGGATAAAAGCGTCATGAGGTCATACATGTCACCGAGTGTTTGCAAAATGGTTGCAAAGCGATGTATGGTATCCCTCTCTGTGATTATTGTGATTGCCTAGTTGAGGTCTATGATGAAGAACCGCAGAAAGTTATCTATACTATTAGTGATTGGTATCCTCGTTGGTGTAGTGGTCATTGGCTTTTCCACGTTGTTGGGCGGCAAAGTCAGCCAAACGTTTGGCACCATCAACCAAGGGTTGGGTGATGGCAGCGCGCCTGAGCTTGGTGGTGGTGCCCGCTCTGTAATGGAGCAGAGCCAGAGCGGCAGCGCAGGCAAAGCTGCTCCCCCGCCTGCCGCGCCTGCCGACGGTGCTGATATGGCAGAGGTTGAGGAGGAGATGGCTGCTGAGGATATGGCCGATGAGGAGATGGCTGCTGAGGAGGAGATGGCTGTTGAGGATATGGCAGAGGCCGGGCTTCCGGCAAAAGGCCCTGACACCGGCTCCCCGCCGCCGACGCACGGTGGTGCGCCGATGTTGGCTGGCCCAGACAGCCCAGTTGCTGCTTCCACCGCCGTCGCGCGTGCCGACGATAGTGCCGAGGCAGAGGAGACTGACAGTGACGCAGCGGAGGCCGATATTCCCCAGCCGCAACCTTCCCCCGCCCCCACCGAAGAGCGTATCCCAGAGGAGCCGCGTGAGGAAGACTGGACGGTCTGGAAGCCCTTCACCCTGGCGCAGG
>CAZGLO010000147.1:0-2871 GCA_964526735.1 uncultured Chloroflexaceae bacterium | reverse complement strand
ATGACGGTCGGAATGACGGTCGGAATGACGGTCGGAATGACGGTCGGCAGGAGTGGCTGTGTCGGGAATGAGCTTGGGATGGCGGTTGGCACTGTTGGTATCGCCGTCGGTAAGCGTGGAGGCGTGGTGGGGAGTATTGGAGTCATCATAGCCCCTCCGCCTGCGGTGGCAGTCGAGGTTTGGCCCATTGGAGAGGGAGGTAATGGTGTCGTTGAGAGTAACGACAGCGATGACGGGTTGATGGTGGCCGTTGATGTGGTTGTTGGTGTTTCAGTGGCCGTTGGGCTGCTCGTTGGGCTGGCAGTCGGGTCGTTCGTTGGGCTGCTTGTTGGGCTGCTCGTCGGTGATGGAGTGTCTGTGTTCGTGGCCATCACGTCGCCCGTCGCAGTGGAGGGTGGGGTGAATGACAGAGTGGGCGAAATTGTGGGCGTGTCGGTGAATACCCCGCCAATCTCGGTTGGCGAGGAGGACTCGCCCCCCACCCACGGCAAGAGTTGTATCACCGTGGCGAGGTACATCCCCACAATGACCAGCAGCAGGGCAATGAGGCCGCCATAGATCGCCCGGTCACGCGGTGAGAGCGCGTTGATATGGCCCCGCCATCCACGCGGCTCCTGCTCGGAAGGCGTGTCGGGAGCGGCAGATATTGAAGGGACGCTTAAACCCATGTATAATGGGCACTTACGGTGATTGTGCGAGAGGCAAAAATCGACCTGATTGACCGGAATCTCCTGTGCTTCACCAGTGACATAACAGCGATGCTCTGGCGTTGGTGAGGAAAACCGTATCGCACGATTTTGCCGTAAGCCTACAAATGGGCAATGTTGCGGTGAGTGAGCCATGGCGGTAGTGTTTGGTCTCTTGCATCAATGTATGACATGATATGGCATGAGCATCGCTCAAGCGTAACCCTCATCTACAAGTTGCGTCGTTCTCTCTTGCGCATCTCTTTCGCTAGCTAGGGAACAGCATAGGCGCTACGGCAAATATAGCACAAAAGAGTAGGTAGTCTTACTATGCGCATTCTTATTCTATCCGACATCCACGCAAACCTGGTTGCTCTTGATGCAGTCTTCGCGGCTGCCGGGCGGTACGACGCTCTTTGGTGTCTTGGCGATACGATTGGCTATGGCCCCGACCCCAACGAGTGTGCTTCCACGATGAAGAGTCACGCCGATATTGTTATTAACGGAAATCACGACCTTGCTTGCATTGGCGAGGTGGATCTCGACGACTTCAACCCCGACGCCCGCACAGCCAATATCTGGAATGGCGAACAGCTTCGGCCAGAATACCACGAATGGCTCAAGGGGCTGAACCCCATGGAGCAGGTCGACGAATATTTTACCATCGCTCACGCCAGCCCCCGTGAGCCGGTCTGGGAGTATCTGCTCTCTGCCGAGCAGGCAGAAGAAAATAGTCCCTTTTTTGAAACGCCTTTTTGCCTCATCGGCCACTCACACATTCAGTTTGGCTTTCGGCTGTCGAGCGAGGGCCACTATGAGCGCTTTCTCCCCTCCGACCGCCGCGTTATCGACCTTGAATATGAAGAGCGGATGTTTGTGAACCCTGGGAGCGTTGGCCAACCACGCGACTACGACCCCCGCGCCGCCTATGCTATCTATGATACGGGGCAAGGGACGATTCGGTTCCATCGCGTTGAATATGACATCGCCAAAACCCAACGCAAGATGGCCGCCGCCCACCTCCCCGTCAATCTTATCCGACGGCTTGAATTTGGTATGTGAGATGGCTCTTTTTGGTCGTTTGTTCGGATAGGATCTGTACGGTTTTTATAGATGGCACCCAGTGGCAGCATGTGCTGCCGCTTCGTTTGCCTAGAGGGGAATTCGGAAGGTGTATACCAAAACGGGGATCACAGGCATGGTAGCACGCATCATGCGCGATCATTCATTCTTGGTGCTGTTAGTCGCGATAGAAGCGGTGATGATTGGGCTAGCAGTGGCAGGGTTCGCAGGCAGCGATTGGTGGCAGGTGATTGAGCTGGGGGTGGTAGAAGGGGTCACGGAATTTCTCCCCATTTCCTCTACCGCGCATCTCCTCATCACGACCAACCTCATGGAGTTTCGGCACAGTATCGGGGGAACATTTGAGATCTTTATTCAGCTTGGCGCGGTGATAGCCGTCGTTGGGTATTACTCCCAAGACCTCCTCTCGCAGGCGCGGGCGCTGCCAACCAGCTACGACACGCGCCGTTTCTGGTTCTTCATCTTCATTGCCTTTTTGCCTGCCGCCGTGATTGGCCTACTCATCCACGATTGGATTAAGTCTGTTCTCTTCTCTCCCGTTGTCATTGCATGGGCACTGATTATTGGCGGGATCATCTTCATTGTGGTGGAGCGTTTGCCGCTTAAGCCGCCATCTGTACACAAGCCGCAAGCAATTTCCTTTTGGCAAGCGCTTGGTATTGGGTTTGCACAGACGATTGCGATGATACCGGGTGTTTCGCGCTCAGGAGCATCTATCGTTGGAGGGATGTTGGCCGGACTCGACCGGCAAACCGCAACCTCATTTTCCTTCTATCTCGCCATCCCAACGCTTGGGGCCGCGACGGTGTATGATTTTGTCAAGAGTATGGGTGAGATCGCCCCAGGGCAACTTGGATGGTTCATACTTGGGGCAGCAGTCTCACTTGTGATTGCGTGGTTGAGTATTGGCTGGCTCCTCCGCTACGTCTCGACCAATAGCTTTGTGGCGTTTGGCATCTACCGTATCTTTGCCGGGACAGCAATTTTTGTCTTGTTATCGCAACAGATCCTCTCCCCATAAGGGAAGGGGGTGATATTTGACCTCTGGGTGACTACTCCCAACCCGAAAGGGTTGGGCTTCTCGGGTCGAAACCCAGGCTGT
>CAZGLO010000146.1:0-3131 GCA_964526735.1 uncultured Chloroflexaceae bacterium | reverse complement strand
CCGCTGAAAGCGGGTGGGTTTCCCGCCCTGAAGGGTAAACATCTATGATACCAACCCCCCATCTCCTGCTGCTGCTCCTGCTTGGAGCGCTGCCCATGGCCGGTGCAACGTTCTACCACCCGCTCGTATGGCTGACGTTGGTCTATTTCTTGGCCGTGGCGCTGCTTGTGGGGAGCGATGTCTTTCTGACCCCATCGCCAAGCCAATTTGCGGTTACGCGACGGCTTCACGACCCCCGGCTCTCGCTTGGTGCCGATAACACGATCACGATTGTGGTAGCGAACCGCAGTGCCTATACGCTCTCTTACACCATACGAGACGAATTTCCGCATCAGTTTCACCATGATACCATGTTCTTGAGCGGTACGTTGCCCGCCAATGAAACAACAGAGCTTCACTACACCGTCCGCCCTCTCCAACGCGGCAAATATCGCTTTGGAGACATTAATTTGCGCTACCATAGCCAATTTGGGACGTTCGTGCGGCAAGTGCGCTATCCAGCGCAGGGCGATGTGAAGGTCTACCCCAACATCTTGGAGATACGTAAGTACGACCTGCTTGCACGCAAAGGGCTGCTCTTTGAGCTGGGATTGCGTCCGGCGCGGGTGTTTGGCGAGGGGAGTGAGTTTGAACGGCTGCGCGACTATACTCCCGACGACGATTTTCGGCGTATCAATTGGAAAGCGACCGCCCGACGTGGAAAACCCATCGCGATGGAGTATGAGACCGAACGTAGCCAATATGTCGTCAGTGTGATAGATACCGGCAGGCTGATGCGGCCCGTCGTGGGCGATATCACCAAGCTCGATTACGTGATCAACACCACGCTCCTGCTCTCATATGTGGCAATGATGAAGGGCGACCACGTGGGGCTGCTGACCTTTGCCGACCACGTGGGGAGTTACCTGCCTCCCAAGCGCGGGAAACACCAATTTCACCGCGTGCTGGAGTCGCTCTACAATGTGGCCTTGGAGCCGGTGGAGGCAGACTATACCCGTGCATTGAGCTACCTAAGCGTCAAGCACAAGCGGCGGTCGCTGATCGTCATTTTCACTGACCTGGTGACACTTGACGCCGCCCAGCCGCTCATCTCCAACCTCTCGCGGCTGGCAAAACGCCATCTGCCTCTCTGCGTGACGATTAGCGACCCCAACATCACCCGCTTGGCCAACCAAGGGGTCAAGACGGCAGATGAGGTGTATCAGCGGGCGGTGGCGGAGATGGTGCTTGATGAGCGGCAAATCGTGCTTGATACGCTGCAGCAGCACGGCGCAATGACACTTGATGTGCCCGCCAATAAGCTGACAATAAGCGTGATTAATACCTACCTCTCGCTGAAGGGCCGCGGCAAGCTCTGATAAGCGACCGCAGGGAGATGGCGGGGGTGAGATGATGAGGCGGGCGAGGGGGAAGGGAGGGAAGAAAAAGCCCCTCCCTTCGGTGCATTTGGGGAGGAAGGATTTAGGCGTGGATACCAGACAGCTCAAACGCCTCTTCGGCGTAGGGGAATGAGCCGGGCTGGTAGATGCAGAAGTGCTCTTCCTCAAGCACGTCGCCAGTCATAGCGTAGGCACGGGAGCGGGAGCCACTGCACAGGTTGTAGAACTCGCACACGCCGCATCGGCCCTTGAGCTGCGAGCGGTCACGCAGCGACTGCATAGTCGGGTTGTCGCGGTAGATGTTGACCAGCGACTGCTCGCGGATATTGCCGACGAGGAAGGGCAAATAGCCGCAGGGATAGACATCGCCGCGTTGCGACACAAAGACAAAGCCGTTCCCAGAGTTGATGTGCATCGGGGCACGGCGCACCCGGTCGGCAGGCGGCGGGAGGTCTTTCTCCTTGACGATTTGGTTGAGGTGGTCGCGGAGGCGGTAGTAGGTGTCGTTGAGGGTGATATATTCTTCTGGCGGGATGTCGCGGGCCTCCAACGCCGCACGCTGCACAATAATACGCTTGTAGTGGTGGCCCTCAACGGTCTTCGCGCTCACATATTTGGAGGCGTCGTAGAGGAAATTCATCACCGCCTCATAGTCCTCCGGCGAAATCTCATCTTCGGAGATGGCGCGGCCAGTGGGGACAAGGAAGAAGAGCGCCCACGTCATAGCGCCAATTTCCTGGACAAGCGAGAAGATGTTGGGCAGATCGAAGAGGTTATAGCGGGTGACGGTGGTGTTGATCTGTACTTTCAACCCCATCTCGCGGGCGGCCTTCCACCCCTCCACCGTGCGGTCGAAGACGCCAGGTACTTGGCGAAAATCGTCGTGGATTTGGGAGTTGGAGCCGTCGATGCTCAAGGAGATGGCTCGTGCCCCTTCTTTGTGGATGGCTTGCAGTCGTTGGGCGGTCAGCAGCGGAGTACCGGAGGGCGAAACCGCCACAAGCAACCCCTTTTCAGCGCCATAGCGAATGAGGTCGTAGAGGTCATCGCGCTTGAAAGGGTCGCCGCCGGTCATCACAAACATCGGGCGGGGCTTGCCAAACGATGCGACCTGATCCATCAAGGTGCACGCTTCTTCATAGGTCAAGATTTGTGGGTCGTGCTCATCGGTAACACCCATCCGGCAGTGGCGACAGGCGAGGTCGCAGGCCTGGGTGGTCTCCCAGACCACCATAAACGGGCGCTCATTCAAGTCGTACGCCGGTTGACGGACAAGACCAAGTTTGTGGGGGTGACTCATGGCGTAAGCTCCCTCGTAGACTTTCTAGCAATACTCGCAAAAATTCGACGCAATACGCTTTTCGTTAGAAATCCCTATAAAAATACACGAAACAATCACGCAAAAGTATACCCGTACTCAAAACACGTGTCAAGCTGATAGGCGGGGAAAGGGCTACGTCAAAGTTACCGGAACGCCGATGAATGCCAGTGCGCGTGGCACCGATGCCGCATGTGCCCGCACCGCATCTGCGATGTTCGTCCATCCGGCCCGCCGCCACAACGCGAGCAGCCCATTGCGCAACGCCGCCAACGCCTGCGGTGCCCGCGGCCCGGCCCGTGCGCATGTGATTGCGGTTTTCGCCCAGCGTCACATTCCCGCACATAATGCGACTGGCTTTTAATCGTCCAACTCCCCGCCACAGGCGTTCCAGCAGCACAGCATTGGCTTCAGTCGGCGGCACACGAGTGATA
>CAZGLO010000145.1:0-3402 GCA_964526735.1 uncultured Chloroflexaceae bacterium | reverse complement strand
TCCCCGACTCGATAGACCTCGCCGTGGTCGTCATCCCCACCGCCTACGTGCTGGATGTCGTCACCCAATGCGGCGAAAAGGGCATCAAAGGCTTGATTGTCATTACCGCAGGCTTCAAGGAAGTGGGCGGCGAAGGCAAAAAACTGGAGCAGGAACTGCTCGACAAGGTGCGCCACTACGGGATGCACATGGTCGGTCCCAACTGCTTGGGGGTGATAGATACGGTTAGCAACCTCAACGCATCGTTTGCCGCACTGATGCCCAATGACGGCGAAATCGCCTTCATGTCCCAATCTGGCGCACTTTGTACCGCCATTCTTGACTGGAGCAAGAATCAAGGGATAGGCTTCTCGCGCTTCGTCAGTTTGGGCAACAAAGCGGATGTAGACGAGGTAAAGCTGCTCCAGGCTTGGAACGAAGACCCGCATAGCCGGGTTATTCTTGCCTACCTGGAAGGCATCTCCGATGGGCAGGGCTTTATGCAGGCTGCTCGCCAGATTACCAAAAACACGCCGGTTATCGCCATCAAAAGTGGCGTGACAGAAGCGGGTACCCGTGCCGCCTCGTCCCACACCGGCTCGCTTACGGGTAGCGAAAGTGCCTACGAAGCCGCCTTTGCCCAGAGCGGCATTATTCGCGCACGGACGATGGGCGAACTCTTTGACCTAGCAATCGTCTTTGCCTACCAACCGCGTATTCAAGGCAACCGGATTGCCATTGTGACCAATGCTGGCGGTCCTGGTATTATCGCCACTGATGCCACTGAGCGCAGCGGCATCCTACAAATGGCAAGTTTTACCCCAGAGACGATAGAACGGCTCCGCGAGGGGCTACCCCCCACTGCCAACGTCTTTAATCCCATAGACGTTATTGGTGATGCACGGAGTGACCGCTACCGGGTTGCGCTCGCCGCCGCGCTAGAAGACCCCGGCGTAGATGGGGTGGCGGTGTTGCTCACGCCGCAGGCAGGCACAGACAACGAGGAGATCGCCCGTACTATCCACGAATTGAGCACAGACCAAGACAAGCCAGTGGTCGCCTGCTTTATGGGGGGCTATAGCTTGGGACCATCGCTAGACATCCTCAGCGAGCACCGCATCCCCAACTACACCTTCCCAGAACGTGCTGCCCAGTCGCTTGCGGCTATGGCACGCTACCATGAATACTGCCAGCGTCCTACCCCAGAATTTGTCGAGTATGAAGTAGACCGCGAGGCGGTGAAAGACCTCTTTGCCAAGATGCGAAAAGCCGGGCGGGTTGAGCTCGGTGAGATAGAAGCGCGTGAGGTAATGCAAGCCTACGGTATGCGGTTGCCCAAGAGTAAGCTCGTCCAGACCCCGGATGAGGCAGCACAGGTTGCCTCGGAAATTGGCTACCCCGTGGTGATGAAAATTAGCAGTCCAGACATTCTGCACAAGAGTGATATAGGTGGGGTGCGCGTGGGTATTACCGATCCAACCTCGGCACGAGATTCCTTTGAATTGATAGAATATCGCGCCCGCAAATATAGCCCCGATGCGCGAATGTGGGGGGTACTGGTACAAGAGATGGTCCGCAAGGGGCGCGAGTTGCTCGTGGGGGTAAACCGTGACCCGCAGTTTGGGCCACTTGTTGCCGTGGGTATGGGGGGTATCTACGTGGAGGTGTTGCGTGATGTTGCCTTACGGCTTGCGCCCATCAGCAAGCAAGAGGTCCACGAACAACTGCGTTCCATCCGCACCTTCCCGTTGCTCCGGGGGGTGCGCGGCGAGCCACGCGCCGACATTGCCAGCATAGAAGATGTCGTTCTGCGAGTCAGTCAGCTTGTGACGGACTTTCCCGAAATTGTAGAAATGGACATAAACCCGCTTGTTGTGCATAATGACGGGGAAGGGTGCATTGTTGTAGATGCACGCATCATTTTGTCGTAAGCGGTTGTAATTACAGGAGATTTGGGAGGAACTATGGCTACATTGTTGTACATTGCTTCAACGGAGACCTTTGTCGGGAAAAGCGCCGTCTGTATGGCGCTCCTCAGCCGGTTGCGAAAAGATGGCTTTAAGATTGGCTATATGAAGCCCGTTAGCGTCTCAGCATCGCACACGGCAGAAACAACCTTTGATGAGGATGCAGCACTTATCAAACAGAAACTGGGCTTGGATGAACCCGTCGAGAAAATCGCACCGGTGCTCATTACTCCTGGACTCATAGAGCAGGTCTTGAGTGGCTCGGAAAAATCCTATACGGACCATTTGCTCGAAGCCTATCGCTCGGTCTATCAGGGCAAGGAAATTGTCGTGATGGAGGGGACAAACCGCTGGGTAGAAGGGGCATTGCTTGACCTCACCGCCGACCAGGTGGTGACGATGTTTAACTCCCCCGTGCTGCTCGTTTGTCGCTACCACTCGACCCTGACCGTGGACAATATCCTAACCGTCCAGCGGTACCTCAGCAATCGTGTTATTGGCGTGTTGCTCAACCAAATAGAGCAACCCCATCTTGATTACGTGAAAGATAATGTTGCCCCCTACCTAGAGAGCCGGGGTATTCCGGTGCTTGGGATGCTGCCGCAAGAAACGCTGCTGGCGAGTGTGTCGGTTGGCGAATTGGCAGAGCATCTTGGGGGGCGATATATTGGCAGTCCAGAATGGCGCGACAAGATGGTGATGTCATTGATGGTCGGGGCAATGGGGGTAAACGCCAGTCTCTCCCACTTCCGCCGCCGCCCCAACAAAGCCGTCTTTACCGGCGGGGATCGCGCCGATGTGCAGTTGGTGGCGTTGGAAACGAGTACCAGTGTGCTGGTCTTGACGGGTGGCATACGCCCCTCTATCAACGTGCTGAACCGTGCCGAGGAACGAGAGGTACCCATTATTGTCGTGCCAGATGACACGATGAGCGCGGTTGAACGGTCAGAAAAGCTGTTTGGACGGGTGCGCTTCCATCAGCATACCAAGTTTCAGCACTTCACCGAACTGATGGAAGAACACTTCAATTACCAGCGGTTGTATGATACGCTTGGTATTGGCAAGAAGTGACCCGCGTAGCCCTAATGCTGTATCGTTCGCTGCTACGCCCGGTTATCTTTAGCCTCACCCGCAACGACCCGGAACGAGCGCACACTGCTATGCTCTCCCTGCTAGGGGGGATAAGCCGTGCGCCGTTGTTGGTGTCGCTGCTGCGCCATACGTGGGCTGCCCCCACCCGCGATCCCGCGTTGGCACAGACTGTCGCCGGGCTACGCTTCCCCAACCCGGTGGGGTTAGCCGCCGGCTATGATAAAGATGGAGTTGCCCTGCCTGCGCTGGCGGCGATGGGCTTTGGCTTTGTCGAGACGGGGACTGTCACTTGGCATGCCCAACCTGGCAACCCCCGCCCACGTATCTTTCGCCTAGCGGCTGCCGATGGGTTGATTAACCGTAT
>CAZGLO010000144.1:0-3517 GCA_964526735.1 uncultured Chloroflexaceae bacterium | reverse complement strand
ATGATCGAAAAGCCGATTGCCTACGAGACCGACGAAGCGATGCAAATCATTGCCGCCGCGGAGGAGGCGGGGGGGGTGCTTGCCATCGGCCACATCGAGCGATTTAACCCCGCGGTTATTGCGCTCAAGCAGCGGTTGGATCAGGGGGAATTGGGTCGTATATTCCAGATTGACGCGCGTCGTCAAAGCCCTTTCCCGGCGCGGGTGAAGGATGTGGGGGTAGTGATTGACCTTGCCGTCCACGACCTTGATGTTATGCGCTACCTGACCAATCAAGATGTAATCCGTGCATATGCCGAAACCGAGCGACGCATTCACAGCACGCAGGAAGACGCAATGAATGCGGTCATACGGATGAACGGTGGGGTAATGGGCACGCTCAACATCAACTGGCTGACCCCCGCCAAGATACGCGAGCTATATGTGACAGGTGAGCGGGGGATGTTCCAGGTCGACTACCTCACTCAAGACCTCTATTTCTTTGAGAATGCGAATGCGAAGGGCAGCGAGTGGGAGACAATGCGTGTCTTGCGGGGAGTGCGCGAGGGGCAAATGATCCGCCACGTCGTCCCCAAGCAAGAGCCATTGCGCCTTGAGCACGAAGCCTTTCTTGCGGCGGTGCGGGGCGAGGATGATTCGGCGATTGTGACGGGGATGGATGGTTTAGCCGCGCTGACTGCTGCTCGTGCGATTGTGACGGCGGGGCAAGATCACCGAGCGATTGAGCTTACATCTTTCTCATAGCGTGCCGACAAAGCGCTTTCCGGGATTATGCGTAGAGAAAGGAGTGAGGCACACGATCCTCCTGCCGCCCACAACCCACCCACAACCCACTGACAACCTACCACACACGAGTGCGAGGCGAGCGAGCGGGGGGAGTGATGTGCCACCACACTGTGAATCTGAACGAACTACAGCAAAATATTGCCACCACCACCGCGACGATAGGGGTGGTTGGGCTGGGCTATGTCGGGTTGCCAGTGGCGTGCGTCTTTGCGCAAGCGCGGTTTCGGGTGATTGGGGTAGATATCAAGCCCGACCGCGTTGCGCTCATCAACCAGGGTCAATCGCCGATAGAGGGTGACGAGCCTGGTCTCAACGAGCTTCTGAGCGATGTGGTGACGGCTGGACGGTTCCACGCCACCACTGATATAGCGACCCTCAGCGAGGCTGACATCATCACAATCAATGTAGAGACGCCGGTTGACGAGTATCACCAACCGCGTTACGAAGCATTGAAGGCGGTTTGCCGAACGCTTGGGCCGGTACTGAAGGACGGAGCCTTAGTGATAGTTGAATCGACCGTCGCTCCGGGCACGACTGAGGAGCTTGTGGGGCCACTGCTTGAGGAGTCTTCAGGCAAGCGGGTGAATGAGGGATTTTACGTGGGGGCCTGTCCTGAGCGAGTGATGCCGGGCAAGCTCTTGGCCAACATCCGCACGGTGAGCCGCGTATGTGGAGGCAGTACGCCGGAGGTTGCGGAGACGATGGTGAAGCTCTACGGTCACATTGTCCAGGCTGATCTCGACCCGTGTGATGTCCGCACGGCGGAGTTGGTGAAGACGACTGAAAACGCCTACCGCGACGTACAAATCGCCTTTGCGAACGAGGTTGCGCTTATTTGCGAGGCGAATGGGGCAAATGTCTGGCGAGTACGTGAGCTTGTGAATAAAAGCCCCTACCGCCAGATGCACCTACCGGGTGCGGGAGTGGGGGGGCATTGTATTCCCAAAGACCCGTGGTTGCTTGCATCGTCGGCACAGGGAAGCGTGCAATTGAAGGTTATTCCTGCGGCGCGCTCTATCAACGACGGAATGCCTATCCACGTTGCCCAGATGACGATGCGTGCATTAGAAGCGGCGCATTGCCCCATAGAGAAGGCGTGTGTTGCAATATTGGGCTATGCCTACCTAGAAAACAGCGACGACACGCGCAATAGTCCTAGTGAAGCGTTGGTTGAGTACCTTGAACGCCACCAGATCAGCGTCCGTATTCACGACCCGTGGGTGGCCGAATATCAGGGGAATATTGAGGAGGTATTTGCCCAGGCAGACGCGGCTATTTTGATGGTTGGGCACACCGCCTACCGCGAGCTTGACCTTGCATCGGTGGCAAAAGCTCTCCGCACGCCCATCCTCATTGATGGCCGGGGGATGGTTGATCCGGCAGCGGCGAAAGCGGCTGGACTTCACTATGATGGCGTTGGTGCTGTTGGATTGTAATTGATTGAATTGATAGAATTCGCACTTGGTGCTATAATTTAGC
Organism: uncultured Chloroflexaceae bacterium; assembly: GCA_964526735.1. GTDB lineage: Bacteria > Chloroflexota > Chloroflexia > Chloroflexales > Chloroflexaceae > JAAUSY01. The sequence goes on along the minus strand of CAZGLO010000144.1, from coordinate 1,252 downwards.
CTAGCAGGTCATAGGGTTCTATGAAAAGCAAGGCATCTTCTACCGCCGTAGCCTCCTATGACCAAGCCAAGACCAGATCGAGGTCAGATCGAGACCAGATCGAGACCAGATCGAGACCAGATCGAGACCAGATCGAGGCCAGATCGAGACCAGATCGAGGCCAGATCGATCAAGAATTTCGGATGCGTTTGAACACCTAGAAAGTAGCAGTTCACGTTATGATGATCTATTTTATGTTCATCTTGTTCGTCCTGATGGGGGCAGTGCCGGTGGCGTATTTTGTTGCCGGTCGTGAAGACTACATTGGTGGCTTTGCTGACGACATCCTCAGCATCGGCTCAGAGGACAACTAAGGGGGGTGTGAGCACCTATGTATGGTGCTTATCTCCTCATTCTCGTGTCCAAATGAAACCATCGTGCCTCTCCGCCGAGTGCGTGTTGTGGGTCTGCGGTCGTTTTTGACGCAGGCCCATCTGCGCACTCCCTGTTGCCGCCAGATGTTGCAAGAATAGACCGAGACCTCAACGCCGCGAGAACTATTCTGGCTGCGGGGCTACACAGCTTGGGGTTCGACCCGAGAAGCCCAACCCTTGCGGGTTGGGAATAGTCACGACCCAACACACACACCAAAGCCATCGATGCACCAAATTGCACCAAATTGCACCAACGCACCACACCATACAGCATATCAATCGCCGATTGCCAACTACCCACTGTTATCGTGTATCGTGGCAAATGTAGCAAATGTAGCAAATGTAGCAAATGTAGCAAATGTAGCAAATAGGCTTAAGAGAGACACACGAGCAATCAATACCAAAACGATAGGAAGGCAAAAATGGGTTACGTCGGAGATCTCGGATCCGGTCAACGGGTGATGGTTGAGCAACAAGGAGCAGCCACCATCATTGCGATTTCATCCACCGCCCCCGGCCAACAGCAGCAGCAACAGCAGTCATTCCACACCGGGGAATGGGCAACCCCCCCCACCTTATTCCGCATTCCCGCCGGAGTGGTGCTGCGCATCGAAACCCGCCAACGACCGTGGTTTTTCCATATCCAGGCCACGAGTGTATATGAGCTTGCTACGCCGCCCTCGCTTGCTGGAGCTGATGTCCTCTCGCTCTCGCAAACCTCTGCCACGCCCCACACCTCCATCCCTCCTATGGAGCCGATGAAACCCATGGAGCCAATCAAGCCAATGAAACCGCTCGACCCAATGCAGATGCGAATGGGATCGATGGCAATGCAGACG
>CAZGLO010000143.1:0-3523 GCA_964526735.1 uncultured Chloroflexaceae bacterium | reverse complement strand
ACAGCCTGGGTTTCGACCCGAGAAGCCCAACCCTTTCGGGTTGGGAGTAGTCACCAACGAGCAAAACCTTGCAATGCACGAAACGAAGGCATAGGGGGATGGACTAATCGTTGATTGAACAATCGCTTGCGGCAATCTACCGGCATATGGGCTTGCCGTTTCTCATTTGGGCGACCCGCAACGACCCGGAAGTCGCTCACGAACGGATGATGCAGCTGCTCGCGGGGTTGGGTCACCTTCCCCCGCTCCTCGCCCTTCTCCGGCGCATTTCAACGGGTCACCGCCCGCCGCATGGGCTGCCTAACCCGCTTGAACAGCTTGAACAGACGGTTTTTGGGGTGCGGTTTCCCAATCCGGTGGGGCTTGCAGCAGGCTACGATAAGGACGGCACCGCTATTCCGGCATTGGCGGCGATGGGGTTTGGCTTCCTGGAGATTGGCACGGTCACGTGGCACCCGCAACCTGGCAATCCACGGCCACGCATCTTCCGCCTTCCCGCCGCGCGCGCCATCATCAATCGGATGGGGTTCAACAACCAGGGCGCAGAAGCGATGGCGGCGCGGTTGCAGCAATCGCTCCCACTGCCGGTTCCGATTGGTATCAGCTTGGGCAAATCGCGTATCACGCCGGTTGATGATGCTATTGATGATTATTGTGCATCATTCCGGGCGCTTGCCCCCTATGGCGACTTCTTTTCTATCAACGTCAGCTCCCCCAACACGCCGGGACTTCGCTCGCTGCAAGACCGCCATCAGCTGAGCCGGTTATTGGGTGCTCTGCGGCAGGAGGCCATCGCCTCTTCCATACATTCAGCACATTCAACAAATGGCCATCCCCCGCCTCTTCTGGTCAAGATTGCTCCCGATTTGAGTGAGCACGCTATCAGCGAGGTCTTGGAGGTGTGCGATGAGCACGCATTGAGCGGCATCATCGCGACCAATACCACGATGGTTGGCCCCAACACCCCGCGCCCCTTCTGCGAGCAGGGCGGGATGAGCGGGCGGCCGCTGACAGAGCGCTCTCGGGAGGTCGTGCGGTTCATCAGCAGAGAGACGGGCGGACGGCTGCCGATTATCGGGGTTGGTGGCATTCTGACAGCTGACGACGCCCTGCGGATGATGGATGCGGGGGCGCGTTTGGTGCAACTCTATACCGGCCTTATCTACGAAGGGCCAACGCTCATCCGTTCCATCCACCAATCGCTTATCCATCGTGAGGTTCCTCATGCACACTCATCCAGAGTCCACTGAAACAAGCACAGAACCGTCTGCAGGGCCATCCACGACACTATCCATTGAACAGGCACGGCAACATCTTCTTGTTGCGCTTGATGTGCCCACCCTCTCCGACGGTCTCCCTCTCGTTGAGGCGCTGCGGGACAAGGTTGGTGGGTTCAAAGTTGGGTTGGAGCTTTGCACTGGGGAGGGCGTTCCCCATGTGGTGCGGGTTGTCAGCGAGGTAGGCGGGAGCGTCTTCCTTGATCTCAAGCTGAAGGATATCCCCAACACCGTTGCGGGCGCTCTCCGTGCGATTGCGGCGACAGCGGGCGGGGGCGTGCGGATGATTACACTCCACACCGACGGCGGGCGGGCGATGTTGGAGGCCGCTGTTGAGGCCGCACACCGTGCTTTCCCCGAAGCGGGCCATCCACCTCCCCTGCTGTTGGGCGTGACGGTGCTCACCAGTATCGATGACGCGGCGCTGGCAGAGGAGATCAACATCCCCCATCCTGCACACGAACAGGTCATCCACCTGGCACGGCTTGCCAAAGCGGCCGGGCTGAATGGAGTCGTTGCATCTCCCCACGAAGTCGCTGCTATCAAACAGGCGTGTGGGCCGACCTTCTTAACCGTAACCCCCGGCATACGACCGACGTGGGCGGGGGAAGGCGACCAACGTCGCATTATGACTCCGGCCGATGCCCGACGGGCGGGGGCGGATTATTTGGTGGTTGGGCGGCCAATTACACAGCCTCCTGCGGCGATTGGCACACCGGCGGACGCGGCACAACGCATTCTTGAAGAGCTTGTTGATTCCTAGCAGAAAGAACCAACAGAAAGATTAAAGACCATGAGCGATCCCGACATTATGTCCTTGTTAGAACGAGTTGGGGCAATCATCACTGAGAGCCATATCGTCTACACGTCTGGTCGTCACGGCAGCAGCTACGTCAATAAGGATGCGCTCTACCCCCACATCTCCGAAACGAGCTATATCTGCTCTCGCATTGCGGCGGAGTTTGCGGGAGAGAGCGTTGAAGTGGTGGCAGGCCCAACGATTGGCGGGGTGATTTTGGCTCAATGGGTGGCGCACCACCTCGAAAACCTGACAGGCCATGAAGTGCTTGCGGTCTATGCGGAGGAAGAGGGCGAAGAGCGGCGGCGGGTCTTTCGGCGCGGCTACGGCCAGCGGCTCACCGGACGGCGCGTCTTGGTGGTGGAGGATGTCTTGACGACCGGCGGCTCGGTGCTCAAAGTGGTACAGGCTGTCCGCGAGCAGCAGAGCGTGGTGGTTGGCGTGGGAGCGCTCTGCAACCGCGGCGGTCTCACGGCAGAGACGCTTGGTGTGCCACGGTTTGCGCCATTGGTTGAGGTGCCGCTCGAGTCGTGGGAAGAGACAGAATGCCCCTTGTGTCAGCAGGGCATTCCGATCAATACGGCGGTGGGGAAAGGCGCAACCTACCTTGCCGCAAAAGCCGGTCGGCAGGAGAACGAAGCGACCGACGAAGCGACCGACTAAGCCACCATCGCCAAAAGCAGCTGTATGACCAAGCTCGACACAATGCAGAAGAGCGGGGTAAGTAAGAGCAGCAGGAGCGGGAAGAATATCGTTGCGATGGCGGCGCGCACAAGCTCAAGCCGGTGCACCACACTTGTCGCGACGACCAGCACCACAAACCCCCACGCCCACGCCACGGGCGTAATCAAATCCCCCAACACATTGACAAACTTGAGGGCATCAAGGGCGTGCGGCGCGGTGGAAAGTGCCCCCACCCCAATCATCTGCTGTATAGACCCTTGCCCGCCAAGCACACACGCCGCAAAATGCGTAAAAATCGCGGCTATCAGCACCCCTTGCAGGTATTGCAGCGGCATCGAAACAAAGACCGCAATCCCCCGTACCACCGCCTCAACTGGCCGCGGCAAGGGTGTAGGTAGGCTGTCAATGCGTTTGAGCAGCGCGATGGCCGGATCAAGGTTTTCGTCGACAATCCCCAAAATTTGCCGCTGCTCATCCAACGTCGATTCGCGGGCTTGTTGGTCGATGATGGTTTCTACCTCCCGCTGGATTTGGTTGTAGGTATAGTCAGGGTTGAGCGTGGCGAAGAAGGCCTGTACCCCATGCACCCCGCCCACCAACACGCCTACAAACAGGATCATCATCAAGCCGCGCCACACCACCGTCGGCGATTCGCGGAGGTGAAGAAACACGCTCCTCTTGAGAAGCAAGGCTCCATTCAATGTATCGATCATAGATGTTTACCCTTCAGGGCGGGAAACCCACCCGCTTTCAGCGGTGGGAG
>CAZGLO010000142.1:0-3525 GCA_964526735.1 uncultured Chloroflexaceae bacterium | reverse complement strand
CCTCCCACCCGCTTTCAGCGGTGGGAGGAACGCCCTGAAGGGTAAACATCTATGATGTATTCGATGACACGTAAGCTTGCTCTTCTGCTGATTGTCGTGGTTTTTGTGGGCGGGGTGGCCGGATGTGGCTCCGCGACACAGGATGAAACCGCCGCGGGGGAAGGACAAGAAACGAACGAAGAGAGCACAGCGGGCAATGCGGCAGACGAGGCAGATGAGACTGTAACGACCACAGTCGCCCGCGAAAGCGAATTGATTGATACGGAGATCGCGCCGCTCAAGCAGGGCGAACCCGCCCCCGACTTCACCTACACCCTGCCAGACGGCACGACCCATTCGTTGAGCGACTTCAAGGGCAAGAAAGTCTTAATCAACTTTTGGGCAACATGGTGCCCGCCTTGCAAGGCCGAAATGCCCGATATTCAAGAAGCCTTTGAGCGGTTTGAAGATGAGGGGTTTTTGGTGATTGGCGTGAGCCAGGATGGCGATGTTGACCTCATTGAGCCGTTTGCGCAAGAGTACGGCGTGACTTTCCCCCTCATCGCCGACCCTGACCACCACATCGGCACACGCTATGGGGTACGCGGTATGCCCGTCTCCTACTTTGTCGATACTGATGGCGCGTTCTATGGCCGCAAAATGGGCATGGTAGACGTTTCCTTTATCGAAGATATCCTCAACGAAATGGAATAGCGTGCGCGGGCCAGGAGCAGCATAAACAAGCACTCAATCCCCACTCTCATGCTCCTGGTCTTGCCCTCCTCCTCCTCTCCCATTACCATCTCACAGACAGCATAGACAGCGTATCACTGCAGCGGCGAGGCCGTAATCCGGTAGCGCGCTTGCTCTGCGGTGTATGGGGTTACACCGGAAACGACCAATACCGCCTCTGCACCGGCGTCAAGCGTCAGGGTGGTGGTGCCTTCACCGTCGAGGGAGAGCGGCGAGACGTAGTAGGGCTTGCCATCTCGGCCAAGGAAGACCATATGCAATTGCCACTCTTGCGGCAGGGTGCCATCCACCCGCACAAACCCCTCTGCCTGCCACGGCTCACCCACATGCTCCACGTCATCCTCAAGAACGCACGTTGTTTCATCATTGCGCTCGCAGATACGGATATTGTCGATGAGCATGCCGGGGGCATTAAACCCTTCGTCGTTGATTTGCCAGAACCGGATCTGTACCTCCTGTGCATCTTGGCCGTTATCTTGGCCATTTCCGACGTAGGGGGAGAGATCCATCACCTCTTTCACCCACGTCCCGCGGGTATTACCCTCTATTTCGCGGTCAGTCGTGCCGCTGATGCCCGTGATACCGTTGCCGTAATTTGCGCCTTGCGGGTCTTCATTGGTGGTGTGCTCGCCTGCCACCGTTTGCCACGTCTCGCCGCCGTCGGTAGAGACCGACACAAAGCCATAATCGTAGTCAGGCTCCATCTCATACCAGAGGTCGAAGAAGAGCGTGGGCATTTGCAACCCCGTCAGCGCCACATTGCGGGTCAGGGTGGCATAGCTATTATCCCCCCGCCCGCTCCACCAGGCATGGGTGCCGTGCGGCTGTGCGCCAACCAGGCTGACTGCCGTCGTGCCGGTAAAGGTGATTGTGGCGGGGCCGGGTGGCAATTTCAGGTAGTCGGTGCCAAATTGATGAACATCGTCCTCATAGGTTGTCTGAGTGGGGAGTTCGGTGGGGGTGACGGTGTTGGGGAGCATCGCCAAACCGTTGCTGAATGAGTTATTCCCCGCCGGATAGCCATACCGTCCATCATCAATCAGCGGATCGCCAACCAAATTGGCCACCGCCCAATCGCCAAATAATTCGCCAAATGAGGAAATGTCGGGGCGGGTCTGCTCGGCAACCCCTACAAACGCTTGCAAATTGTTGCTCGCATCGGCGCGCACCAGTGATGCAATTGCCCCCTCATCATTTGCATAGTGCGAGTAGAAATAGCGCATGAAGAGGTTTGCTGCGCCGTAATGGGCTAGTATTGATGCCCCCGCCGAGGTCGTCCACATGGTGAGTTGCGTATCTGGGTTGCTGAGGAATGACCCCACAAAGGAGTTGGTGCCATAGCCGTTGATGTCTTGAGCAAGCGTTGAACACGACTCATTAAACCACGTTTCCGACCGCCGCTGTTCGTGCCAATGGATCATATGCTGATATTCGTGCGTCAGCACAGAGATGTAGGATCCATTGCTTGGGGGGATCTTCATATAGAACATCTCGCGCTCGTTGCTGAAGCGGTTGACGGCGCGCGGGGTGGAGTCGCGGGGCGAAAAGTAGCCCACCGCCGAGTCTCCCCGGCTCTGCGTGTTGAGAATGGTGATGCGGGGGTCGCCATCGATGCCCGGGTACCATTCGGAGCCGAAGATAGCCCGTGTATGTGGGTATACCTGCTGCTCAAAGGTAACAGCCGCCCGTTCAAGCGCCTCCTGATCGACCTTGAACCCCTCTTCGACGTACATCAGCACGGCGGGGCCAACATAGCGCAGTTTGGCTGTGACGGTGTAATTCTGGTGATTGACCACATTGTTGACCCAGAAGGTCTCAACATCGCCCTGCTGGACATTGAGCGGCTGCGTGCTGACCACTTCCGGGATATCCTGCTTGCCCAACAAGGCCCGCGCCAATGCCACTCGGTTGTGGGGCAACCGCTCCGACTGCCGCAGTGACCGCTCTTCCTGGCCCTGGAAGGCGGTGTGCATGGCGTCTTCCTGCATCATCCGCCAGCCCCATCCCTCATCCACCGGCGTAGGGCTGGGCGTGGGAGTGGGCGGCACCACCGGCAAACGCGGCGTAGGCATTACCGTTGCTGTGGGCGAGGCGATTGCCGTCGCGTTCATTGCCTCCACGGCCTGCGTTGGCGAGAGCGGTGTCGTGGTTGTCGTTCCCGTTATCGCCGCCGTAGGGCTTACCAATGCGGTGTGGGTGGGTGTCACGACTGTTGACGTTCCCGTCGTCGTTCCCGTTGACGTTCCCGTTGACGTTCCCGTTGACGTTCCCGTTGACGTTCCCGTTACCACCGCTGTTGGGCTTACCAATGCGGTATTCGTTGGCATGACCACCGTTTGCGTCACGGGGACTGCCAATACCGGTGTTGGTATGCCGCCACTCGTCGGCGAAGGAACCACCGTTGGGCTTGCAAAAGCCGTCGGCGAGGCGACGACAGTTGTTACAGTAGCGGGCTGGGTGGCCACTATAGAAGGTGATTGCACTTCATTCGCGGTGCTCACCACCGTTGCTGTCTGCGTCGGTTCGTCAGCATCCTGCTGAGGAGAAGAAGGTGCGGTACACGCTGCCCCCATCAATCCTATAGCCATTATCAAGGCCAGTGGGGCAAGTAGCATTAAGAAGATCGTGCGCATCGAAACCCTTATTGCGTCTTATTATTGCTGTTATTATTTGTATTATCGGACACAAGCCCATATGATAGCATAGGCGACTGTTTCAGGCAACGCACAAACGGATGTACTAGTAGTCCAACCGTCCTAATTTGACGGGTTTGTCATTGCCGAGTATGCTGAC
>CAZGLO010000141.1:0-3794 GCA_964526735.1 uncultured Chloroflexaceae bacterium | reverse complement strand
TCCCACCGCTGAAAGCGGGTGGGTTTCCCGCCCTGAAGGGTAAACATCTATGAGAGGGAGAAAATGGCGATGTTTAGCCGAGTAATTCAAGCTTGGCGAAGCTGGCGAGGAGTTTCTTGCGCTGGCCGCTGTCGAAGAGGACAACCACCTCTTCATCCGCCATCATTGGCTTGCACTCAATGACTTCTCCCTCGCCAAACAAGTGGTGACGAACACGCTGACCAGGGGTAAATTCTATCCGTATTGGTAGATGCATCTCTGGTTCAGCGTTGTTTTTTGTCGGGAGAGAAGCAGATGATGATGTTCTTTCCACGTAACGGAAGGAAGGGGTTTTGCTTTGGCGTGAGGAGCGTCCCCCTTGGCTGCGAGAATTGGCATCGGGCGAGGATGGAATAGTGGCCACCTGTGAATTACGTTGCGATTGGTTGGTGTTGTGCATGATCAATAGCTCAGGGGGGATATCTGCGATAAACCGCGATGGCGATGTGACCTCGGTATGCCCAAAGGTCGTGCGTCGGAAGGCGCGCGAAAGATAAAGACGCTCTTTGGCGCGCGTCGCCCCAACATAGAACAACCGCCGTTCCTCCTCGATCTCCTCCACCGACGTGCTTGAGAAGTGGTGCGGGAGCAATCCTTCCTCCATGCCCGCCAAGAAGACTACGGGGAATTCTAGCCCTTTCGACTGGTGGAGCGTCACACAAGTGATGGCATCTGCGCCTTCATCAGCGCTATCCAAGTCGGTGAAAAGCGCGACTTCGGCGAGGAAGGTCTCCAACTGTGCCTCGATGGGAGCCGCAATGTCGTCTTGGGTGGCGTTGTAGAGTTCCTGAATGTTATTCCAGCGGTCTCTCGCCTCATCTTTGTCATATTCTTGGTAGATCGTCTCATAGAAGGGAACACGCTCAATCAATGCGCCAATAAGGTTGGGGAGGGGGAGGCGGTGTCGCAGGTCGAAGAGCGGGAGCATAGAGTGGTAAAAATCAACCAATGCGGCGTATGCACGGCGAGAGAATGGCGTATTGGTCACATTTTGGGTTTCCAGGTGTTGTAGTGCCTCAAACGGGGTGATGCGAGCCTCTTCCGCCCACGCCCAGAGCGCTTGCCATGTCCGCTTGCCAATCCCGCGTTTGGGGTAATTGATGATACGTTCAAGGCTGATATGGTCGGCGGGATTGTTGATAAAGTGGAGGTAGGCAAGCACATCCTTGATCTCTTTTCGCTCATAGAACCGCACGGTACCCGCCATAAAGTAGGGAAAACCATAGGAAATTAATGTTTCCTCAACCGCGCGGCTCTGCGCATTGGTACGATACATAATCGCAATGTCGCGCATGGTGTAGATCCCAGTGCTCACAAGATTATCTACCTCTGAAGCGATACGATTTGCTTCATCTTTCGCGTCATACCCCTCTAAGACCATCACCGGTTCACCGATATCGTGCTCTGTCCATAATTGTTTGCGGTGCACTCGCCATATGCCGGGGCTAATGATAGCCTGCGCCACCTTCAAAATATTCTGGGTACTACGGTAGTTTTGCTCAAGCAGGAAGACGCACGCCTTGGGGTAATCGTGCTCAAATTGCAAGATATTGCGCATATCTGCGCCGCGCCACGAGTAGATTGCCTGATCGTCGTCGCCCACCACAAAGAGATTTTGGTGCTTTTTGGCGAGCATACTGACGATAGTATATTGGGCATGATTAGTATCTTGATATTCATCTACCAAGATGTGGCGGTAGTGGTCTTGATAATAGTTGAGAATAGGCGGTTGTTCGCGGAAGAGCCGAACGGTCTCAAGCAGGAGGTCGTCAAAATCAAGGGCATTGGCTTGCAGCAGCTTGTGCTGATACATATGGTAGCAGGCAGCTATGTGTTTCTCGCGCAACGTAGGCTGTTTGCCACTGTATACGAATGCTTCAAATTCTGCTGGCCCAATCAGCTCATTCTTGGCGCGGGAGATGGTGTTGAGGAAGCGCGCAGGAGGGTTTTGCTTGCTATCAAGGTCGAGATCTTTGAGCGAAGCTTTGATGAGGTTGAGTTGTGCATCGGTGTCGTAGATGCTGAAAGATCGCTCACGCCCCACATGGACAAATTCTCGACGGAGGATGCGGACGCAAATCTTGTGAAAGGTGCCGATGGTAAGGGGATATGCTGTCTCTTCGCCAAGCAAGCCGAACAACCGCTGACGCATTTCGCGGGCGGCCCGGTTCGTGAATGTCACCGCGAGCATGTGTTTGGGAGAGACCTTCTCTTCCTGGATGAGGTAGGCCACACGGTGAATAAGAACACGAGTCTTCCCGCTTCCTGGCCCGGCAAGTACTAATATCGGCCCTGTGGTTGCCTGCACTGCCTGCCGCTGAGCCTTGTTTAATTGATCCAATAGGTGAGAGGTCATACACGTGTGTTTGTGGCGAGAACCGTTTGCTAATGCTGTTTGCTGCAGCTTGCCAAAGACCATCGAAGGCTACAAAGCAAGCCCATGAGAGGCCATTGTACTACGGCCTCCTGCAGGACGCAAGCAAGTAAGGAAACACCCGCGCCGCCGCCGCAGGCCAAAAACGTTGGACAAGAACCCGCTCGTCTAGTAGGATGGAGAAAATCCTCATTATGATTATTGTTTACAACACAGTATATTGGCACAAAGGATCATCCTGCTATGCTTGGGTACGAACCAAAACAACAAGTATCCACGCTCCCGATGGGAGCCGTCACTGGTATTGGCAGTCTCCCGTTCATCAATGCCCGCGAAGCGGTTCAATTTGTCGCCCAAAATTGTCCTGACATTCCTTTTTGGCCGCAACTTCCTCGTCGTTCTCCCCGCGAACAGATGATCGAGCAGCCGCTTGAGCGAATACTCCAACAGCTTCTTCCCAACGACCGACAATATGGATATCTGATTGCGGAGGGTCATCTTGATGATGTAATTCATCTTTTTACAAAGCTTGATGGTTCGTTATTGAAGCCACAAGCCGAAGGCTTTTTTGCGTTTCAGGAGGCTCTCGTTGATGGAGTCTTCCGCCGGGCGATTGCCATCAAGGCGCAGATGGTTGGGCCGGTCACGTTGGCATCACAGATAATGTATCGGGGCAGTTCGTTGGTCGAATACCCTCACGCACTCGCAGTCATCGGAGAATATGTCGCCAGAATGGCGTTCTGGCAGATAGAGCGGTTGCAAGGATGGGGGAAGGATGTTATTTTCTTTCTTGATGAGCCATGCCTTGGGATGCTTTCGCTTGAACACTATGGCCAGACGGTCACTTCCATGTCCCCGCTTGGCGTTTTGATGAATATTGTCAAGACGATCCGGCAGGCAGGGGTACAAGTTGGGTTGCATTGCTGCGCCACTCCAAAGATGAATGTTCCCACTACCGCGATGTGCCGCATTGCCCCCGATATCTTGTCTTTCGACGCCCATGCCTGCATTGAGCAGTTTTTTGCAGACCCCCATGCCCAGCATTTCATAGATGCGGGTGGCATCGTTGCTTTTGGGCTAGTCCCAACGTGGATAGATCTCTCCAATGTCCAGGCGGATGTGCTGTTTGAGCGGTGGCGGAGAGGAGCACTCGATATTGGCGATGCAGGCAAACTTGCTAGCCACTCGATGATCACGGCATCGTGTGGGTTGGGGTTGTCGGACGAATCCTCCACCCGCCGTTCTTTTGCGATTGCCACACAGGTTGCTGACCGTATCCGAAACTTAGCACTTGCAAATGGATAGCAAAGAGAGCAAAGATAGCTAGGTCAGCTACCCAGAGCTAAAGCACCTGGGCTTGTGCTCGCTCCTCCACCCGTCG
>CAZGLO010000140.1:0-3818 GCA_964526735.1 uncultured Chloroflexaceae bacterium | reverse complement strand
CCATACGTTTGCTGTATAAAGCGGATTATACCCGATGGACTTTGACATGGCCCTGCCTACCTTCTCCAACACTTGCCACGCGCGATATTTTCGGCTATCATTGGAGTACCTTGGTTGCGAACGGGCGATCAGCACCGTCGCGGATGCAGCTCGTCCTAGGAGGTACGTTTCGATGCTGTGGTTGTCATCCAGGGGAGTCTCTGCTATCATCGCGTTATTGTGGTGATGGTGATGGCTACTTGCGTATGGATGACGATCCAAATGCAAGATGGGTCGGGTTGAGTGTGCTATCGTCTCTATGCGTACGAAGCGTACGATACGAGTGGTACAAACCATAGAGATAACATAGAAAGAACATAGGACATGTTGGAGGCGATCTTTGCCCCGGAAACTGTGGCAGTGATTGGTGCCTCGCCAAACCCAGAGCGTCTGGGTCACCAAGTACTCAAAAACATCCTTGATCATGGCTATCAAGGCCGTGTCTACCCCATTCATCCCACTGCAACGACGGTTCTCTCGCTCACTGCCTACTCATCTGTTTCCCACGTCCCCGATTCGGTAGATCTTGCCGTGGTTGTGATCCCGCCTGAGTATGTGCTCACGGCGGTAGAAGAGTGCGGTGAGAAAGGGGTCAAGGGCCTGGTAGTGATTACGGCGGGGTTCAAGGAGGTTGGGAAAAAGGGGAAACAGCTTGAGAAGCGGCTCCTTGAATTGGTACGGCACTATGATATGCGGATGGTTGGCCCCAACTGTTTAGGGGTTATCGATACGGTAAGCCATCTCAATGCCTCATTTGCGTCGCTGATGCCGAATGAAGGCGAGATTGCGTTTATGTCGCAATCGGGAGCGTTGTGCACCGCCATCTTAGACTGGAGTAAGGTCTCTGGTATCGGGTTTTCCCGCTTTGTCAGCCTTGGCAACAAGGCAGACATCGATGAGGTGGCGCTGTTGAAGGCCTGGGATCAAGATGAGCATAGCAAGGTCATCTTGGCCTACCTAGAGGGTATCTCCGACGGCTCTAGCTTCCTCGAAACCGCTCGCCACGTCACCAAAAACACCCCGGTTATCGCTATCAAGAGCGGTGTGACTGAAGCAGGTACCCGTGCGGCTTCCTCGCACACCGGCTCGCTGACAGGAAGCGAGGCCGCTTACGAAACCGCCTTCATGCAGAGCGGCATCATCCGTGCACGCACGATGGGCGAGCTATTCGACCTCGCCACGGTCTTTGCCTACCAGCCGCTCATCCCCGGCAACAAAGTTGCCATTGTGACCAATGCGGGCGGGCCTGGTATCATCGCCACAGACGCCGCCGAACGCAGTGGCAGTATTCAGATGGCCTCGTTTACCCAAGAAACCATTTCGCGGTTGCAGCGCGATCTCCCCCCCACCGCCAACGTCCTCAACCCTATCGATGTGATTGGAGACGCCAAGAGCGACCGCTATCGGGTTGCGCTTGAGGCCGCCCTCGAAGACCCCAATGTTGATGGTGTGGTTGTCCTCTTGACGCCCCAGGCAGGGACAGATGTCGAGGAAATTGCACGTTCTATTGGTGAATATGCGGCACGCTACAAAGAGAAACCAGTCGTGACCTCGTTTATGGGCGGGATAAGTTTAGGCCCAGCCAAGCAAATCCTGAACGAATGGCATATTCCCAATTACACCTTTCCCGAACGCGCAATTCAAGCACTTGCCGCGATGGCACGATATGCCGATTCCAAGCGCAAGCCAGAGCCTGAATACCCCCGCTTTGAGGTCAACACCGAACAGGTACGCAACCTCTTCGCCAAAGTACGAGAATCTGGCCGCGTGGAGCTAGGAGAGATTGAGGCGCGCGAAGTGATGGAAGCCTATGGGCTGCGGTTGCCGCAAAGTCGGCTTGCGCACACACCAGATGAAGCGGCTCAAATCGCCAATGAGATCGGCTATCCGGTCGTCATGAAGATCAGTAGCCCCGATATCCTGCACAAAAGCGATATTGGCGGGGTGAAGGTGGGGCTTTCAGACTCCACCGAAGTGCGCGATGCTTTTGAATTGATCGAATACCGCGCCCGGAAATATAGCCCTCAGGCAACCGTTTGGGGCGTATTAGTCCAAGAGATGGTGCGGAAGGGCCGCGAATTGCTGGTCGGCGTCAGCCGTGACCCCCAATTTGGGCCATTGGTCGCCGTCGGGATGGGTGGTATCTACGTCGAGGTCTTGCGTGATGTGGCCTTGCGGCTTGCGCCAATGAGCCGCGAAGAAGTCTCGGAACAGTTGCGTTCGATCAAGACGTTCCCGCTTTTGAAGGGAGTACGTGGCGAACCAACCGCCGACCTTGAAGCCATTGAGGAGGTCGTCTTGCGCATCAGCCAGCTTGTGACCGATTTTCCCGAGATCGTGGAAATGGACATCAACCCGCTCGTGGCGCACTATCAAGGCGAAGGCGCGGTGGTGGTCGATGCGCGGATTATTCTCGATTGACTCGATTGAACCGACAAGCCTTGTCCAAGATACCAGCTTCCCAAACCAGAAAACCCCGCTGCACACCACGGGGACATTTGGACATGTTGGATGTTCATTCCAAGTGGGAAAGCGGGGTTCCGCACGATTGTGGTGCGAGGTGGTGAAAGGTGGTACGAGGTATCGCCCCCCACATTCGTGTAAGCAGAGTATCACACTAGAAAGTAGCAGAGTGCGGTTATGGCTACATTGCTGTACGTTGCGTCAACGGAGACCTTTGCTGGCAAAAGTGCGGTGTGTATGGGGTTACTCAACCGTATGCGGCGTGATGGCTTGAACATCACCTATATGAAGCCGGTCAGTGTTTCCGATACGCATACCCCAAACGAATCATATGACGAAGATGCGATGTTGCTCCGAGAGACCATGGGCATCGACACGCCTATTCACGACATGTCGCCGGTGTTGATCACGCCGCGGGTCATTGACGCCATTTTGGGAGGGCAAACCTTGTCGTTCGCCGACAAGATCAGCGACGGGTGCCGCTCCGTTTCGCAAAATCGCGACGTTGTCCTGCTTGAAGGCACCAATAGCTGGGCCGAAGGAGCGCTTGTCGACCTCGCCGCCGACCAAGTCGTGAGTATGCTTGACGCGCCGGTGTTGCTCGTCACCCGCTACGACACCATTCGGACGGTTGATACCATCTTGACGGTACAGCGCTACTTCAGCAACCATATTATAGGGGTGCTGATTAACCAGATCGAGCACCCCTATATGGAGTTTGTCCAGCGGCGCGTTGTGCCATACCTCGAATCCAAGGGGATTTTGGTCTTTGGGCTGCTGCCTCACGAGCGGTTCTTGGCGAGCGTCACGGTGGGCGAGCTGCTCACCCAACTCAACGGCAATTTCATCGGCAACCCAGAGTGGCGCGATAATATGGTCGAGTCGCTGATGGTTGGCGCAATGGGGACAGAGGCGAGTTTGTCGTTCTTCCGCCGCCGCGCCAACAAAGCCGTCATCACCGGCGGAGACCGGCTCGATCTCCAGCTCGTCGCTCTTGAAACCAGCACCAACGTCCTGATTTTGACGGGCAACATCCGCCCATCGCAGTCGGTACTCTACCGCGCCGAAGAGCGCGAAGTGCCTATTATCGTCGTTCCCGACGACACGCTTACCACCGTTGAGAAGGCAGAAAAGCTCTTCGGACGTATCCGTTCGCGGCAGCACGCCAAGCTCCAACACTTCATTGAGATGATGGATGAGCGTTTTGATTACCAGCGGCTGTATGACACCATAGGCATTCGCAAAAAGAGCTAAGATCAGTTTTACAGAAGTAGCCCGTAAAGCCCAGGTGCTTTAGCCCTGGGATATAAGGGCTT
>CAZGLO010000139.1:0-3978 GCA_964526735.1 uncultured Chloroflexaceae bacterium | reverse complement strand
GCACCACAGGGGCGGACACGGTTCGTTTTCAGTGCAACAATCAGTTTTGTCTGGTAAGACTCGGTGAAGTGAGGCATGTCGCTTACCCCATCAATCACTGACCTTCGGGAGTATAGCATATTTTGCGGAATTTTGCAAGAGGGAATTTTAAAGGGGAGTTGGCGTGCTGATATTTAATACGATACCATGATAACGTAGATACCAAATATCAACACACCCTAGGCCTTCCCTTCCCTCTCTACTTTCTCTGCCACTTCTCAAACCACCAACACACTCCATAGAAGAGCGCGACAGTAAGCCCAATGATCAGTACAAACTGTATACCAACTGGGAAGAGTACGCTTCCCCCGCTAAGCTCTTTGCACTGCCACCCAAAGAAATCACAGATCGTTTGGGCGGGCAGGAGTTCTGGGATCGCCACCGCCGCCCCCACAATCGCCAAGAGCAGGGTTACTGACCGTTCCCGACGCTCTTCCGTGTGCTCAATGTCTATCTGGACAAACTCTATGACAGTTCTGGTTTTCTCCAAAGCATTGTCGCCCATATCAATGAGGTGTTGGAGAAAATCGCTTGCGTTGTCGATGTGCTCCTTGTGATAATTCAGTATTTCCGCCACACCAACCTGCCTCACCTGCTCGTAATTGGCATGTTGCTCCTCCATAGAGAGTTGCAAATCTCTTAAGATTGAGGTGTATTTCAGTAATTTGGCATATCTCGTCTTCAGTAGGTGGAAGCTTTCATCCTTTGGCAGGGGGTGTCGCATCTGACGACTCAGGACTTCGCTTGATTGGTTGCGTAGTTCGCGAACGTACTTCTTATACTCCTTTACAAAGGGAGGATCATGGTACTGACGGACGTAATAATAACTCTTGTGGGCGACCAAATCGGGCAGCAGCAACACCCCCGTCCTGCCAAGGAAATACTGGTTCAGTAGCTTGTCGCTGTTTTTCTGCCTATTTTCGTCGTCCTGCCCAACCACCAGCATCGCATACACCGTCGCCGCGTCCAGCCCTTTCCCTTCGTAGGGGATATCCATCAGCCACAGTCGGCCTAATGTCTGTTCTTCCTCTTGCAACGCCGTCGAAGCTAAGGGCACGGGGGTCTGTTCTCTCATTGCTGGGCTACGCGCCACCCACCCCAACGTCTCTATCCCATCTTGGAGCGAGTATCCCTCCGATAGCACGGCCTGGTAGACCAAGCTGTAGCCCCAAAACGCATCGTCCTCGTGCAGTCTCCCTAGTACCTCTCGCAAGTTATTGGCCTGCAACCGCTTAAGCAACGACGGCCACGCCTCACTCGCCGCCCCGCCCTCATTCAAGATTAGCTGGATGGCATCGGTGTCGAGCGCAACCACCCCCGGCAGTTGCACCTGTTCGAGCAATATACTCTCTCCGGCCTCGGACGTGGTGTGATAGATATGGCGGTCGCCGCCTTCCAACGTCGCCAGTTGCATTCCTTCGTGGCCGCCATAGGTGCGTTCGGCCCACGCCATGAGTGACCCCAACCTCCCCTTCTCGCCAAAAAAGGTAGCAATCAGCGTGCTCTCGGTTGCTATGCTCTCTCTGTTGTCTGTCGCCTCTGTGTGAGGGAGGTGTTCATTCGTGCTCATCAGCGTCATCGTCGTTTGAATAGGCCCGTGAACTTCTGCAGCAACGATGGCGAAGATGTATCACCCCCGTCCTCCTCCTCCTGCGCAAATGCATCCAGTTCTTTCTCCACCCGCCCCATCATATTAATCATCCCGGGCTGGTGGCTTTGTTGGTAGGCTGTTTTTGCCGCCTCTCTCTCGTCATTCTGCCCGTATGTTTCCAATGTCACCGTGCGCTGCCGCTCTTGCGAGGCCCCTCCCCCCAACCACGCCTCGCTTAGGGACGGTATCTCCTCAACAAAGGTGATGATATCGCTTGCTGCCTGCAGAAACGCCACCTCGTCCTCTGCTTCTCTGAGCGACGTGGCCACCTCGCGCAGCTTTTCTACCGCCTTATCCTGCTCTTCCTTGCTCTCTATCTGCTTGAGCATGGCTACGAACTCTCTCGCAGTCTGTTGCCTATTGCCCATCTTCTCCAACAGATCTCGTGCTTCTTGTACGATACGTTCAACATTTCGCTCGACCATGTCTACTCCTTGTCTCGTGAATTGGAGGTCGTGTTCATCTTTCACGATCTCCACGTCCGGCACCTCAACCACCTTATCCGACCCCAACGACCCCATCCCCACGACCTGGAACGCCGCCCAATAGTAGGGGTATTTCCATCGTCTCTTGCCATTCTCATCCGTCCACTCGCGCACCTGCCGCTGTGCCTCTTGCATCGCGTGCATGGGGGCCACGCCTTCCGCCACCTGCCCATAGAAGACGGTAAAGAGCTTTTGTGTAGACTCGTCATCCACCCGCCACAGCCCGGCCACCACCGCCTCGGCCCCGGCGATCAGCCCGGCCATCGTCAGGCCCATGATTTCGTCGCCACTGTTGACACCAACCCGCCCCACCTCACACGCCCCAAGGCTCAACAACCGCGTCTTCTGCAGATCCATCAGTACCATTAGCTGCCGCGCCGAGAGAAAACTCCCCGCCAACTGCATCCCCGATTCGAGCGGGTTCTTTGCATCAAACAAGCCATGCGACCCAATATGGACAACATCTTGGCCCGCACTCGCCTCAATCACGCGCTCTGCCGTTGCCTTCTCGTCGGCAAGCATCTGCACGTTCACCCCTTGCGCCTGGAAACACTTCTCTATCGCCTGTGCTTCTGTCTTGACGTGGGAGATATACCCCTCCTCATCCGCCCCACCCCCCGGATAGGCCACCGACAACACCCGCTCTACCCGCCGTGCTGCCTTCTTACCCTGCTGTTGCTTCATGCGCCCCCATATCACCCACAGCGCCCCCAAGCTCGGCACCAGTGATAGATTGTACCGCTCTCCCACATACTTGCTGTCAGGGTCGCTGCGCAGCGCCGCAAACGGCAATAGGTGCAGTGGGCCAGACGGCGCAATGATAACTGGCCTATGGACAGATAGATGCGGCTCCAGCGGCTCAAAGAGTATCTTATACCACTCCTCAAGCAGTTCGTAGCTGCTCTCCTTCATCCGCTTGGTACGGATGGTAATCATATCGACCCATCCGGCGATCTCGTTTAACAACCCTCCCCCCACCCGCGGCAGGGGAATATACTTCACCCGCTCGCCCGTCACGACAAACGCCCCCCACCCCTCACCATGCTCAACATACTCAACCAACGTCGCGCCAAGCGCCTCCGCAAGCTCCTTGGCATCTCCGGTCTGCAACGTTGGCGGGTGCTCTGTCACGCCAAATAGCGGGTGTACCAACGACAGCTCATCCCAGAGCTGCTGCTCCCGCCCCCTCAGCGCATTCCATTCCTCCTTCAGCTCCTCCTGCCGCGCTTCCTCCTGCTCAGCCTCCTGCACGCGGATGGTGTCTATCTGTGCGCGGAGGCGGCGTGCCTCCTCCACCTTCTCCTGCAAATGCGCATATTTATCGCTTGTGGCGAGGAAATCTGCTGGATCCCGCGCCAGAAGCGCCACAAATGTCCGCCCCTTCGCCGCCGCGGTATACTCAAACGCTTCTGAAAACCGCTCTAGGTGAACGCAGCACGCCACGATGTCTCGGTACACGCCGACATACTGGTGCGAGAGGTGGCGGCGAACTTGGTTGGTTCCCGGCAGGCGGCGCACGTGCTCAAGCGTGTAGTGCGCCCAGAGCAGCGTGTCAAGAGCCCTCCGATAGGTTCGTTTGTAGAGCAGTTGCAGTCTCCCGAGGCTGTGTACAACTGTTATGTGGGTAAATGGGTGATTGCTGGGCGAGGTGGCTTCAAAGGCCTTGCGGTAGCAGTCCATTGCATCATCGAGGTCAATGGTGTCGCGGCTGTAGCGATAGTTGCTCCGGTACGCATTCCCCAGATTGGAGAGATACATCGGGCGGGAGGGATGGCCCTCAGGGGTGAGGTCGACCGCTTGCTT
>CAZGLO010000138.1:0-4700 GCA_964526735.1 uncultured Chloroflexaceae bacterium | reverse complement strand
CAACGAAATCACCGCGGTGCCCGCCCTGCTGGCCGGGCGCGACCTGACCGATACAGTGGTCACGATGGATGCGCTGCTGACCCAACGCGCTCTGGCGCAACAGATTGTCGACCAGGGCGGGCATTATCTAATGATTGTGAAGCGCAATCAGCCGCAGTTGCACGACACAACCTGGCATTGTTTTTCGACCTGCCCTCGATTGCCGCCGATCAAGAGCACTGGGATCAGCACCAGACGACCACGAAGGGCCACGGACGCATCGAGCTACGCACACTGGAGAGCACCACCGGCGATTGTGCAGCCCTGGATTGGCCTGGTGCGGCCCAACTGCTCCGCCGCACCTGTGAACGCACCGTGCAGAAGACCGGCAAATGCACCGTCACCGTGACGTATGGTATCACTCGTGTGCCGCCGAGTGAAGCCAATGCTGCGCTGCTGGAACGCTTGTGGCGTGGGCATTGGACGATTGAGAACCGCAAGCATCATGTGCGCGATGTCACCTTCGGCGAAGACGCGGGCCAGGCCTATCGGGGGAATACCCCGCAGGTATTGGCGGCATTCCGCAATAGCATCATTGATCGGTTTCGGCAGCAGGGCTGGACGAATATGGCGGATGCCATCCGGCACTACAGTGCCTCTGTTCCCCGTGTGCTAGCGCTGATCGGCGTGTCCCCCAGACGACTTTGACATGGCCCTGGAAGGTAGGGGAAAGAAAGATGTCGCCAACTGCATCATCCTGCCATGTGCTATAATTCAGCAAGAATTAGCAAACAATCGGGATAAGGAAGATTATTGTGTTTGATATTGAGAGAAAGGGAGCCATCTTTATGCGATCTCACACCAAATCCGGATGTATACTTAGAGTATGAGACGATTACAGATAGTCCAATATTTGTCGATTGATAACCTGAAACAGCGCCACTGGGGGGCCATGATCCCGTCGAACGAATGAGCATCACGATAGTGGACAATGATGCAACCACCGTCCCGCCAAGCGGGGTGCAAGAACTCTTCCTGCCGGTGATTGCACAATAGCCACATCTAACTAAAATCGCAACCCTTCTTCGCCCCCACTGATTGGTTCTACAGCCGGTGAGTGGGGGCTTCTCTTGCTTGTGTCAACAAGGATTATTTCTTTTGCAACCACCATTTTACTGCCACCCATCCTGACGTTGAGAGCAGGATAATTATTCCCACCTGCACGAACACGGGAGCCAATGCCATGGGAAATCCCCATTCTTGGCACTGCCACCCAAAGAGTGCACAGATTGTTTCCGCAGGCAGAAGTTCAGGCAATCCTACCGTTGCCCCTACGACCGTCAAAACCAGGGTTATTTTCTGTTCTTGCCGTGCTCGTTTCTGTTCTTGCCGTGCTCGTATAAGCTCAAGGACTTGCG
Organism: uncultured Chloroflexaceae bacterium; assembly: GCA_964526735.1. Classification (GTDB taxonomy): domain Bacteria; phylum Chloroflexota; class Chloroflexia; order Chloroflexales; family Chloroflexaceae; genus JAAUSY01. The sequence continues at coordinate 3,303 of CAZGLO010000138.1, read as the reverse complement.
TGGCGATGGTAAGCGATTCCTCCCCACTCCGCAACCCTTCCTCCAACGAACCGTAGCCCTTTTGCAGCTGGCTATGATGGTAGGCTACGATATTTTCTATCCCTTCCCGCGGAACCGCACGCTCAAACTTCTGGAGTTGGGGCGACAACGAACTGCGAAGTCGTTTCAGGGCAGGCACCACCCGCAATAACCGTGGATATTCTTCCTCGAATGTTCGTATTTCAACGTCGTCATCATCTGAAACATCTTCTCTCTCGCCCGGCACCAGCTCAAATGAATCGCTCAGATAGCTATCTGTTGCCTCATACAGCCGGTTCAAGACCATCTTGTATCGGCCAACCCACCCCTCCATCCGATACTGCCGCAGAAGGTAATACCCCTTGTGCGCGGCCAAATCACTGGGTACCATCACTGCATCTGGCCCAAATATCAACCAAGACATTAGCTCATCATTCGTCTCCGATGTGTTGAGCACAACAGAAACAGTTGCCGCATCCCACCCATTCTTGCCTTTGGGAGGGTAATCAACCAACCACATCTCGCCAAGCCACTGCCCATCCCTCCTTAATGAGGTCTGGACTAAGGCATCTTTGGGTGCATCTTCCTCTGCCGCGCCAAGTTTACGGGTGATTGGCAGCAGGTCGTAAAACCCATCATACGGCTCCTCTCCCACCGCCTGATAGATCAGCGTATACCCCCATAGCTTCTCTTGAAAGGAGTTGTCTGTGGTTAGCGCTTCCAACCGCGCCCGCGCCACCCGCCACCCATCCTGCGCCGCACCACCTGGGTTGAAGACTATCTGTATCACAGCAGCGTCAGGGTCGCTCTCTGGGAAGAACCGCCATAGAAGGTCGTAGGTGGTAGGTTCGAGGAAAAGCCCATCATCTTGGCGCTCTAGCGTGGGGAGTTGGGCCAAGAGATGGGCCTCAAGGAAGGGTGCTTGCTCCCGTAGGCAGTAGAAGAACGCCACGACCGCTGGTCGTTCAAGCCTCGCTGCCATCTGTTTCCTGTTTTGACATTGCCCCCAGCAGAACTTTCTTCACGTCAACTATCGTATTTTCTATTTCCACTGCCTTCCGCTGAACCCATTCACTTTGTTCATTTTTCTCCCGTGCCTTGTTTATGGCAGCAAGGGTGCCATCCTTCTTTTTTACCTCATCGACCACTGCCTTCCTTTGCAGCGCCTGCATCACCCCATACTCCACCAACAACCGCCGTATTTCCTTTGCCGCCGTCAATACCTCTGTCACACTGTCGCCCGCCGCCTTGGCCTGCTTGACCTGATCCTGCAGCGCGGCGATAAGTGCATCTCGGTCTGATTGGCTCAATACGCCATCCATACGATCAGGGTGCTCCTCAATCGCTTGCAAAGGACGCAACGCATCCTCGATGATCTTTTCCTTCGTCATCGTTTCTTCACTCATCAGACCACTGCCTTTCCATTCTGCTCAATTAGTCCATTCACCTGGAACGCCGCCCAATAGAAGGGGTGTTCCCACACCTTCTGCCCATCAACCTCCCGCTCCCGCACCAGCCGTTGCGCCTCTCGCATCGCTTGAGCGGGGTTCATTCCATCCCTCACCTTCTCGTAGAACGCCTCGAACAGCACCCGCGTCGCATAATCTTGCACCGACCACAAGCTCCCCACCACGACTCGTGTTCCTGCCGTCATCATGGCTTGCGATAGCCCTGATAGCTCATCGCCACCACCCAACTCCGCCCGTCCGCTCACACACGCGCTCATCGTAAGCAGATAGGCCTGCTGCAACCGCATCTCCGTGATGATGCGCCGCACCGTCAACCGCTCTCCCGCCGCCAATATCAGCCCCGACTGATCGGGAAGCTGGGGGTTGAAGCTTCCGTGGCAACTAAAGTGCAGTACACCATAACTAGGGGCATGCTCTATCACCGCGTCCGTTGTCGCCGCCGCCTCGTACAGCTTCTTGACCGTGGCGTAGCGGCTCGCCACCGAATCCGCCTCCTTTATCACGTTCGGCAAATGATGGGGACTATCCGGCGCACCCGGGTAGGCTGCACACAACAACTTCGCAGCAAGGTTGTCGCCACCGGATGCATTCTTCTCCTGCTGTGCCTTTGCCACCGCCAATGCGCCCAAACTTGGCACGAAGGAGAGCAGATACTCATCACTCAGATAGCCCTTGGTGTTGGGGTTGCGGAGCGTGGCAAAGGGGAGCAGATGCAACAGGCCAAAGGGGGCGATGATAAGCCGCGGATGCGTCTGCGGATCGAGGCCGAGGGGGGCTATCAACGCGCCATACCACTCCTCCAACCACCGATAGTTGACACCATATGCCGCCTCTTCCGCACTAAAGTCGTGGATGCGCGTCAAAAACTTGACCACATTGGTAATCACCTTATCCGTAAACCCCTCCAACGCCACCCACCGTCCCCCTTCCGCCGTCACGACAAACGCCCCCCACCCCTCACTGTGGCGGTAGTACTCAACCAACGTCGCGCCCACGTCCTTTGCCAGCCGCATCGCATCCTCCCCCTTCAACGAGGGGGCGCGCTGCGTGGCGGTCAAGGCGGGGTACTTGCGCGTCATCTCCCGCCAATGCGCCTGCTCCTGCTGCTGCACCTGCGCAAGCTGGTCATACACCTTTTGCGGCGAGGAAACTCCCTTCTGCCCATCCCCGTCCATCGGCTTTTCGCCGGTCAGCTGCGCCCGCAACGCATCCAACTGCTGCCGCAGCCGCACCTCCTCCTCTACATCCTCCCGCAGCCCAGGCTCATCGCCACGCTTGCCCTGCAGCACCTCATTGAGGTCGAATCGGTCGCTCGCTAACATATCGACAAACGCCCGCCCCTTCCCCGCCGCCGCATACTCCAACGCCGCCTTCGTATCGCCTTCGATGAGGAAGCAGGCGACCAGATGCGCATAGAGTTCTGCATTATCCTCTGAGAGCTTGCGCCGATCTCGCTCTGTCATGCTGAATGCGTGCAGCTCCTCAAGTGCCTGGTGCGCCTGCTCAAACGCCGCCCGCGCCTCGCCGTAGCGCTTCACACGGTAGAGCAACCGACCGAGGTTGTTGCCGGTACGACGCCGCTCCATAGGGAAAACTCCCGCCGCATAGCCATCAAGCGCCGCTTGGTATTTCGCAATGGCTTTCCGTAGGTCATCGTGCTCGCCACTGCGCTCATACGCGCTCTGGTACGCATTCCCCAGATTGTTGAGATACCTCGGGCGGTTGGGATGGCCCTCAGGGGTGAGGTCGACCGCTTCTTCCAGTCGTTCAATGGCGCGCTGCAGCGGCTCGTTGTCGCCACTGCGCTCATACGCGC
>CAZGLO010000137.1:0-4783 GCA_964526735.1 uncultured Chloroflexaceae bacterium | reverse complement strand
CCGCCACTCTTGAGAGCGTGCGGTATATGACAGATGCTCGTTTTCATCCGTTGTCGTTTGCAAGGCGTTGCCGTCGGAAAGAACACCAGAAAACCACCCGCTGAGGAGGGTGGTTTCTCCGGTGTGTTATATAAACGTTGTGTAGGATATGATTTTGCACGACGCAGATTTCGTTGGTTCTTCCCATCACGGTGCGGACTATCGAAATGTACGCCGCGCAATACGGTGCAGTACTCAGCCTATACAAATTCGGGGCTTTCTTCGGGTTCCTCCTGCTCGATCTGCCGCACCGACCGCAGCCGGAGCAGATCGTCCATCGTGTCGACCACCACCGTATCATCCGTCAGGAAGCGACCTTCCAGGTAGCCCTCCGACAACGGGTCTTCGATCAAGTTGGTGATGATGCGGCGGAGTGGCCGCGCACCCAGAGCGGGGTCGTAACCGCGGCGGGCGAGCAGTTCAAGCGCATCGTCCTTCACATCGATGGTAATGCTGTGGTCGTCAAGCTGGTTCTGCACGCGCTTGAGCATAATCTCGGCAATTTGCCGGATCTCTGCGCTGCTCAGCGGCTGGAAGATGATTGTGGCATCAAGGCGGTTCAAGAACTCTGGCCGGAAGTACTCGCGCAGTGCTTCCTCAACCTTTTGGCGCGTATCGTCAATATCGATTTCGTCCTTCTGGTTCGAGAAGCCAATGCGGCTTGCGCGGCGGATGTGTTCCGTGCCCACATTGCTCGTCATGATGATGAGCGTGTTGCGGAAATCGACTTTTCGCCCTTTGCCATCGGTCAGATAGCCATCTTCCATCACCTGCAGCAAGAGGTTGAAGGCTTCCGTATGCGCCTTCTCAATCTCGTCGAACAGCACGACGCTATAGGGCTTGTGCCGCACGGCGTCGGTCAGTTGTCCACCTTCGCCGTAGCCCACGTAGCCAGGAGGTGAACCTACCAAGCGGCTGGTTGTATGGCGCTCTTGGAACTCCGACATGTCGATCTTGATTAAGGCGTCTTCGGAGCCGAACATAAAGTCGGCCAACGACTTAGCCAATTCGGTCTTCCCAACGCCGGTCGGGCCAAGGAAGATGAAGCTGCCGATAGGACGTTTGGGGTCTTTGAACCCGGCCCGCGCACGGCGCACTGCCTTGGAGATGGTCACGATTGCTTCTTCCTGCCCCACAATGCGCTCGTGGAGGATCTTCTCCATCTTCAGCAATCGCTCGGTCTCATCGGTCTTCAGCCGCTTGACGGGGATGCCCGTCCACATCTTGACCACTTCAGCGATATCGTCTTCGGTCACGTACGGACGCTCGGAGATGCATTCTTCCGCGCCCACACCAAGCTCATTCTCAATCTTGGCGATGCGCGACTGCATATGCTCTTCACGGACACGCAGCTCATCAGCAAGCACAAACTGCTTATCTTCAAGCGCGGCCTCACGCTCTTTGCGTAGGGCTTCTAGCCCACGCAGCGCATCACGCAGCTTGGGTGGCGTGGTAGAGCGGTACATCCGCACCCGGCTTGACGCCTCGTCAATCAAGTCGATGGCTTTGTCAGGTAGAAATCGGTCGGAGACATAGCGTGCGGATAAGATAGCCCCTGCCCGGATGGCCCCATCGCTGATTTGCAGCTGGTGGAAGTCTTCGTAGCGGCTCTTGATGCCTCGCAAGATACTGATCGTATCCTCCAGCGTTGGCTCATCAATCATCACCGGCTGGAACCGCCGCTCAAGCGCAGAGTCGCGTTCGATATATTTGCGATACTCATCGAGGGTCGTTGCCCCGATGGTCTGCAGCTCGCCGCGGCTGAGAGCAGGTTTGAGGATGTTGGCAGCGTCGAGGGTGCCCTCTGCGCCGCCCGCGCCGATGATAGTGTGGAATTCATCGATGAAGAGGATACAGCGAGTTTCCTTGATTTCGTCCACGACGCGCTTGAGGCGCTCCTCAAACTGGCCGCGATACTTGGTACCCGCAACCAAAGCACCCATATCAAGCGCGACGACGCGCTTCCCTTTGATGGAATCGGGCACATTCCCCTGGATGATGCGTTGGGCAAGCCCTTCAACAATGGCCGTTTTCCCTACTCCCGGCTCTCCAACCAAAGCGGGGTTGTTTTTCGTGCGGCGTGAGAGTATCTGAATGACGCGTTCGATCTCTTGCTGACGGCCAATGACGGGGTCAAGCCGCCCCGCTTCGGCCATCTCGGTCAAATCAGTGCTTAGCGCGTCGAGATAGGGAGTTTTGCTTTGGCGCTGTCCTTGTTGGCCACTCGTGGGAGCGCGCTCAACCCCGGTGGTGGTGCCGTGGCGGAGCACGTGCATCACCTGGTTGCGGACTTGCTCAAGGGAGACGCCCACAATGTCGAGCACGCCAGTGGCAACGCCTTCGCCATTGCGCACCAGCCCCAAGAGCAGATGCTCAGTGCCGATGTAGTGGTGGTTGAGGCGCTTGGCCTCTTCAATGGCATATTCGATAACTTTCTTGGCCCGTGCGGTCAGCTCTTGCTCGCTGGTGTGGGTACTATCTCCCACGCCGACGATGAACTCGACCGCGTTTCGGGCTTGGGAAAGCTTGACGCCCAGCTCTTCCAAGACACGTGCTGCAATCCCATCACTTTCACGAATCAGCCCGAGGAGAATATGCTCTGTGCCTACATAGGGATGATGGAATGAACGAGCCTCCTCGGTAGCAAGCTGCAACACTTGCTTTGCCCGCTTCGTAAATTTATCGTAGAGTCGATCAGCCATAGAAATGTGCGCCAGGGAACTACCGTCTTCATACGACAGGAGAGTGACGCATCTCCCTTTCTTATTTCAAATCTGGTCTTGGATCGAAGGATATTCTGCTACTTTCTACGTGTTCAAATGTACTCGAAAGGAGGCTTTGAACACCTATTGAAATTCCTGTTTCCACCTGTACCGCCCGCTCAAGCAGGGGGCGTATACGCAGTCCACAGGCGTGTTTTACGTCCCGACGTAGCCGCTGCCGGGGACGGCTGATACTGACCAGCAACCCGTCTTCCTTCGTCTCGGATGTTCCGAGCAGCGTTCACGTCTCGTTCCATAAACGGTCGTCTCGTGTACGTGTTCACCGCGTGTGTATCGTACACATGCAAACACATTTTAAGAGCGAGAAGAAGTCTCCCTATCACCACATGGCGGCCCCTCCCCCTCGGAATGGGTAGGGGTGCTTGGGTTGAACAGTGGGCTGCGTCGTTGCCCACCCAAGCTGTCCAACGCGGAAATTGAGAACTTCTCGGTTTCCTTCCTCACAGATGTGCGCGAAGGAATGGGTGTCTTCGCCATCCAGATCAGATTGTTCGTCGTCTAATCGTCGTCGGCGCTATCTTCTTGCGATTCCGGCGGTTCATTGGGAGACAAGCACAAGCTCAGCCCCATCCGTTTGCGAGTCGGGTCGATGCGAATGATGCGTGCTTGTACGACCTGGCCTTCGCTCACAAGTTGCTCTGGATGCCGGACAGTTCGATCCCCCATCTCGGAGATGTGGATCAAACACTCTACCCCGTCCTCAATGCGGGCAAACGCGCCAAACGGAGTCAATTGTGTGATCGTCCCGTCGACGATCTGCCCAAGATGATATCGCTCCGCAACGGTTGCCCACGGCTCTTGCTGGGTTCGCTTGAGAGAGAGGGCGATACGCTTGCGGTCGCGGTCGATGCTGAGCACGTAGACCTCGACCTGCTGCCCCACTTTGACCACGTCGGTCGGGTGGCGGACGCGCCCCCACGACAACTCAGACAAGTGAACCAACCCATCGGCACCACCAATATCGACAAAGGCCCCAAAATCGCAGAGCGATGTAATCGTGCCAGGACAAATATGACCCTCGTTGAGGGTTTCGAGCAGCTCTTCTTTGCGCTCTTCACGCGCTTCTTGCTCGGCTTGGCGCTCCGACAAAATCAGCCGGTTGCGGTTGCGGTCTATCTCGATAATCTTGAGCTGGAGGACTTGGCCAATCATCCGTGCCATGTCAGACTGCTTCTGCGAATCGGACGAACGGCTAATCGTTCCAATCTGCGATGCTGGCACAAACCCGCGTATGGTGTCGAGGGCGACCAGCAACCCACCCTTGTTATAATTGACGACGCTCGCCTCAACGATGGTTCCTTTGTCGTATAGCTCTTGCAGCGACCGCCAACTACGCTCTTCACGGGCTTTATCGAGAGAGAGGACAGTCTGTCCCTCTTTTTCTTCCGTTTGCAGGACAAAGACGAGGATGTTCGTGCCTACCTCAAGGTCATTCCGTTCTTCATTCGTCAATGACTGCATTTCACGGGTGGGAACTACCCCCTCCGACTTTGCGCCAATATCGACCAAAATCCCCTCTCGGTCGATCCGCATAATCATCCCCTCTATGGTATCACCATAGCGGAGTTTCCGATAGTCGTGCGCGGGATCTTGCATGAGTTGTTCCATTAAGGACAACTCTGCACCATCATCATCCTCCGGCGGAATAGGCGTGTCGTGCGCTTCTGGGGGAGTTGAAGGTGTGTTGTTCTTATCTGTGGCAGGGTGTTTGTGAAAATCCATGAGCCTTCCCCTACAATTCGCTAGGAGGTAGGCAGTGGCTCTACTGCATCCTGAAAACACTACCATCATTATACGCTGTTCAAGATCAAAACGCAAGGGTTGTGGTGTTCAGAAAACGACAATAGGCCGTACCAACGCCCCGCCTATGCGAACCCTAAATAGCTTATGCACCCATTGTGCAACTCTTGTCAGCTACCCAGAGCTAAAGCACCTGGGCTTGTGCTCGCTCCTCCACCCGT
>CAZGLO010000136.1:0-5406 GCA_964526735.1 uncultured Chloroflexaceae bacterium | reverse complement strand
CCCACCGCTGAAAGCGGGTGGGTTTCCCGCCCTGAAGGGTAAACATCTATGAACCAAACAAAGAATACATCACTCAGAGGATCACGATACGTGACGAGATGATCCCAAACATCGTATATATCCCTAATAGAATCTATGAACACGACCATTGGCGAACCATACTGGCTTGGTTTTAGCAATTGTTGATACTCAACTCCGCGATACAATATGCCAAAAACATCTGAAAACGACAACCCATAGAACACCGGCAGCCCTATCCCTGCCGCAAACCCCACCCCGCCCCACACCAGCGTCGGTGGGGAGAGCAATACGCGCCAACGCCGCCGCTCCACCGCCAACGCAACCAATGGAAACAAGGGGAGTATCGCTGCGGAGGTGGCCTTTGACCAAAACACAATCGCCGCCGCACAGCCAAACACCCCCGCCCCCACATACCGCCGCCACGCCCGCTCATCAACGTGCCGCGGCTCAACCCACCACAGAAACCCTAGCCAAAACAATGATAGCCCCATCAAGGCAAAGAGGTTGTAGCTGGGCGTGATCCACCAGTGGTGATAGGTTACCCCCCCCGCCACCGGCAATAGCATCAACCACCCCCGCTCCCACCTATCTAGCCGCTCTATGCCGCACCGCCGCGCCACAAACCCAATCGTCGTCCAGGCGGTGGCGGTGGCAATCACCAGCCACAGTACTATCCCCATTGCCCGCATCGTCGCCACATCGCCGCCACAAAGGTCGTACAGCGGCTGGCCAACAATGTGAAACATCGAAAAGGTGGCAGTAATATCCTCAGGGTGTGCAAAACAGAGCAGATAAAACACCTCATCCGTCAGAAGGTCAAGGCCATAAGCATAGGGCGTCGATATGAGCAAGATAAGCCAAGGGCACAAGGCAAGAATCACCATCCCCACATAGCGGAACCACTTCGTGCGCGCCCAAATGGTTGCCTTTCCCGCTGAAACCATACAAACTCCTCCTCGTATCTCGCAACATAAAACGCACCATCACACTATACCACACCCCCCGCCCCCCGCCTTCTTCTCTACCCACATCACCGCCCACAATTTGCCAAATAGGGGGATATCAGGTACTATACCCTATGTAGAGAAAGCTACACACTCTACAACCTCGACTCGAGCCGTGAGCGTTATCCCTCGCGGCCCCGTTCTCCCCCGCCCCGCTCTCCCGCCAAAAAAGTGGTATCATATGGGTGTTTTCTGCCCTACATACCCAATGAGGAGAGTGACGATGAATTCTATCACCATCCCCAAGCCCGCCATCAAGCAATATTACGACGCCCTCGCCACCTACGAACGCCACGGCTCCACCAACGAACAGACCGTCCGCCGCGCCTTCGAAGCCCTGCTCGAAGCCACCGCCAAGCGCCGCAACCTCCGCTTCGAGGCCGAATATTACCTCCCCGACACCCGGCTGCGTATCGACGGAGTCATTCTCAAGAAGACCGCCACCAAGCTCCCCTACGGCTACTGGGAAGCCAAAGATATCCACGACCACCTCGAAACCGAGATCCGCAAGAAGATCGACGTTGGCTACCCCACCCGCAACACCATCTTTGAAAACACCCGCACCGCCGTCCTCTTCCAAGACAAACAGCGCGTCTACCAGGCCGACCTCCGCCAACCCGACCAGCTCACCCTCCTCCTCACCCACTTCTTTTCCTACTCCAACCCCTCCATCGACCGCTTTTCCGAGGCCTCCGAATACTTCCAAGAACTCCTCCCCGCCCTCGCCAAACAACTCTTTGAGCGCATCGAAGAAGAGTCTGGCCGCAACCCCGCCTTTGAAACCGCCTTCCAAAGCCTCCACGACCAGTGCAAAAAGACCATCGACCCCGACCTCAACCCCGACCTCGTCAAGGAGATGCTCGTCCAGCACCTTCTCACCGAACGCATCTTCCGCAAAGTCTTCAACAACCCAGACTTTACCCAGCGCAATGTCATCGCCGAAGAGATCGAAACCGTCATCGCTGCCCTCACCAGCCGTTCCTTCAACCGCGACGACTTCATCGGAGAGCTCAAAATCTTCTACGAGATCGTCGAAGATGCCTCCCACTCCATCTCCAACTACAGCGAAAAGCAAACCTTCCTCAACGACGTCTACGAGCGCTTCTTCCAGGGCTTCTCTCCCAAGCAAGCCGACACCCACGGCATCGTCTATACCCCGCAGCCCATCGTCGATTTTATGTGCCAGAGCGTTGAGCACGTCTTGAAAGAGACCTTCGGCTCCTCCCTCTCCGACAAAGGCGTCACCATCCTCGACCCCTGCGTCGGCACCGGAAACTTTATCACCAACCTCCTCCGCCGCATCAGCCATCGATCCCTTCAGCACAAATATCTCCACGATATCTTCTGCAATGAGATTATGCTCTTGCCCTATTACATCGCTTCCCTTAATATTGAGCATATCTTTTATGAACGCGCTGGCTCCTACCAACCCTTCCCAGGTATCTGCTTTGCTGATACCCTGGAGCTGACCGAAACGATCAAAAAACAATCTGAGATGGAATTCATGACCAAGAAGAACACCGAACGGGTACAAAGAGAAGAAGCAACGGAGATTACCGTCATCATCGGCAATCCTCCCTATAATGTAGGACAAATGAGCGAGAACGATAACAACAAAAACCGCGTCCACGATATCATCAACGAACGCATCCGTGAAACCTACTCCCGCGCCTCTAACGCAACCAACAGAAATGCCCTCAACGATGCCTACGTGCAGTTCTTCCGCTGGGCCACCGACCGGCTGCGTGATAAGGACAAGCGCGAACGCAACGGCATCGTCTGCTTCGTGACCAATAACGGCTTCCTGACCGGCTATGCATTTGATGGAATGCGCCACTACCTTGCCCGCGAATTTAACCGCATCTACCACCTTGATTTGGGTGGCAACTCACGCAAAGAAAATGCTGGGGGCAATGTCTTTGGCATACGAGTAGGTGTGGGCATCACGGTGGCCGTGCGCCATCGCGAACGCTATGACGATAGTAAGATCTTCTACCACCGTGTGTCAGACGAGTGGAATGAGGGAAGGAAATTAGATTTCCTTAATGAACAGCACGATATCAGCCGTATTGAGTGGCAGGAACTGACCCCCAATGCCAAGAACATCTGGCTGACCGAAGGGCTAGAAGCCGACTTTGACGACTTTATGCCTATGGGCACCAAGGAAGGGAAGCAAGCCAAGTATGGCGGGGCTGAGACCATCTTCAAGCTCTACAGCAATGGGGTAAAAACCAATCGCGATGCGTGGGTGTATAACTTCAGCCGCAGAGCACTCATTGCCAATGTGCAGCAGATGATTGAAGACTACAACAGCGAAGTTAACCGTTGGAAAGGGCATAAAGAAAAGGAGGAAAGCGATGTAGGTAAAGATTCACAAACCAAGGTGGATCAATTCATTAAATACGATAAGACCCCAGTCAAGTGGAGTAGCACTCTAAAGATACATTTAAAGCGTGGTCAATATGCGTCTTACAGTGAGCAAAAGGTACGCCAAGCACTCTATCGCCCCTTCTGCAAGCAATACCTTTATTTTGATGAAGTATTGGTTGATAGACGTTCTCAACAGCACCACATCTTCCCCACCCCCGCCAGCGAAGCGGAGAACGTGGCTATCTGTGCTACAGGAACCGGCCCAGAAAAACCGTTTATGGTCATTGCAACAAACCTCCTCTCTGATCTACACGTGGTAGGGGCTGGGGCCAGCTCACAATGTTTCCCGTTCTACACGTACAATGAAGACGGGACGGGCCAGCGGGAGAACATCACGGATTGGGCGTTGGAGCGGTACCAAGCGGCGTACGGCGGGGTGGTGACGAAGTGGGATATCTTCCACTATGTGTATGGGCTGCTGCACCATCCGGGCTACCGCGAGCGCTATGGGGCGAACCTGAAGCTAGATTTGCCGCGGCTGCCGCTGATCAGGCCGTGGTCATTTGGGCGTGTGGTGGAGTCGGGCAAGCGGCTGTTGGCGCTGCACGTGGGGTATGAGGAGGCGGCGGAGTACCCGCTGGGGTGGGAAGAGCAAGAGCCGTTCACGTGGCGGGTAGAGAAGCTGCGGCGCACGAAGGACAAGCGCGGGGTGGTTATCAACCAGTCGCTGACGCTGACGGGGGTGCCGGAGGAGTGCGATGCGTATCGGCTGGGCAACAAATCGGCGCTCGACTGGGTGATCGACCAATACCAGGTGAAGCGCGACAAGCGCAGCGGGCTGGAGAGCGACCCCAACGAGTGGAGGGGGGCGGATGGCAAGCAGGGGGGAGAATATGTGGCGCGGTTGGTCTGCCAGGTGGTGCAGGTGAGTATGCAGACGGTGGAGGAGGTCAAGCAGTTGGCGGAGGTCGATATCGAGACGTTGGCAGAGGAGGGGTGAGGGGGGAGAAATGGGAAAGAATTGGTTAAGAATTGGTTAAGAACGGATCAAGAACGAGGTAAGGTATAATCAAGCAAGCACGTAGCAACAACGGACAGTAGCAGTATCGTGAAGGAATAGTGAAGAATTTGCGAAGGAGTATAACACGATGGAATTGCAACGAGATAGCAAGGTAGAGATAACGGGCGAGACGGTGATCTGCGAGGTGGGGTGGCAGGCCAAGCCGGGGTACGAGATAGATGTCAGTGCGTTTTTGCTCAATGACGCTCGGGAAGTGCGCAGCGATGCCGATTTTGTCTTTTACAATCAGCTAAAGTCGGCTTGCGGGGCGGTGTCGTTGCAGTTGCCGAGCGACGACGCCACTCAGCAGGGTAGCGGGACGGCGGTTTTGACCATTCAGACGGGCAATATCGACCCGGATGTGGAGCGGCTGGTCATCGCAGTGTCGTTGTATTGTGCTGATAGCCGGAGCCAGGATTTGGGGCAGGTACGGGCAATATCGATGATTTTGGCCGACGACAATCGACGACACACGTATGATGCGAGTAGCGATGTAGGGCCTTCTGAAGCCTTTTTGTTTGGTGAGCTAGTGCGAGATGGCAACGGGGGCTGGTATGTGCGCATCGAGGGAGAGAGCTATGCGGGCGGCTTGGGCGATTTAGCCCGTATCTATGGCGTAGACGTGGATGACGACGGCAATTGCGCCCAAACCATCGAACAAGGCGTCCAAGTCACGCGGAAGACGTTTGAGCAAGATATCGACAATATTGAGCAGGCGCTAACGCGGGCGGCAGAGCAACCGACGTGGCCGGAGGGGCTGAGCAAAGACCTCACGATTCAGCTTTTCAATGCCTTAGGCTACGGTGTGGCCGACGCGGACGATTTGCAAGAGGGTATGATTGTGGGCCGCACCGCGACGACGGTCGATTTGGTGGCTCTAGAGAGCGGTAAACCGGCCTTTTTGGTCGAATATAAGCCCTTTGGCACCGAACTGGCCGAGGGCAAGCCGGT
>CAZGLO010000135.1:0-5433 GCA_964526735.1 uncultured Chloroflexaceae bacterium | reverse complement strand
GCTCAGGAGTGGCTTCGGCAGTGGGCGTCTCGTCCTCATCGGCCTCATCCGCCTCATCGGCCTCATCCGCCTCGTCATCGGCAGGAGTAGGCTCAGGAGTGGCTTCGGCAGTGGGCGTCTCGTCCTCATCGGCCTCATCCGCCTCGTCATCGGCAGGAGTAGGCTCAGGAGTGGCTGGCACATAACACTCGTGCCACGCACCTGCACCCAAGAGGAAGACCGAGTCTCCCGCATCGTCCGTGTTCCATTGAGATTCCAGGTTGCGCGGTGAGGACAGCTCAATGTGCACTCGTTGCGTACCCGCAGGAACATCCTCCAACACCAACTGCTCGATGTTGACTTGCGGCTCGGATGGGTCGGTGATTCGCTGCTCTGCGGTGACGCCACCTGCTTCTGCGGTCAGGATAGCAATGCGGCGGTCGCGGTCAGTCGTGGGATCCTTCTCCATCACGGCCACTTCGACGTGCACATCCATTGCGTTTGGCAACGGCTCTGGCAGCATCAAGTCCAATTGAGCAGGCCCAACGAAATAGCGTCGTCGTGGTGCTTCAGGCTCAAATTCACCGCCCCACGCATATTGCAGCGTCGTGGTGAATGTACCGCTATGCCGCGCCTCTGTCGAGTGGGCGTAGTAGATCACCAATGAGTCGGTCGCGATATCCTCGTCGCCTTCGAGGCGGACAGTCGCTTCTCCCGGTTGGGCAGGAGCCTCGAAGACATAGCCCATCATCCACTCGGGTTCAACCTGTGGCTGCTCATCCAAGTGGTACGTTGGCTCGTCCACGGTCGTCGAAGAACCATCACCAAAGGTCACATTCATCGCTTCGGGGAGCGGGACATCATACCCAGAACCACCCACTTGGATGAACGACCATGCGGATTCAGGAATGGTGATAGCACCTTCTGGTTGCTCCATCCCTTCCCCGATAACACCAACTTGGTAATTCTCGCAAATGAAGGAGTATGGGTGATTCTCCGGCACGGGCGGGTCAACCGGTATTGGGGTCACGGTGGGGTCACTGTCGGACGAATAGACGATGGTGGCGGTATCTTCGATGTCGCCAACGTTGGCGGTCAGGGTGTCCGTACCTGCATTCGTGCCGGTGTAGCAGAGTTGGGCTTCGCCATCTGCATTGGTCGTCCCAAACCCCGCGGCAGTATTTGCTCCCGTGACACCAAAGTCCACGCGGATGCCTTCCAGCGGGTTGCCGTCTGCATCGGTGACGGTGGCTATCGGGCAGACCTCGGTGTTGACTTCGGCATTGGTGTTTGCGGGTGATACGGTCAGTGATGAGACGGTGGCGACGGGGGATGTGCTCAGACCACCCGGATAGCCGTAGGAATCATAACTGCCAAAGCCATAGGAGAAGACGCCAAAGGGCAACGGCCCTGACAGGTTGTGGGTACCAGCACTGACCTTGACCTGAGCGCCGGAGAAGTCAGTCGAGCCGATGGCACTGAAGTCACCCGACGGAATAGCCGTGCCATCCAGGATGATGTTGCCAACGGCCGCCGTCGGGGCGACGACGTTGATGTAGTGCCCGCTGAAACCTTCAGAGGGGGTACCAACCGTATATCCAGCCAGGAACTGCTCGTAGGGCGGTATCAGCATCATGAAGGGGTCGGATGTGACACCATCATACGTGCTACTGTTTGAATATTGGGCCACCAGGATTGGCTCGGTGGCGGTGATTTCGGCGGCACCATCTACAATCTGCTCGTGAAATTCTCCGCGATCCAGCGTGGCTACGACAGTGCCATTGATGCTGACCTCGGTATTGTCGGTCGAACCAAGGAAGCGGAAGGTATCTCCTTTCTTGCGAGTTGCAAGCGGCAGGCTGACAAAGTTTTTGCCCCAGGCACTCGTGGGGGGCATCTGTTCGACGATATGGTCACAAGCCAAAAAACCAGCGGGTATGTTGGTGCATGCATTACCACCAAACACTGCCACGGGTTGATCCGACGTAATAATCGTCCCGGTCAGGTCTCCAGAACCGCCCGCATGTTGGTAAATCTGGCCTTCATTGAGCGAGACATCGAAAGGTGACCTGCCGGGAGGTGTGACCGTCACGGTTGTGCCATCTGTTGTGGCAACGACCGTGGCCTCTGATGGACCATGAGAGCGAGTATAACTCATCACGATATACTCGGTACCCAGACTGCTAACAGGTAGCCCCAGGTAGGCATCGGTGCTGGCTGTTATCCGGCTCAACCCGTAGACAGTGATGGGGTCATCGGCGGTCACATGGATACCCTGGTCAAAGGTACCGGTGCCAAAGACTTCGGCCTCACCTGGCACAATTACCGAAGTCATTGTACCAGGTGTCACAGTGAAGTCTTCGCTAAATGGTGTGGCGAGTCCCGGCACTTCGACCGTGCCGCTGGTTGCGGTATCGCCGGTAATGAATAAGGTTGTGATGCTGCGTGTATCGTAATTTTGCGGGAAGGCAAGCCAGAACTCGGTGTCCTGGTTGGTCGCGGCCTGGATGCCTCGGGGAGCCTGCTGTGGTAGCACGAGAACCATCATCAGCAAGATAACCGATAACATAGACATTCGCCGTCGAGTTGTGTTCACTCTCATTGTTTTCTTCCTTGAGTACATGATCCTTATCCTAACCTGAATTCGGGATAACGAGACAAGGATCGTGACCGCTTCGTTGCCATCGCCCAAAATGCCGTTGTGCGCTTCAACGTGACGATCTTGTCGTCGTCTGCCTCTTCGCTGTCATTCAGGAAGACGTTGAAGTGGAAATATTGCATTGCTGGAAACGGCTTACTCCTTCCTCCTAATCACTTTGTCCCCACCAACGCTGTGCGGGATAAGACCGCTGTTGCAGGGGGGAATTCTTAATCCAGAAACGCGTACGGTATTGCTTTCTGATGAGGTTCTCTGTCTCCATAGAGATCGATTATCCTCCTCCTGTTCTCTATCTTACTACAACCTCTAGGCTTAAATGAGGACATAGTTGTATTATTCTTAGAATGAAGAATATAATCTGCTTAAAAATCCCCAGAATCGGTTATGACGTTTTTATATTGTTATTTTTTTATTTTATATTGAACCGCAAATGTGGGATGTATTGGTGTTAGGGGTATTACTACATATGTACATAGTATACTTCTACTTGAAGATACCATTGAAATGAAACAAAGTCAACCCTTCGTTAAGGTTTCTTAACAAGAAGTTTTTTTTGCATTGTTCCTCCCCCACCCCTTGCAGCATCGGCCTGATTGCGCTATCATGCGGCTTGCTATTCACGCAACCGAGAGAAAGATCGAACACAAAGGTGGGTTTTGGCGACGGGGTTGCCTGGAGGTTGCCTAACCGCATTGAGATGCCCACCAGGTGCACTATTTATGTCGAACAAAACGCAATCACCCGGTACCGTGGCGGTCAATCGCAAGGCGCGCCACGATTATCATATAGAGGAGAGTTATGAGGCGGGCATCGTGCTGACGGGCAGCGAAATTAAGTCAGTGCGGGCGGGGCGGGTCAATCTGCGCGGGAGCTATGCGCGGGTACAGAATGAAGAAATCTATTTGCACGAGGCGCACATCTCTCCCTACGAGCAATCGGGGACGTACTTCAACCACGAACCCAAACGCCCCCGCAAACTTCTGCTCACGAGGCGCGAAATCAGTCGTTTATTGGGTCGTGTCCAGGAAAAGGGCTTGACGTTGGTGCCGTTGCGTGTCTATTTTCGGGGCCGCTATGCGAAGTTGGAGCTTGGAGTGGCGCGCGGAAAGAAACAATATGACAAACGTGAGGACATTGCCAAGCGCGATGCACAACGTGAGATAAGTCGGGCGATGAAGAAGCAAATCCAAAGCCAATGAACGCACAAGAAATGGCCACTCTCATCTATATCGTCTCCTGCAATTCGTAGTGTGAGTAAGAGCATTTGCTATGAAACACGTTGTTTTCGCCAGTTTTGTTATTTTGTTGTTGTGTATGGGTGGTGATCGGGTCGTCTGGGCAGACCCACCGCCGCTCCCCCCGCCAACGCCATCGCCCTTTCCGACGCCGGTTGAGTCATATCAATCGCCCATCCCGACTCCCTCGACCGAGTCGGTGTTATTTGCCTCATCTCGCCCATCGACGCCCTCTCCGACCCCGGTGTGGTACACGCCACCGAGTCCCATCCCCACCCCAATGTCGGTTGTCCCATCGGTTGTCCCATCGGTTGTCCCATCGGTTGCCCCATCGGTTGCCCCATCGTTCCCTCCTTCGGTGACCCCCGCCCCGCACCCAACGCCGGTGCAATCGTTTCAATCGCATGCGGTGCAATCGTCGCTGTCGCCGGTCATTGTGCATGGCGGCTCTGAGCTAATTACGGCGCATGATTGGCAACCGTTTGAGGTGCGGGGGGTGAATTATCTCCGCACGACGGTGGATGACCCCAACCGATGCGCGGAATTGCAGTTTGGGGTGGATGGCAACTGTGGATGGAACCGCCAGGCGATTGAGCGGGATATGGATGTATTGCAGTCGTTGGGGGTGAATACCGTGCGGGTATTCCTCAACTTCTACGCATTTGGCGGGTCAGCTCTCATCTCCCCCTCGCCCACGTCCTCCTCTGATATGGCGGTGGCAATCCACCATCTTGAGCAGTTCATCACCATTGCCAACAACCGGGGTATCTACGTAATGCCGGTGTTGATGGCCAAATATCCTCAAGATCGCTTTACGGCAGATGATCTGAAGACAGTCTTGGATATCCACGTGCACCCCGTTATCAACTACTTTTCCGGCCACAACGGCATTCTGGCATGGGATCTCTTCAATGAGCCAGATATCGCTGGGCCGGTTGATGTGCGGTGTTGGGATTGGGATAACAACGAATTTCCCCTCTGCGCGCAAATCGCCACCCAACGCATGCTCTTCCTCAATGTGCTACGGGATGAAGTCAAGCGGCTCGACCCGCACAAGCCTTTGACGATTAGTGTGGCCTTTGCCAAGAGCTATTTCCGGCCTGCGGGGGTCTATGCGGTGCCATTGGCCGAGCTTGTTGACTTCTATGCCATCCACTACTACGACAACGACCCCTATGATAGTGGCCGCTATGCGCAACATTGGTATTATGGCGAAGGCTTTCCAAGAGATTTTGAGCGTTCTATTGATGAGTTGCGGGCGATGGGGCTGGGCAAGCCGGTCGTCTTTACCGAAGTCGGCTTCCCCTCCGGCGACGACGCAAAGCGGACATTGGCGGAGGCGCAGCAAGACCTCCGCACCGCCCGCGACACTGTCCGCGCCAAGAGCGGGAATGGGGTGATATTGTGGCCCTTCCAGCCCGACCCGCGCGATCTCATTCACACGCTCTTTGAGTAGCGATCACCGCGCTTCTCCTTTCTTTCTTGTAATAATCGGAAATCTGTATTATCATAGATGTTTACCCTTCAGGGCGGGAAACCCACCCGCTTTCAGCGGTGGGA
>CAZGLO010000134.1:0-5952 GCA_964526735.1 uncultured Chloroflexaceae bacterium | reverse complement strand
CTCCGCCCATCGGCGCACGTTCTGTCCTGACGGCTCGATCCGAGCCGTAAATGGAATTGTACTATGTTTACGGCGTTTACGGCTGCAAGACGGTTTCTGTTTCGCCCTCCACCGCGATACGCACCTCATCCACGGTGGGGAATTGCAGGAGGGTTTGCGTAATCTGTTCCCGTATCATCTGCACGCGCGTCGATCCGCCACCATAGGCCCGCATCTCCTGGGAGAAATTGGCGGTCGCGATACCATCTTCAACCGTAAGGCCTAACAACCGCACCCGGTCGCCCCAATCAGGTTGTCGCCCTGGGTAGGTTTGTACTTCTTCGGGAGTGGGGAGGGCAGTGGAAAAACGTGGGTGGTGCGGCCCGTCGAGCAATCTCTCCAACGCCGCCGTGCCGACTGCTACCGTATAGGGGATACGGCGCTCCTCTGATTGCAATTCCTCCCCAACGAACCAATAGAGTGCGATTTCAAGCTCTTCCTTTTCTTGCTCTCCTCCTTGTTTGCCCTCTTGTTCGCCCTCTTGTTCCCCACTCGATGCTGGTGAAGGAGTGGGCGTTGTGAGCGGCAGCGTGGAGCCGGGTGGCGTATCGGGCGGGGGCACGGCTTGACCATTGGCAAACAACCGATAACCACGTTGCCCCTCATTCCAGTAGACCCCAAACCCTTGTGCATAGGCTTCGCCGGTCTCATTGAGTGGGATAAAGCTCACCGATGGCATTGCTTGCGGGTCAACACTCATCAGAAATGCAGATGGCCGTACTTCGCCAAACTGCTCTTCAGAGAGCAAGGCGACATTGCCCGCATACACCCCTTTCGATGAGATAGACGCCTGAATTTGGGGATCTTCTAGCTCTCCCTCCTGCACGATGATCGCCTCTGCAACGCCAACACCATCACTCATGCCCGTCTCTTCGTTGAGCAGTGAGGGGTCTGGTTGCATGGGAGCAGGCTTATAGGCCACAACATCGCGCTGCCCATCGCTATTGAGGTTGCCCTCAAACGCAGTATGCCACTCTGGCCCAACGAGCGGTTGAGGAGATGAGTTGGCAGGAGTGGCTGAATCATCGAAGATAGGTGAAGATTCGAGGACGGGCGGCGGCGGAGAGGCACCTATCGCGCCTGATTTGACCTGGTCGAAAATGCTGTAGCCTACGAAGAAACCAATGACAAAAAAAAGAAGCACAAACATCCACTTGATAAGACGAAGCAATATATCCTCCTTATGAGTTTCTTATATTCTTATTGAATAACGAAAGAGCTGCTTACCCCAATGGGCACCAGCTCTTACTAGGATATGACTCCATTCGGGTGAATAATGTTGCAGGGAGAGGGAAAAGCCATCTTTTGGGGAGCGTGCGTTTGCAATCCGAAAGAGTCTCAACTATAATCATCAAAACCCAC
Organism: uncultured Chloroflexaceae bacterium; assembly: GCA_964526735.1. Classification (GTDB taxonomy): domain Bacteria; phylum Chloroflexota; class Chloroflexia; order Chloroflexales; family Chloroflexaceae; genus JAAUSY01. The sequence continues at coordinate 4,551 of CAZGLO010000134.1, read as the reverse complement.
GTTCTATGGGGAGGAAGCGCCCCGTTGAAACGGATTCAGCCCATTGCCCAAGCCACACGGATATGGTACACTCAATAAAACGTCTAGAAACACCCCACCAGGGGAAGCGTTTTTCCTGAGAATGGAACCCGCTGCATGTCATGTCAGTGGGAAGAGCGTGTCATGCCGTGGGGAACTGGCAGCGGAAGAATGCTGGGTCTCTTTTGGCGCACCCACGAAAGAACAGAAAGAAGAGGCAGTATTGCTTCTGGAAGGGACAGATTGTAAGCATGGGTGATAACCGTTGGCTGAAAAATAGTTTCGTCTACTTGATCATTCTGGTTGCCGCTTTGGCGCTTTTTTTTCAATATTTTGACCAAAACGCCAACCAGAGTGGTGAAAAAAGCATCGCGGAGGTGCTTTCAGACGCCAAAGCCGGGAAGATTAAGGAAATCGAAGCGCAAGTAGGCGACGAGCAGATTCTGGTGACCTACCAAGACAACCCGACCCCCTACCGGTCGCGCATCGAAAGCAACGATAGCGTGATGTCTCTATTGGCCAAATACAATGTGCCAATCTTGACTGAGGGGGGAGAAGAGGGGCTTATCGTCAAAGTGAACCCCGCGCCAGCGTGGGGCGGGCTACTGAGCGTCTTCACCATCTTGTTGCCAACTCTGCTGCTCATTGGGTTTTTCTTCTTTTTTATGCGTCAAGCCCAGGGAAGCAACAATCAAGCAATGTCGTTTGGGAAGAGCCGTGCTCGGATGTTTGCAGGCGATAAACCGACCATCACTTTCACCGATGTTGCGGGCCAAGAAGAGGCCAAGCAAGATCTCACCGAGGTGGTGGAGTTTCTCAAATACCCCGACAAATTTGCGGCACTTGGGGCGCGTATCCCGCGGGGTGTCTTGATGGTTGGCCCTCCCGGCACCGGAAAAACCTTGCTCTCGCGCGCGGTCGCTGGGGAGGCGGGAGTTCCGTTCTTCTCCATCAGCGGCTCTGAGTTTGTCGAGATGTTTGTGGGTGTCGGCGCAAGCCGCGTCCGCGACCTCTTCGACCAAGCCAAGCGCAACGCCCCCTGTATCGTCTTCATTGATGAGATTGATGCCGTTGGGCGGCAACGTGGTGCGGGGCTTGGCGGCTCGCACGACGAACGTGAGCAAACACTCAACCAGATCCTCGTCGAGATGGACGGCTTTGATACCAACACAAACGTGATTATCATCGCCGCGACCAACCGCCCTGATGTGCTTGACCCGGCGCTCGTCCGGCCAGGCCGGTTTGACCGCCAGGTGGTGCTGGATGCTCCCGATGTGCGCGGACGTTTGGAAGTGCTCAAGGTGCACGTCAAGGGCAAACCGATGGAGGAAAACGTCAACCTGGAGACGATTGCCAAGCAGACGCCCGGGTTCTCTGGAGCCGACCTCGCCAACGCCGTCAATGAGGCGGCGATCCTTGCGGCACGGCGCTCCAAGAAGCGATTGGGGATGGCAGAGCTGCAAGACGCCATTGAGCGGGTGATGATGGGCGGCCCAGAGCGCCGCAGCCGCGTCATGACAGACCGTGAAAAGCTCATCACCGCCTACCACGAGTCGGGGCACGCTATCGTTGGCCACGCGATGCCGGAATCGAACCCCGTGCAGAAGGTCACGATTATTCCGCGTGGTGTCGCAGGTGGCTACACCTTGATGATCCCTGACGAAGATCGCCGCTACTTCAGCATCGCGATGTTTGAGGCACAGTTGGCGATGGCGCTCGGCGGGCGCGTGGCTGAAGAGCTTATCTTTGGCGACATTACGACCGGCGCGAGTGGCGATATCTCTACCGTCACCAAAACCGCCCGCTCGATGATTACCCGCTATGGGATGAGCCCCAAACTGGGGCCGATTTCGTTTGGCGAGAAGGACGAACTGATCTTCCTTGGCCGCGAAATCAGCGAACAACGCAACTATAGCGACGAAGTGGCCAAGCAGATTGACGAAGAAGTTCGTCGGTTGGTCTTTGAAGCACACGAGCGCGCTCGTACCATCTTGGAGAAGTACCGCTCGGTGCTCGACGATATGGCCAATGCGCTGCTTGAATTTGAGACGCTCGAAGGGGAACGGCTGCGCGAGGTGATCGAGCGCGTCCCGCGGGGGAGTTTCCAATTCAACGGCAAGGAAGAGGGCGATGAGAACCAGGGAATGCTGAAGAAGACTGGCCCCGGTTCTTCGGGACACATCAATTCGCTTCCTGCCTAAACTTGTCCGCTTCTCCACTTGCCCATATCGTTTTCTTGTCCGAATCTGGGAAGGGTTTGTTTGGAAGGGAAATTCCCTTAACCAACGCCCTTCCCTTTTGGATTGCACGGATTTGGATTGCACGGATTGATACAAGAACCTATGGTACAACAACGTTTGGTCGTTGGCATAACAGGTGCGAGCGGGGTTATTTACGGCATTCGGTTGCTTGAAGTCTTGCACGACTGTGATTTTGTCGAAACACACCTCATCCTTACCGACGCCGCCCGCCAAACTATGGCCCTTGAAACTACCTACCGCCCCGCCGATGTCACTGCGCTTGCCGACGTTGTCTATGCCCCCAACGACATTGCCGCGACCATTGCGAGTGGGTCTTTTTTGACAGACGGGATGATTGTCGCGCCGTGTTCGATGAAAAGTTTGGGAGCAATTACGTTTTCTATGGCAGAGAACTTGCTTGTTCGGGCTGCCGATGTAACGCTCAAAGAACGGCGGCGGCTTGTGTTAGTGGCACGGGAAACCCCACTCCATCTTGGGCATCTCCGCTTGATGACGCAAGTCACTGAGCAGGGAGCCATCATCCTTCCCCCCATCCCGGCCTTCTACCATCGCCCAACGACCATCGATGATCTGGTCAATCACACAGTCAATCGTGCACTCGATCTTGTGGGGATACGTCTGCCACATGATCTCTTCCGCCGGTGGCAGGGGCCACGTTCCGCCCCGCCTCCTGATCAGGAAACGGCTCCTGAATAAACTTGAGCATTGAGGAAGAAAAGCATGCCTGTTGTGCGTCCACCATACTATGCAAGTACCCGCGTTCCCCCTACGCGCCGCAATGCCATCCCACCAACGCCGGTGCACTCCCGAAAGCGTACCCCTCGTGGTGGGTGCGGTTCAATTATCGGTGGCTTGATTTTAGTGGGGATTATGGCACTCATCGTCACTGGTGTGCTTGCTGATCGGTTTTTTCAGTCTACAGAGCGCATGACGCGGGATGACCCCCGCCACGCCGCTGCCCAAGCTGGTACCACAGTTGTACCAGTGTCATTGCCCGACACGCTCCGCGAACCTTTTACCGTGCTGTTGGTTGGGGTCGATAAGCGGGGCGAAGACGAGGATGGCGTCCGCAGCGATACGCTTATTGCGGTGCGGGTCAATCCGGTTGACCATTGGGCCAGTATGCTCTCTATCCCACGAGACTCGGTTGCAAGGATACCCAGAGTCGGCCAAGAGAAGATCAACTATGCCTATACCTATGGCTATGAGAACGCCGAATTGCTCTATGGCAGAGGGACTGACCCCAATATCGCAGGGGGAGCGTTTGCCGCCGAAGTGGTTGAGGGGTTCCTTGGGATCGATGTTGATTACATTGCGCAGGTAGATTTTTATGGGTTTGAGCGTATTGTTGATACACTTGGCGGCATTATGGTCGATGTTGAGCAGCCGCTGTTAGATGCTGAGTACCCTACCGAAAACTTTGGGTTTGAGCGCATCTATATCCCTGCTGGTCTCCAGGTCTTCGACGGCCAAACCGCGCTTCGTTATGCCCGCTCTCGCCACAGCGGCACCGATTTTGACCGTAGTCGGCGGCAGCAGCAAGTATTGCGGGCGCTGCTGCGGGAAGGTCAGCGGCGGGGTATCCTAGAGCAGTTTGAGCTTCTGCCCAAGGTGCTGGAGGATATTGAGGAGAGCATCGCCACCACCCTCCCCATCAACGACCTATCGGTGCTGCATGGGTTGGCGCAATTGGCACAGCATATCGACCCAGAAGATATCGTGCAATTGAGCATCAACCCCTATGAGATCGGGGTGATAAACGAGATCGGCTCGGATATCTATTGGGATAAGGATGATATCGCGGTGTTGGTGGGCAAGTGGTACCTTGGGCCGACCAAAGAACCAGAAATTGCGCGTGTGCAGGTGCAGAATGGGGCCGGAGTGCAAGGGTTGGCTACCCGCGTCACCAATTTGCTGAGCGTTCAGGGGTTTACAATGGCGATTGCAGGCGATGCCCCATCTATCTATGAGCACACGATCATCATAGACTATACCGATTGCCCTGAAACACGCGAACGTCTCTCCGAAACATTAGATATCGATTCGCAGCGTGTCTATCAGGATGAACCACCAGACAATATGCAGATTATGCTCCCCCCCAATACCGATATCGTGGTTGTGTTGGGCGAGGATTATGAACAGATTGTGGAGGAGCTGTAGGGTCATATACCGCACGCTCTAAAGAGTGACGGCTTGTCCCTGGCGCGACGGGGAAAGTGTGAAGAGGGCACAGGGCAATCGCATCTTAGCATCCCAACACCCGAGCAAGGTA
>CAZGLO010000133.1:0-6166 GCA_964526735.1 uncultured Chloroflexaceae bacterium | reverse complement strand
AGCCTGGGTTTCGACCCGAGAAGCCCAACCCTTTCGGGTTGGGAGTAGTCACTCCCCCGCCTCCGACGACGACCGCCACGGGAACGTCAACGTCTCAGTGAGCGGCTTAGTTGTCTCCGTGGCCTCAGGGGAAGCGGTCGGTTCTTCTGTCGGCTCAGCGGTTGGAGCCTCTGTTGGGGCTTCCGTCGGCTCTTCTGTCGGCGGTTGGGTCGGCAAAGGAGTCGGTTCTTTCGGCGGAGAGGCAATCCACGCCGTGATAGAGCCGATGGCAAAGCCGTTGACGAGGTAGATCGTCGGGTCGTCGTCGCGCTGGATGTAGACCGATGTCCCACGGGGATTGCGCGCGCCGACGTGCAGCAATGCCAGCTCCTCATCCTCCTCGCCAAAGAGCCGGATCGTATGCGCCGGAGTCTCCAGGCCGAAGGGGGCGAGGTCATCTGGCGGGGTGATGGCCCGCGTCGCCGACAGCTCGGTGAGGTCGGTGATGGTTTGCGTCACCTGTATCTCATCAGCGTCGGCCTTCATCGGCTCTGTCAAGCGCCACGCATCGCCATCGCGCTCCACGCGCACCGTTTCGCCCATCGTGTCCTCGACGGCCAATGCCTGCACATCGCCTGCATCCACCTCAAAGAGCGCTATCGGCTCCGACTCGCCTTCTACTGCCGTAGTTTCCTCTGCGGGTTTGCTGCCTGTGCTCATCACATACCAGGCCAAACCCACAAAAATCACCAGGAAAATGATGGTATTACGAATGCTCATAGATGCCCCTTCCTAGCGACGCCGCCACCAGACGACCAACCCAATCACGATAACGACCAGTGGCACGCCAAATACGCTACTGAAGAACACGAAATTGCTTTGCCCGCCACTGAGGAATATCGTCCGGTCGATTTGTTCCTTTTCTGGCAGGGAAATAAGCTCTTCCTGCTCGCCAAGCCACGAAATCGCGTTCATAAACAGCGCCCCGTTGGCGAGCGGCGGCGTGCCAACATACCGATTGCTCGCAAAATCGACATCTCCAATCACCACGATGCGAGATGACTCGCCGGTTGGCTCACCCGAAAGGCGCAACGTTGGCGTCACCACGCCCTCAATCGTGTAGCCGAAGGTGAGCGGCCCTTGGCGATCATCATCCGACGGCTCAATGCGGCCATCTTCGGTGATATCGGTCACGGCTTGGCTCTCTTCGCTGCTGCTGAGGAATGGCGTGATAGACACACCGTCGGGAGGGGTATCCACTTCGGTGATAGTGCGCACGTCGGGGAAGATCGTCGCCATCCCGCTCATGTCGTTGGTGATAGCGCTTGGGGGGTATTCTGTGATCGCCGGAGCGACCGGATTACCCAACTCCGAAGACCCCCGATCCACAATCACGTCGTCGTTCCATTCAAGCCCCACCGCCTCCATAATCTCTTCCAGCGGCTCTGGCGAGACGGGGTTGCTCATCAGCAATAGCCGTCCCCCGCCCGCCACATAGCTGCCGATGGCGCGCCGTTCACGCTTTTGCAGCCGCTCTAGCGGGTCAGCCACGACGAGGACAGAGCGCTCCAGCGGGATGGTCTCTGAGATGACCAGGTTGATCGGCTCAACCTCGTAGTTATCTTCTACCAGCGCATTGCGCACACGGGCATACCCACTGACCTGCGTATCCTCAATAGAGCGCTCTTCGTGCCCCGTCAGGAAGTAGACCGTCGTGGGGTGCTCTTGGGTGACTTTGAGGATGGCCCCCGTGATCGACTGCTCATCGCTGTTGATGATGCGCTGTTGGCGGTCGCCGCTCTCAATCACCATCATGCCGTAGCTCGTGATGCCATATTGGCGGGCGATCATGGGGTTCGCATCGGGGTCGACCACCTCATAGGAAATCATGTCGGAGCGGCTTGTATACTCCTTCATCTTGGAGGTGGCGTCTTTGCCTCTTGTGGGGTCGTTGGGGGCGAAAAACCCAATCACCCGCACCTCTTGGTCGAGGTTTTCTATGATTTGCTCGGTCTTCTGCGAGAGCGAAAACTCGCCCGTTTGCGTCAAGTCCCAACGCTGGTGATTGCGCATAAGAATGATGTTAATCAGCACCAAAATGCCAAGAAACGCAATCGTCATAATAGTGGCGTTGGTTCCCAACCGCGTCCCGCGGCTTGTGAGCGCCCCGCTCATCTGCTGCAAGAGGTTCTTGTCGTTGCTCATGCGTTGTACCTCCTCGTCTCAAGCACGCGCGTCGCCACAAACAGCGCCCCGATGGTCATACTCAGGTAGTAGACCACATCTTCAAGGTTGATGGCCCCTTGCGAGAAGTCGCCGAAGTGCGCGCTTAATGACAATGCTTGGAACACCGACGTGGCACCCGCTGCAAGGCCTGATACCGCCTCAAGAAGCCACAAAATCAACAGCATCCCGAAGGCGATCACGGCGGCGATGATCTGGTTTTCGGTCAGGGCCGAGGCGAGTGTCCCCAAGGCCAGCATCGCGCTTGCCAGGAGGATCATCCCCAGGTAGCCGCTGATAATCGGGCCAAAATCAGGGTTGCCGCCCAGGTACCACAGCAGGAATGGGTAGTATAGGGTAAACGCGAGCATCACCACAAAAAGGCCCAGCGCCGCGAGAAATTTCCCTGTCACGACCTCCCAATCGCGGACGGGAGCCGTCAACAAGATTTCAAGCGTCCCCGTGCGCTGCTCATCGGCAAGGAGCCGCATGGTCAGCAGCGGGGTGATGAATAGAAGCGTGATATTGATGTTGCCAAAGAGATATTCAAGCGTTGCCAGGCGCGATGTGATCAAAATAATCGCAAAGAAATACCCGCTAATCAGCAGGAATGCCGCAGAAACGGCGTAGGCGATGGGGGAAACAAAAAACGCGCCCAATTCACGCTGTGCAATTGTTAATGCTTTGGACACTTGATCTTCCTCTTCCTCGATACAAATCAGGACGTCCAAACGGGCACAAGATATGCATTATCACCCGTTTTTGTGCTTCTTGTTGCTGTTCTCTTCGTTATTTTTATCGCTCTCTTCCATTTCATCGACCTCATCCGTCTCGTCCACTTCCTCAACGTCATCGTCTGCTTCGTCTAGTGTGTCCTCATCATCATCTTGATGGGCGGTGAGCTTCAGGAAGATCTCTTCCATGCTCAAACTCGTCGCGCGCAGCTCTTGCAGCTCCCAACCCTGCTCCACGACAAGCTTTGCCAACCGCGGGCCGATATTCTTGTCCGGCTCGCACTGCACTTCAAAGCGGCCTTGCCCTTTCGACAGCAGATCGACCACGCCATCAAGCGACCGTATCTTCTCCTCAACGCCATTCTGTGCGTTGGTCACTTTCAGGTAGAGGTAGTCGTCAGCCTGCAGCCGCTTGGTGAGCGCATCTAGGGTGTCAACCGCGACCATCCGGCCGTTGTTGAGGATAACCACCCGCCCACACAGCTCGCTCACTTCTGGCAAGATGTGGGTGCTCAAAATGACCGTGCGCTCTTCGCCAAGCGACCGGATAAGCTCACGCACTTCGATGATTTGGCGGGGGTCAAGCCCAACCGTCGGTTCGTCAAGGATGAGGACGGGTGGGTCATGCAGCAGCGCTTGCGCCAACCCAACCCGCTGCCGGTAGCCCTTGGAGAGCTTGCCAATCGGCACATTGGCTCGATCTTCAATATGCACCGACTCCATCGCGCGTTGGATGGCGTGCCGCCGGTCGGAGAGGTGGCGGAGGCGGGCCATATAATCAAGGTAGCCCGCAACGGTCATCTCCGTGTAGAGCGGGACATTCTCCGGCAGATAGCCAAGATGTTCACGTACACGGAGCGAGTCGGTGAGGATATCGTGGCCAGCAATCGATGCGTTTCCTTCGTTGGGGGGGAGATAGCCCGTCAGAATGCGCATGGTCGTGGTTTTACCGGCTCCGTTTGGCCCAAGAAAGCCAAGAATCTCTCCCTTTTCCACAGAAAAACTGATATCTTCTATCGCGGTATGATGGCCATACCTCTTGGTTAATCCATGAGCTTCAATCACACTTCTCCTGCCACTTTCTAGGTGTTCAAGAGTACCCAAAGGCGTGCCAACAGCACACGTTTCTTCCTTTCTCCCGCGGCTGTTCGTTCACCGACTCTTACGCGGTGGAAGCCACGCCGTTTTAACGGCAGTGGAGGAAACCGCGCTTCTCCTTTCTTTCTTGTAAACGCCAGCCGCATATTATACCACTCCTGCGCTTGCAAGCAAGGTTTTGAGTTCTTTTTCGTGTCCAGTACCCTTAGCAGGCACCAATGCATTCTTTGCTATGATGACCAACGCCAACTCGTTAGCCGATTCTATCCATCCCCATCCTTTGGCATACCTCACCATAGTGTGTAAGTCAGTAAACTTCGCTTGCTGCCGAGGTAATGTTGATATTGGATTTGGCGGAATTCTCTCAAGGAGAAATGTGCGTGCGTTATAATCATCCAGTGCTGGTATATCTATCAGAATTTCGAACAACCGATTTGGAAAGTCAGAAGGAAGCGATTGAGACATAGATTTTCCTTGTCCAGGGGTTGGTTCGGGTGTCGGAGGCGTTGATTTGGGTTTTGTCTCACTCCTTCCCTCCGCCCCTGAGCAAATCCGACCATCCTTCAGGCTCAGGAACAGCGTAAACATCCACCAATCGCGCCGCTCTCGCACCGTACTGCGCGCCGCTGCCGCCGCCCGGTCAACCGTCCCATCCCGTCGCAGCTCTTGGAAGAAGGTCTGAAAGAACAAGTTTGCGGTCTCCATAGAGATAGAGCCGTTCATCGCCAACACCGCCGGTACCCCTTTGGCGGCGAGACGCGGCCCAAAGGCGAGATGTGCGTCGTGGGGAGCTTGACGAGCATCAGTATTGTTTGTATAGCCCTGTCCGGCGCTCTCGCAGGATGAGAGGACAATCAGGTTAGGGAATCGCTCCAGACTAGTCATCCGTGCTATGAATTTCTCCACTGATGTAGGAGCGGATTCTCCCTCTTCATTTTGAAGCCACAGACGTGCTATTTCCTCGATAATTTTCCCGTGCGCCACGATGTAGAGCATATGATAGCCATCGCGGAGGTGGGAAATGATATTGTTGAGTGTCGCAGGCTCTTCTTCCCCCACCACCGTCGGCCTAGCACCCGCGCCAAGCGCCTTCTGTACGATGTCCTTTTCCCTCTGAACGTCTATCGGATGAAGACCTTCGTATTCGCCGACATCCTTTGGATTGGAGATGACCACTAATGCCCGCACGGCATCGCAGGGAACCGTATTATCCCACGACATATCGCGCTGCTCATCGCTGTGGATGAAGCGGGAGAACAACAAACGCTCATTCGCAAGCAGAGGCGTGTAGGATGTATCTTCAAGCGGGTGGGCAAGCATCTCCCAAGCGATTGTGTGCACTTCCGAGCACTCTTTCGCAGCAGAAAGCTGCATCCGCAATGCATTGCCCGCCTGCAGAGAGTCGCGTATCGCGTCGCGCACCTTCTCCCGTGCCCCTTCCTCGTTGAGGAGCATATCGCAGATGTGTTTGCCGTAGTCCTCTGGCCGAATCTCTAAGGAGCGCAAGGTTTGCCAGTTGATGGTGGCAGTGCCATGGTATGGGGATGGCCGTGTCAAGTGGCTCGGAATCTCATACTCTACCCGGATGCCGTAGGTGGAGATGTCTTGCTCTGGATTAGTGCTGTCGGCGCGGTCGGATAGGTAGATGTCAAGCGTGGCGATAGATTGAGAGGCAGGGGCGGCGGTGGAAGTAGCGGCGGGGGATGGTTCATCGCCACTGTCATCCTCCTCATCCTCCTCATCCTCGTCGAAATCGTCGGGATGATCCTCAACCGTCACTCCCAACTTTCTGAGCGAGTCTTTTACCTGCCGAATATCTTTACGTGCTCGATCTATTTGGATAGCGACCATAGGAGGCGCATAGATTCCCATCATTGCCCGTTGCTCCAACAATTCGCTCAGGACGCGGCGGTGCGTTTTGAGCCGCTCCTGGAGCGCTCTGGTATTTTTTTCATTCGGCATAGCTGATGTATCCTCTCAAACAACCCTGCGGCCATCGGTAAGTATAATAGGCGATACATTTAAGAGAATGAGGACACATGCCAATTGAACAAACCGCCAAAAATTGACATGAGAGCACTCATAGATGTTTACCCTTCAGGGCGGGAAACCCACCCGCTTTCAGCGGTGGG
>CAZGLO010000132.1:730-6196 GCA_964526735.1 uncultured Chloroflexaceae bacterium | reverse complement strand
ACGGGTGGAGGAGCGAGCACAAGCCCAGGTGCTTTAGCCCTGGGTAGCTGACACACCCAATTTTCTCTCCATGGGCGTATTGTATCAACGGGGAGGGGGAGGATTCTTGCCCACAGTTGCGCCAAAAAACACGTTCTGCTACAATGTTGGCCAATCAAGAGCCTCTCATTGTGCCAGAATAGGCCCACGTGCGTTTGCCGTGGGTGTCTGATTCTTTTTTTCGTCGCCCAGGAGCATATGTGGTGGTAGCGCATTCTCGAAACCGATGGCTTGTGCCCGTGGTGATTGCCGTGGCCCTGTTCATCGCTGATCAGATAACCAAGCAGTGGATTGTTCAGATGTTGGGGCCGGTGCCGCTCCTAAAGTTTCAGCCGCTCATTGGCGATTGGTTCCGCCTGGTCTACTCGCAAAACACCGGCGTGGCTTTTAGCCTGTTTTCGGGTCTTTCTCCGATCTTTTCTATCACTTCAATTCTCATCAGCATCGGCATTATCTATGCCTATATCGTCTATCTTCCCAACCGCAGCTTCTTCGTGCAGCTCAGCATTGGGTTGATTTTGGGCGGGGCGCTTGGCAATACGATAGACCGCATTCGGTATGGGTATGTGATCGACTTCATCCAGGTAGGATGGTGGCCGGTCTTCAATGTCGCTGATAGCGGGATATCGGTGGGGGCGGTTATTTTGGCGCTTTACCTTATCCTGACGACCGAAGAAGAGCAAAAAGTTGCATCGCCGCAGGACGAAGAGCTACTCCACGAGCTGCTGCATCGCGAGATACCCGCTACACCCCCCTCCAGCCCCTCCAAATCGCACGATCACCAAGCGTAGACAGCATGCATATGTACCGCGAGTGCCATGAGTATCAAGAGGGCAATCTTACGAACGACTTCAATAGAGACACGGATATTGGCGATGAAGAAGACCAATGTCCAACCTTGACAACCCTAACCGTCCTCCCCCCGCAGGCCGGACAGCGGCTTGACCGCTATATCGCGGCGGAGGTTGAGGAGCTTTCACGCTCATCCGTCGCCAACCTGATGAAAGATGGCCAGGTGACGGTGAATGGCCTCCCATGCAAGCCAAGCCAACCCGTCCGCGATGGCGATGTGGTGGTGGTACACATCCCCCCGCCACAGCCTTCTCACCTTATGCCTGAAAACATCCCGCTCACGGTGGTCTACGAGGATGAGGACGTGGTCGTGGTGGAGAAGGAGGCGGGGATGGTCGTGCACCCTGCGCCCGGCCACGCCACCGGCACCCTCGTTCACGCACTGCTCTATCACTACCCCGATATGCATATTGGCCACGACGTGCGGCCAGGCATCGTCCATCGCCTCGATCAAGACACCTCTGGCCTGTTGGTGGTGGCGCGCAATGACCGTGCGATGCGCATCCTCTCCGAACAGCAAAAAGCCCGTACCATGCACAAGGGCTATCTTGCGTTGGTGGAGGGGCGGGTCAAGCAGGAATCTGGCACCATAGACGCCCCCATTGGCCGCCACCACGCCGACCGTAAACGGCAAGCTATCGTGGCGGGCGGGCGCGAAGCACGAACACATTACCGCGTTGCCGAGGAGCTTGGCGACTATACGCTGTTGGAGGTGCGGCTGGAGACCGGCAGAACGCATCAAATCCGTGTCCACTGCACATCAATACACCACCCCGTCCTCGCTGATACGGTCTACGGCGTGCGCAAACCCCGTGCGACCTTTGGCCTCAAACGGCAGTTCCTCCATGCATACCAACTCGGGTTTTGTTTGCCGTCCGATGGCTCATGGCGGATGTTTACCTCACCCCTGCCGTCCGACCTTGCCCATGTCCTGGCGAAAGTGCGGGCGAAGGCACAACGATAACCTCCCAATAGCTTCCAACACCTTCCCAATCCTTAACAGCTGCACGGCAAAAAGCATCAGAGACTCTGCAATGGTGAACATATGCTACAATATCATTGCTACGATGTGGTAGTAATACTCGGAAGGGTACCCTTCCCATAGCTGAAAAAGGAGCTTATGAGAAACAAAATCTCTATCATCGGTGCTGGTTTTGTTGGGTCAACGACGGCCCATTGGCTCGCAGCGAAAGAACTTGGTGACCTCGTCCTGCTCGACATTACTGACGGTATACCCCAAGGCAAAGGGCTTGACCTGCTTGAGTCTGGCCCCATCGAAGGGTTTGATGCCAATATCGTCGGGACGTGTGACTATGCCGATACGGCCAACTCGGACGTGATTGTAGTCACGTCGGGCGCGCCCCGCAAACCGGGGATGAGCCGCGAAGACCTCATCAAGACCAACGCAAACATTACCCGCGACTGCATCAGCCAGGCGGCCCCTCTCTCCCCCAATGCTGTCATCATCATGGTCAACAACCCACTCGATGCGATGACCTATGTGGCACGCCAGACGAGTGGCTTCCCCAAAAACCGCGTCCTTGGGCAGGCCGGTGTGCTTGACAGTGCCCGCTACCGCACCTTTATCGCCCAAGAAGTCGGTGTTTCCGTTGAGGATGTGCAGGCGATGCTGTTGGGCGGCCACGGCGACGAGATGGTGCCCTTGCCGCGCTTCTCCACGATTGCCGGTATTCCAGTGAGCGAGTTTATCCCGCAGGATCGCCTTGATGCCATCGTGCAGCGTGCCCGCAAAGGCGGTGGCGAGATTGTCAATCTGCTGAAGACGGGAAGCGCCTACTATGCCCCCTCCGCCGCCACGGCCCAAATGGTAGAGGCGGTGTTGCGCGACAAGAAACGGGTATTGCCGTGCGCGGCCTACCTTGAGGGCGAGTATGGCCAGAATGACATCTACTTTGGCGTCCCCATCGTGCTGGGGGCCAACGGGGTAGAGCGTATCATCGAACTGCCGCTCAACGATGAGGAGCGCGCCGCCGTGCAAACATCCGCCGACGCGGTTCGCAAGACGGTTGACGTGCTGAAGACGCTCTAGCCACCACTAGCCACCAACTAGCCACAATGAAAACACAGTCTTGCTATGTCGGACAGTGGTAATACAGTGGTAATAACCGAATGGAGGCCTGCACACGACCACGTGAGCAGGCTTTTTCTACCGAGTACCACGGAGGATAAGGTGTATAGGTGATCACTCTGTCAGCTAAAGCAGACAGCTTCTCAGGACACGCTCCGCCTATTGGCGCACGTTTCGTCCTGAAGGCTCGATCCGAGCCGTAATATGTTTATGATACCGCACTGTTCGATAAATATCAACTGCATAACCTTAGCACAAAAGGAGGAGGGCGCATTCCCCTGCCGCCTAAAGACGGCAGTCCCCTGCGCTTAATTCGATGGGTGCGGAATAAGCCAAACACCGCAGATTTTTTCGTTTATTAGAGAGGAGAATACGTTATTGGCTCATAATTTGTGATGAGGATAGCACCATGGCAACGACAACCGCTATCAACCAGAAGAATATCACCAAAAGCAAGCGGCCCTACCGTGAGTTTTGGCAAGAGACGGGCGGTGAACGGCTCTATACCCTGTTCCGTTGGCTTCTGTTAGCCCTTCTTGCCATTGTGGTGTGGCCTTTGATACAGCAACAACAGCTTACCATCTGGCCGATCACCCTTTCGACCGCTCCCATCGTGTTGGGAGTATTGGGATATGGCATTTTTACGCTCTGTATGAGCATTGCTCTTTTTATCCCCCCCCTGGCCCCCTTCCTGAAGCAATCTTACCTTCTCGACGTTGTTTTTTTTCTTGTGTTCGCACTCCTTAGCAAGGAACACGCGCTCTTTCTCCCTCTTTATTTTGCTCCAATCGCTGCAGGGGCTGTCCAACAAAAGCCTCTCAACAGCCTACTGGTGGGGTTGGGCGTGGCGGTGCTCTATAGTGCCGTCTTTTTTGTTGGGCCTTACTTGGTAGAGGGCGGGCAAACTACTCTTCATGACTACACGACGCTTGGGATGCACGTGGGTATCTTAATAACCGTGCCGTGGCTGATAAGTAGCTTGGTAGAGCATTGGAGCAGCAGCAATCGGCGGCATATCATCGAGGCGCAAGCCCAGCAAGAGGCGGCACTCGAAGAAACCGAACGCTACCGCGAACGTATGCACGTCTTTGCGGAGGTTTCTGCGGAGCTTGCCAAGAAAGTCAACCACAAACACATTCTTGATACCATCCTCGGAAAGACAAGCAACTTGATGCCGATGGATGTGGGGGTGGTGCTCTTCTCGACTGGCCGCCCCAAAGAGATCCGCATTGAGGAAATTTCCCCCTCCAACCCGGGTGAATTGGGAACGGTTATCGCGGTCGAGGAGGGGATTTTGTCCGAGATGCTGCTCCCAGAATCGACTCCCCGCCTGATCGGATCTGTAGCCGACTACCCTGAGTTAGGGGCGATTGGGTCGCTAGAGTCGTGCCAATCGGCGTGTGTGGTGCCATTGCGGATGAAGGTGACCACCTTCGGGATGCTCTTGATCGCCAGCGAAGAGCCGGATGGTTACACAGAAGAACACCTTGAGCTTCTGGGAGCGATGGCCAACTATGCGATTGTGGCGATCTACAATGCCCAAATGGCCTTCGACCTCAAGCAGGGCAACACCAAACTTCTCTCCAAAGAGAAGGAAGTGCGCGACCAGATCGCCAGCAAGCTGCACGACGGGCCAACGCAAAAAGTGGCGCAAATCGCGATGAATGCTGAATTCATCAAGAAGGTGGCGCAACATGACCCATCGATGCTGATTGAGGAGCTGGATAAGTTTGGCAAATTGGCGCAGGTGGCCAATGGGGAGATGCGCATGACGCTGTTTGAGCTGCGCCCGCTCATCCTGGAGACCGAAGGGTTGCGCGCGGCGCTCGCTGAATATACCGAAAAGCTCAAACTGCGCACCGACACGAAGATTACCATCCAGACGCGCGGCCAAGTGGATACGGCTCTTGAGCACGAAGCATCTGGTGTCCTCTTCGATATCATCCAAGAATCGGTGAATAATGCGTTGAAGTATTCTGAAGCTGAGCAAATATGGATACGGCTTGAACGCAAAGACGAGATCTTCCAGGCAAGCGTCCAGGACAATGGGAAAGGGTTTGATCCAGCAGAGGCGCGCAAGGCGGCCAAAAAACGAGCATCGTTTGGGTTGCAAAATTTTGGTGAACGTGCCAAGATGGTCGGAGGAACGGTCGATGTTGATTCGGCCCCCGGAAAAGGAACAACCATACGAGTCACCGTACCAATATCGTGACTACCATGAGATATCATGAACCCCACAAACCCTTTTGTTTCTCCAACATATGTCCGCTCTGCCCTCCGAACGCTTCAAGTTCGCCCAACCCGCGGGATGGGGCAGAATTTTCTGACCAACGCCCACATTTTAGAGCAGATTGTTGAGGCGGCTGACCTCGCCCGGGATGATGTGGTGATAGAAGTCGGCCCTGGGTTAGGCGTCTTGACGTGGGCGTGTCCCGCACAACCCAGGGCATCGGCCCGGTGCTGGTCGGACAAGAGGAAGAGAATGT
>CAZGLO010000132.1:0-720 GCA_964526735.1 uncultured Chloroflexaceae bacterium | reverse complement strand
AACCACCCACCCCCGCCATACTGCCCACCACGCGGTCATCCAAGGGGATATTCTCACGCTTTCGCCGACGGCTATCTTGCAACACACCACCACGCTCAATCATCCGTACAAAGTTGTGGCCAACCTGCCATATGCGATTACTTCGCCGGTATTGCGGCATTTTCTCGAGCATTCGCCCCGCCGTCCATCGTTGATGGTCGTGCTGGTGCAGTGGGAAGTCGCACAGCGTATCGTGGCGGCCCCCGGAAACTACAATATGCTCGCCCACGCAATCCAGATGTACGCCCAGCCAGAGATTGTCTCCCGCGTTGGGGCAAAACACTTTGTCCCGCCGCCCGCGGTTGATTCTGCCCTGCTGCGGCTGTGGGTGCGGGAAACACCTGCGGTGACGTGCGATGATGAGCATACGTTCTTTCGGGTGATGAAAGCAGGGTTTTTGCAGCCACGCAAGAAACTCTCTAATAGTCTCCCCGGTGGGCTTGCCGCCTTGGGCGTGAAGATACCACGTGAGACAGCCGTCGCCGCACTGCAAGAAGCAGGAGTGTCGCCCGACCGGCGGGCAGAAACCTTGACGCTCACTGAGTGGAATGGGGTCTATACGGCGCTCTGTGAGCGAGAGATCTCCCTTGGAGAGACATAACTGCAGCTGATATCGTGTTGCGGCATCGTTCATAGATGTTTACCCTTCAGGGCGGGAAACCCACCCGCTTTCAGCGGTGG
>CAZGLO010000131.1:2811-6487 GCA_964526735.1 uncultured Chloroflexaceae bacterium | reverse complement strand
AAATCCAACTTCCCCGCGGGGAAGTTGGATTTGGCGCGGGTGGCGTCTTCGGCGGTCTGCCGCGCGCGTTCAAGTTCTTCTTCTGCCCGCTTGCGCTCGGTGATATCCCGCGAGACGGCGATGATTTCAGAGACAAGGCCGGTGTCTGGGTCGCGGATCACGCGGCTGGTGGTCTCGAGCCAAATAATCTGGCCATCTTTGCGCTGGGTCTGGTAGCTCACCACCATCGAATCTTTGCTCTTGCTGTGGGTGGCGGGCGCACGCAGGATGGCCAATTGCTCTGGCGAGAAGAGATTGTAGCAGTGGCGGCCAATCATCTCCTCTGGCGTGTAGCCCAGCAGCATCTCGCAGGCGGGCGAGGCGTAGCGAAATGTCCCATTGGGCGCAATCCGCGAAATCATATCCGAAACGTTCTCTGCCATCAGCCGGTAGCGTTCTTCGCTATCACGCAAGGCTTTTTCGGCATAGCGCTTTTCGGTAATATCCCGCGAAATGCCCTCAATCGCAATCAGATTTCCCTCGTCATCGATAATCGACCAGTTGCGCTGCTCAATCCAGACATCACGGCCATCCTTGCGCACAAAGTGTAAAATAAGTGGTTCGGAAACACTAGAATGGCTGTGTTTATCTTGGCTCAAAATGCGGTTGTCGGGGTGAAAGGCACGTAGGTGGATGTAGGGGTCGGCGTAATATTCCTCTGGCGTGTAGCCCATAATCCGTGTCACTGATGGGCTGATATACTCAAAGCAGAACGTCGGGTTGAGCCGGTAGCGGTAGATAATATCTGGCGCGTGTTCCATCAAGAGCCGGAACCGCTCCTCGCTCTTGCGCAATGCTTCTTCCAGCTTTTTGTGTTCGGTGACATCCCGCGAGATGCCCACAATGCCGATCAGGTTGTCTTCGGCGTCGCGAAGGGGGATCTTGCGCGTGTCGAAGATATGCACCAACCCGTCGCCAAACGGCATTGGGTCGTAGGAGTTGTGGATCGGTTCGCCCGTCTTAAAGATCGTCTTATCGTCGTAGATATGCCCGCGGATGCCGCGCTCCATATCGCCGTAGAGGAAGGTGTCGGGGATCCCCAACTCTTCATCGGTCTTGCCCTGCACCTCGTCCGGCGTCATCTTCAGCGCATCGGCCATCCCTTTGTTGACCAGCGTGTAGCGCAGGTCGCGCGCCTTGATGAAGATCCAGTCTGGCGTGGCGTCGATGAGCGACTGCAGCAGGTTGGTTGAGTGTTGGACGCGCTCCAGCAGCCGTTCGCGTTCCTGTTGGGCGCGTTTCCATTCAGTAATCTCCCGCCCCACGCTTTGATACTCGATCAGTTCGTCGTTCTCATTGAAGATGGCGCGGTTTGTCCATTGCAGCCAGCGGACTGTGCCATCCTCGCCAACGATCTCTTGCTCCATATAGCCCACCGGCGCGTCGGGGGTCAATGACGTGGCGTGGGCGCGGAAGGCTTCCGCCTCCTCCATCCGCATAAACGAGAGCATCGTGCGCCCCATAATCTCGCTGCACGGCTTGTCGAAGAAGCGGCAGTAGGCCTCGTTGACGAAAGTGAGCACGCCATTGCGGTGGAAGCGGCAAATCAGCTCGGTTTGGTCTTCAATCACGGCGCGGTAGCGGGCATTGCTCTGCCGCAGCGCGTCTTCCATATATTTGCGGTCGGACGAATCGTGCGTGATACAGCCCAACAACAGTATTCCGCGGACAGTGATGGGGAAACACAGAAATTGAACCGTGCGGTGCGTGCCGTCCGGGCGGTAGATCGTATCACCAATCCAGCGGTCGAGGGCAGGCGGGACGCCCGTGCGGAAAAATGACAAAATGTGTTCTTTGGTCTTTTGGTAGACGAGCGGGGTTTGGCGTTCTTTGGGCGCGACAGAAAACATCGCATCCCACAGGGGGCTGCCGACCATATCGCCGCGTTTGCAGCCGTAGATCTGCTCTGCCCCGCTATTCCACTCCGTAATAATGCCGTGCTTGTCAGTGAAGAACATCCCTTCCCACGACTGCTCAAAAAACTGGCGAAACTTCAGTTCGCTGTCGCAGAGCGCTTGCTCTGTCTGCTTGCGCTTGGTAATGTTGACGCCGAACGCTAAGATGCGCTGGAGCTTGCCGTTGTCATCGTAGTGGTTGGTCGTGCTTAGCTCCATATAGACGGTACGATTGTTAGAAGTGCGCAGCGACACTTCGCACTGACCGATTTCGCTGGTGCGGAAGGAGTGTTGCAGGGTTTGGTGCTCTTCGGGACAGCTTGTGGCTTGCCAGCCGCTCAGCGGAAAGCACAGCGTCCACCAATTTGCCCCTTGCAATTCGTTGGCCGTGTAGCCCAGCAGCGAAAGCAGCGCTTCGTTGGCAAAGAGGATCGTCCCGTCGGGAGCCATATCGACCGCAATGACGTTCATTCGGTGGAGCAGATGATGACAGCGTTCGGTGGTGGTTTGCAGGGCTTCTTTCATTTTGTCAAAGATTGGTGATGACCATTGGTCTGCATCATTGCTGGCCATCTCAGCCATCTCTTCGTTGGTGCTCGCCTGAGGCTGAGGGCCAGTGGCGGATGAGGTCGATGGCCCTCCCGCCAGCGATGGGTGTAGGCTGTGGAGGTCTACCTCGGCTTGAGCTATGCGACTTGCGAAGTCTACCAAGAAGTGTTCTTCCGAGAAAGCATCTATGCCTCTATCCATAAGCGTTGGGTTCCTTATCTTGTGCCACTCTGATGTATCGTCTAGACAGTGGGTGTGGGTGAGTGTCTTCGGTGCTGTCATAAATATGCTAGTATATTGATAACCATTTTATATGTACGGGGCAACATGATGAATTACTCAGTGCTAATTATAGAAGATAGCCGGAGCCAGTCGCTCTACCTCAAGCTCTTGCTCGAACGCGCTGGATACCAGGTGTCGCTCGCACGCGATGGAGCCGAAGGATGGCATATGGCGTGTGACATTCATCCACATCTCATTGTACTTGATATTAACTTGCCAGGGGTTGATGGATTTCGGGTACTTTCGCTCTTAAAGCACGCCGCTTCCACCCAATCCATCCCCGTCGTGATGATCACCAGCCTTGATCGGATGACTGATCTCGACCAAGCACTTGCTCTTGGAGCCGATGGCTATTTGATTAAAGAAGATTGTATCTTTCATAAGGAAGGGCCGGCCAGTTTGCTCGAAACGCTCCGCGAGTGCATCGCCAAATATTACCCGAAGGAATTATTAAAACAAGAGCCACCTAAAACGTTAGATGGCGATATCCCTATTATGCCAGATAATGAATTGTCTGATTGTCCATCCGACAGCCCGTCTACCCAATCGCCCGACAGCCCGTCTACCCAATCGCCCGACAATCCACCCAATGAATCGGATAGCCCGGATAACCCGGATAGCCCGGATAGCCCGCACGGCCCCAAATCATCTCGGAATGAGGGGGTGTAGGGAGCGACACCTTATCAGGAACGGTGGGTAATATAGCTCTTGTATAGATAGAGACCCCTTATCACGAACGTAGGAGAGTGCGCCATCTCCTACATTGGTGATAAGAGGACTTCAGTGCAACGACACGCGATGGACACGCAGATGGACAGGCAGGTGGACAGGAAGAGCAGAGAGCACGTGGAGAAGTTGGGGCAAAAACCCATCCCAAATCACGGCTTGTGTTGCCAGCTCAAGGTTGGTGG
>CAZGLO010000131.1:1234-2719 GCA_964526735.1 uncultured Chloroflexaceae bacterium | reverse complement strand
TCGTCAATATTAACCAGATGCTGTATTGCCCGGAAGTCGTCCGATGCGGTGACGATACGTTGGCCATCGGGGCTAAAGCTCGCCTGCTGCACTGGTGCGGTGTGTGCGGTGAGGGTGGCTTGTGGGCGGCCATCCATATACCACAATCGTGCTGTTCCATCAAATGATGCGCTGACAATGCGCTGGCTGTCGGGGCTGACGGCCACATGCCACACTGGGCCGGTATGCCCATACATCGTTGCTGTTGTGACCCCGTCCATATCCCATATTCGTACTGTCTTATCGTGCGATGCGGTGACAACGTGCTGATTGTTAGGGCTAAACACCGCCTCATTCACCCGCATCTTATGCCCCGCCAATGTCGCGACGTGTGTCCCATCGAGCTTCCAGATGCGAGCGGTCGTATCTGCCGATGCGGTTGCGATATACTGCCCATCGGCGCTGAAGGCGGCATGTACCACCGCATCGCTGTGGCCGCTCAGGACTGCGCCCGCATTGCCGTAGATATCCCACACTCGTGCGGTTTTATCTGCCGAGGCGGTGACCAGATGTTGGCCATCGGGGCTGTAGGCTACCTTGAGGACGGAGCCTTTGTGGCCAAGCAGCGTCTTTTGCAGTGTCCCGTCGAGCGCCCAGAGTGCGGCGGCGTTATCTTTACAGCCGGTGACAAGTTGTTGACCGTCTGGCCGGAAGTCGATACTCGTCACCCCATCGTTATGCCCCTCCAACGAGGTCTGCATCTCGCCCTGCAGATTCCAAATCGCGGCAATCTTGTCATCAGACGCCGTGGCAAGCAATTGACCATCGGAGCTAAAAGCGATATCGCGGACGGGAGCCGTGTGGCCGCTAATCGTCGCGACCGGCGCGCCATCGGCTGCGCGCCAAATGCGCGCGGTGGTATCGCTGCTGGCGGTGGCGATGAGGGTGCCGTCGGGGCTGTAGAGCGCGTCGAGTAGCCCTTTTTCGTGGCCCTGCAGCACCGGCAAAGGATGATGGATGGGTTTCCAGAGCTGCACCATCGATGAGTCTTCGCTCGTGGTGATGAGCCGGTGGCCGTTGGGGCTGGTTTGGAGTGTGCGGATACGTTCGCCATTGGTTTGCAGGGTGGCTTGGGCTTGGCCGTCCATACTCCACAGCCGTATGGTGTGGTCATTCGATGCCGTGACAATGTGGTTGCCGTCGGGATGGAAACTCCCACGGTAGCCGGGAAATTCCTGGATAATCACCCCTGCCGGATCGAAGATTTTGGTGGTGTTATCTTCTGACGCCGCCAAGAAGCGTTGGCCATCGGCGCGCATCTCGATATCCCATACCTCATCTTCAAACCCGCCAACTCGTCCTTCTTCATTGTTGCTCCACGCATTCCAGATATGGATTGTCCCATTGCGTTCGCCGGTAATGATGCGTTGGCCGTCGGGGCTGAAGGCGGCATACCACACATCGCTGGTATGGTCGTCGAGGGTCGTTATTGGTGCGCCGCCCCAG
>CAZGLO010000131.1:0-1224 GCA_964526735.1 uncultured Chloroflexaceae bacterium | reverse complement strand
CAGACACTCCACACGATTGCCGAATCATCCGATGATGCGGTGATGATGCGTTGGCTGTCGGGGCTGAAGCGGGCACTCCACAGCCGCGCGGTATGGCCTTCGAGTGTCGTAGCGAGCGTGCCATCCGGCGACCAAACTTTGGCGGTGTTGTCGTTTGATGCGGTGACAATGCGTTGACCATCGGGGCTAAAGTGTGCGCTCCACACGGTGCTTGTGTGGCCAGAGAGCGTAGAGACGGCAAGCCCATTGCGCTGCCAAACGCGGGCGGTGTTGTCGGACGACCCCGTCACAAGATACTCGCCGTCGGGGCTAAACTCGATGCTGCGGATGGCGTCGGTATGGCCTTCAAGCGTCGCGACGACCAGCCCCTCCCGCGTCCAGACTTTGACGGTGTGGTCGTTCGATGCCGTGGCGACAAATTGGCCATCTGGGCTGAACGCCACCGCCCATACGCGGTCGGTATGCTCATTGAGCGGGATAGGCGTCCAGGTGGGGCGGTTGAGAATATCGCGCAGGGCTTGCTCGGTCACGATGCTGTAATCACGCACGACTGCCTCGTAGGCAAGCAAGAGCGCGGTTTCGGGGGCATTGCGCAGTTCGCGGGCGGTGAAGGCGAGCGATTGCGCCTCGGCACGGATCGTCCCCATGGCACGGGCATTCGACTCCGATTGCGCCTTGGCTTCGGCGGTCTCACGGAGTGTGGTTTCGGTTGCGAGGGTGTTGGCACACGTAGTTGCTTCGGCTTGGGCCGTCTCCTGCATCATGGTTGCCGTATCGGCGGGCGGGGCGGCACTGTCGGCGGTTTGGTTTCCGCACCCCGCTGTGCTGAGTATGCCCCCTATTGCGGCCAGGGCGATACAGATGGCCATTACGCTGGTTCGTACAGCCCGTGCGACGGTAGATGCGACGGTAGATGCGACGGTAGATTGGATAGCATGCACATATCCAGTGGCAATTGTCACGACACCCCTATCCTTCATAGAGGTTTTTTCCTCCACGATACATTCTAGTTCTTCTCTTTCGTATACATCTTTCTGGAAAAAGGTGCTAGGAGTGCTTCCCTAGCAGGATGTTTCTATCATATCATAGGTTTAATGGCACATTTATGGTTGATTTGGTTGTGTCGGTTGTATTGGCTGAGATGGCTCTCGTATGGTGTGGGTTGGCCTATCTGGCCTATCTGGCCTATCTGGCCTATCTGGCCTATCTGGCCTATCTGGCCTA
>CAZGLO010000130.1:1452-6588 GCA_964526735.1 uncultured Chloroflexaceae bacterium | reverse complement strand
TTCCTGCGGCTGACGGAGACGGTCTCCCATCCCGTCCGGCTGCGAGACGTGCGCCGGCCAACGCAGGATATTCCGCTTGAGTGGAGCAATGGCACGGTGATGGTCGATACCGACGGGGTGTACCAGCGGGGCGACGCGACTGGCGATGGGAGCATCAATGCGGGCGATGCGCAACGCCTCCTCCGCCTCGCCATCGAGAGCGAAGCACCGGCGGTTCAAGAGTGGAGCGCGGGCGATGTGACCTTTGATGGCGAGCTGTCGGTGGGAGATAGTGCGCGGGTGTTTGGCTATGTGCAGGCGGGGAGATGGCCAGAGATGTTGCTGCCGGGGGAGATGACCGGCACGGTGCGCATTGAGCCGCAGGTGAGTGAGGTGCCAGAGGGGGCCACGACCATCGATGTGCCTATCACTGCCGCGGCGCTCTCGCCCACATCCGGCATCACGATTGCGGGGGCGCATCTGTTCATCCGCCACGGCTCCGACCTCACCTTCCAACGCTTTGAGGTGGGCGATTCTATTGCCGCAACCGGCGTCTACTCCTATGCCGCGCGGGTGGCAGGTACGGGCGAGGTGTGGGCGGTGGCTGCGTGGGCACCAGCATTGCCCCTCCCCCCCGCCGCCAATGTTTCTCTGGCAAATCTGGCAAACGACGTGGGCACATTAGCGACGGTGAGGTTTACCCTGCCCCCCAACCCCAACCCCGCCAATGCGTGGGTCGATGTGGGCGGTGCACACCTCTACGATGCGGGCGGAGGGGATATCAGTCGGCAGGCAAATGTGGATGTCTACGGCGGGCAGGGGGATGTCTCGGTTCCACATATGCTCTTCCTCCCGCTTGTAAAGAACGAACGTTGATGCTATGATGTGGCCGTGGTAATGTGTAAACCACATTTGTGGCAGGGGGTAAGGTGAATGTTCCTTCTCCTCGCCCCCCGCCTTCTTCTCTACCCACATCCCCGCCCTCAACGCCGCGGGGGGTGGCGGTTATGGTTTGGGCTTCCAGAGCGTGTGTAGTTCTGTCGCGCCGCGATTGCGTTCAACTGCCACAAATTGGTCGGAGCTACTGGGATAGGGGAGCGCTCCAATCGGCGTATAGCCATCGGGGAAGGCCACCCCTACCTTACCCAATATCGACAGCGAAAGTGGACGTCCGCCATTCTCCGCCACTGTCAAGATCCACGCATCTTCGAGGTGGCGCGGTTCCCACTGCTGCAGGATGTAGACGGCGGCGGGGTTGGAGCCGGGGTACCCGCCCAACAACCACGGAAAGCCATACGGCCGCCCGCCCAGCACATACGACGCCCCCGGACGACCCGTCATATCGATGAAGGGCGTATTTGGTTCAAAGCCACCGATCGCTGCCATCAACTGTATCCTGCCCACATACCGCGCCATCTCCTCATCAACAATGACCGTTTGCGTGCCGCCGCGGATGGAAAGATGGTCATCCATCGCCCACACGGGTTCGCTTTGGCGGTAGGGCGTCAGCGAGCTAACATAGGTAATGTAGATGATGGCCAGCAGGATGGCGGGAAGAGCCACCCGCCGCATCGCCGCCGCCACCGGCTTCTCCCGCAGGACGAGGAGCAAGACCGCAATCGCCAATAGACTGAAATAACTCCCCTCGCCAAACTTGACAAGGTAGGGATTATTGGTGCCAAAGACAAATGCCCCTCCCAACACAAACACCGGCAAGGCCCATACCACCCCAAAGCGGGCGATACAGAGGGGACGGTTGTGCTGCACAAAACACCCTGCCCACAAGAACAGGATAGAGACACAGGCGAGGTTGACAACCCAATTGCCGAGATCTACCCGAAACTCCCACGTCACCACGGCGAGGTTGAGTAGCCACCCCGCCATCAAGCCACCTATCGCCCACCACACCCCATTGCGCAGCCACCGTGCGGCTATCACCGCCGCGACCGGCGGGATGAGCCAAACAAAGAACAAATCACCGAAGGGGTAATGGCGATGCTTGATAAAATGACTCAAAGCATAATATACCCGCTTTAAAGTTGCTACTAAGGTTATCTTGAGAGAGCCATATTCGGCGGGTTTCATCAGCCGCTGATACTCCACCCCCCGCTGCAGCGTCTCCACCACCTCGGAGATGGACAGCCCATAGAAGACCGGCAGCCCAAAGCTTGCCGCAAACCCCACCCCGCCCCACACCAGCGTCGGTGGGGAGAGCAACTCTCGCCAGCGCCGCCGCTCAATCAGCAATGCGGCCAAGGGGAATACGGGTAGTACCGCTGCGGAGGTGGCCTTCGACCAAAACACAATCGCCGCCGCAAAGCCAAATACCCCCGCCCCCACATACCGCCGCCACGCCTGCCGATCAGCGTGAAGTGGCTCAACCCACCACAGAAATCCCATCCAAAACAGTGAGAGCCCCATCAAGGCAAAGAGGTTGTAGCTTGGCGTCACGAGCCATAGGCGATAGTAAATCGTCCCCCCCGCCACCGGCACTAATGCCAACCACGCCCGCTCCCACCGCCCAAACGGCTCAATGCCGCACCGCCGCGCCACAAACCCAAGTGTCGTCCAGGCGGTGGCGGTGGCTATCACCAGCCACAAGACTATTCCCAATACCCGCATTGTCGCGATATCGCCGCCACTCAGGTCATACAGCGGCTTGCCGACAAAGTGAAACATCGAGAAGGTGGCGGTAATGTCTTTGGGATGGGCATAGCTGAGCAGGTAGAACGACTCATCGGTGAGATCGAAGCCGTACGGGGCCGAAATGAGGAGTAGAAGCCAGGGGAGAATAGCAAGAGCCGTAGTGAGCGCATATCGGGGCCATTTTGTAGAGGCCCACATACGGACGAATAGTGGTTGTAGGGTAGTCATACCCGCTTTTCCCCCCAATAGCACGCATAGGCGTGATGAACGGCAAAGGTTTCGACTGATTTGAGCGGGAATATCTGCGAAATGAGCGATTGGAGGCGTTCAGCAGTACGCGGGTAGCTGCCCTGATCATACCGCCACAGCAATCTCCCCCGCCACCGGCTCGCCACCCATACCGGGTCGACGACCAGCAAACTGCCCCCGCTCTTGAGCACGCGCTCAATCTCGTGCAGGGCGCGGTGGAGGGCCGCGTCGTCTAGGTGGTGCGTGACAAACGTCATAATTACCACATCAAAAGTCTCATCCAGCACAGGAATGGCCGTTCCATCCGCCAGCATCACACCATCATCTGGAAACTTCTGCCGAAACCCAGACAACTTCTGTGTATCGACATCAAGCGAGACATACATCGCATCAGTGGGCCATATACCACGCATCACCCCCGTCCCGCCGCCCACATCAAGCACACGCCGCGGGCGGGGGAGGCGGGACGCCTGCACCGCGATGAGTTGCCTAACCTGTTGCGCGCCAACCAGATATTGCACTGCATCATACACCACCGCATAGCTCACAAGCCAATCAACAAGCTGTTTCACCTTATGCCCTCCACGTTCGTATCGCCTCTACCACCTCGGCCTGCTCCTCTTCCTGCAGCTCATTGTAGAAGGGCAAGCGCACGAGCCGGTCGCTCACATCTTCGGTCACGGGGCAATCGCCCACCTGTCCACCAAAGTGCTTCCCCATATCGGAGAGGTGCAACGGCAGATAGTGGAAGACACTTAAGATGCCACGTTGTTTCAGATGGGCGATGAGGGCTTGCCGCTGGTCGTATGAGGGCATCAGCAAGGCAAACATATGCGAAGGATGTTCGCAGTAGGCGGGGGCGGCGGGTAATTGCACGCCGTGTTCGCCCGCCCACGAAGCCAAATGCGTCGCGTAATACTCCCACACCCGCCGCCGCATCGCTTGGATCTGCTCTCGTGCTTCAAGCTGGGCATAGAGAAAGGCCGCAAGGATGTCGGAGGGCAAAAAACTCGACCCCACATCAACCCACGTATATTTATCGACCTGCCCGCGGAAAAAACGACTACGATTGGTACCCTTTTCGCGCAAAATCTCTGCCCGCTCAATATATTGCGGGTCGTTGATGAGCAATGCGCCGCCCTCGCCACACGTTATATTCTTGGTTTCGTGGAAACTTTGCGTCGCCAATGCGCCAAATGTCCCCAAATTTCTACCTTTATAACGCGCAAACAAGCCGTGCGCATTATCCTCCACCACCGCAATGCCATACCGGCCCGCGATCTCCATCAACGCGTCCATTTCGCAGCCCACCCCCGCATAATGCACCGGCACAATCGCTTTTGTGCGCGGCGTGATAAGCTGCTCCACCTGCGTCTCATCAAGGTTGAAGGTATCAGGGCGGATATCGGCAAAAAGAGGGCGCGCTCCCCGCAGCACAAAGGCATTCGCCGTCGAAACGAAGGTAAATGAAGGCACAATCACCTCATCCCCCGCCTCGATATCGAGCAGGAGCGCGGCCATCTCAAGCGCGTCGGTGCACGAGGTCGTCAGGAGCACCTTGGGCACCCCAAGCTCCCGCTCAAGCAGCGCTTGGCACTTCTTCGTGTAGGGGCCATCGCCAGAAGCGTGCCCCGCCTGGATAACCGTGGCAATGTAATACAGCTCCTTGCCATTGAGCCACGGCTTATTGAAGGGAATCTTCATCGAACCACCTGTGGAAGGTATAGTAGGCGTGGCTCATCGTGAACCCTAAGCGAATACACTGATGTTGTGCCACATAATTGGTGATTTGGGTAGAGTAGAGCATATGTGTACAGCCGTGCGCCCGAAACCACTCTTGGCTGTGAACCATCAAGGCGCGGTAGATGCCTTTGCGGTGAAATGCAGGCGCAACCCCATACAGCCGACCATCGCCGGTGTGCGGGTCGGGGCGGGAAAGCACCCCAAACCCCGCAATCTGCCCTTCCCACTCGGCAACAAGCACCACCTCCGCCACCGCCGGATCGCAACACGCCCGCTCTGCCCACGATACGTAGACCGCATCGCAGGTTGCTTGGTCAAGGCGCGCATCTGCGTGATAATGGCTGGTGTAGTTTTGGAAGGCTCCCGCCGCCACCGCCGCCACCGCATCTGCATCTGCCGCGGTGGCCGGGCGAATGGAGAGGGAGGAAGATGACTCAAGGGGAGAGCGGGGGAGGTCGTGCTGAAGGTCGTGCTGAAGGTCGTGCTGAAGGTCGTGCTGAAGGTCGTGCTGAAGGTCGT
>CAZGLO010000130.1:0-1352 GCA_964526735.1 uncultured Chloroflexaceae bacterium | reverse complement strand
GCTGAAGGTCGCAGCGCAGGTCGCAGGATAAATAGATGAGGGTATCCATCAATTGGGAGCCATAGGCCTCTAGCCGCTGCGCCGCCGGAAGCGCCTCAACCCTCGCCCGCGCAATCAGCAGCATCACCCCATTTTCGCGGCAAAACGCCATTGCATCATCCACAGATTGGGGGGTGGTGACCACCGCACGGGCGGTTGGTATGCCAAAGCGGGCGGTATCAAGCGGCGAAAGCTGAATAGTTGGCGTCTCCATTGGACAAGTTCTCCTCACAGAGCGAAATCACCCGATTTGGTTCTCACCCCGCGCCTCGCGGATGGTGTAGGACGGTCGATCCATCAACCGAAAGTGCATCCGCGCCAGATATTCGCCAATAATGCCGAGCATAAACAGTTGCACGCCAGAGAAGATTGCAATCATCGAGGCGAGAAAGGGAAACCCGGGCACGCTCCCCCCCTGGATGAGGTAGCGCCCCACCACAAACATCAGCACGCCAATGCCAAACAGCGTGAAGCCAAAGCCCAAAATACTCGCCAACTGCAGCGGGATGGTACTGAACCCCGTCATCATATTGAGCGCGTGCGTGACCAGCTTGCGGAAGGTGTAATTCGACTGTCCCGCCTGACGCGGCTCGTGGCGCACCTCCACCGCCGCAAACCGCGACGTTCCCCACGTCAGCAGGATGTCGATGGAGACGAATGGGCTGCGATAGCTCTCAAAGGCGCGCCGCAATGAGGTGCGAAACACGCGAAATGCACTCACTTGGCGGGCGATACTTGCTCCCATCGTGCTCTGCAGGGCGAGTTTGGTCACTTGCGAGGCCATATCTCGCCAAAAACCGTGTTGTTCTTGCTTCGGCGTGCCATATACGACATCATAGCCCTCTGCCAGCATCTCCACCAGCCGCCCAATCTCCTCTGGCGGGTGCTGCAAATCATCATCGATGGTGATGAGCGTCTCATAGCGTGCCTGCCGGATGCCGCACAGTAACGCGTTATGCTGGCCGTAGTTGCGCATCAGGTTGATGCCGCGCACAAATGCATATTCCTCTGCCAGCTCCTCCACCTGCCGCCAACTGCCATCGCGGCTGCCGTCATTGACCAGTATCACCTCAAACTGCGGGGTGAGCTGGGAGAGGATCGGCTCCAGCCGCCGCACCAACGGCACAAGCGACCCCTCGCTGTTGTAGACCGGCACCACTACCGATACCCCCGGTGGCAACTCCGCTGGGTGCTGCATACTCATATACCCTCATCTCCGATGCTCAAAACGACTTCGCACACAGAGTATACCACACCATTTTACGGATAGCCCGTAAAGCCCAGGTGCTTTAGCCCTGGGATATAAGGGCTTT
>CAZGLO010000129.1:0-6711 GCA_964526735.1 uncultured Chloroflexaceae bacterium | reverse complement strand
GACGGGTGGAGGAGCGAGCACAAGCCCAGGTGCTTTAGCCCTGGGTAGCTGACTCCCGCCGTTTCGCAAAACCACATAGTTCTGGTATAATCCCACTCCAGGGTGGCTGTCAGACCGCCTAAGCTCGGCTCAGAGGCGGCGCTGTGCTGTCGCGCCGGGGGGCAGTGCCCACAAAAGTCCATAGGCGTAAGAGGTGTAAGGGCGCTCTCGCACCAACGCCGTGGCTATCTGACAATCCGTAGGTGGTATCGAGGTTCATGTATTTTCAAGGCGTACTCCAAAGAAACGTAGGCGCTCCCACAGACAGTATCGCCTTTCGCCCCGATGGCCGTGTGCTCGCATCGGGGAGTTTTGATAACACGGTGCGATTATGGGATATGGCGACCGGAGCCGAAATTTCCCGCCTATATGTCACCGACTGGGTGCAGAGTGTGGCTTTCAGCCCCGACGGACGGCTCTTAGTCGTCGGGTGCGCTGATGATTCCATCTGTTTGTGGGATATGGTGCACGGACGTGAACTCCGCCGCCTCCGGGGCAATCGGGCCATCTTCAGCGATAGTGGTCGTCTGCTTGGGCTTGGAGGGATTGACACCACCGTCCGCCTCTGCAACGGCACGACGGGCTGTATGACGTGGTTGGTCAAGGCACATACCCGTGAAGTCCACGATGTGGCGTTTCACCCCAACGGTCGCATCCTTGCCTCGGCGGGGGGCGATAAAGTCATCAGTTTGTGGGATACGACCACCGGCTATGAGCGCCATCACCTCGTTGGGCATGCCTATTCGGTTGAGGGATTGGCCTTTCACCCCAATGGCCACATGCTTGCCTCGGCAAGCCTCGACAAGACTATCCGGCTGTGGGACGTGGAGAAGGGACGCAGTTGCGGGTCGTTGATGGGCCATACGCACCCTGTCCAGCATGTCGCCTTCCACCCAAATGGCCGCATACTCGCATCGGCAAGCTGGGACAAGACCGTGCGGCTGTGGGATGTAGAAACCAAGCGCGAGCTGTGGCAGTTGCAAGGGCATACCGATTCGGTCTACACCGTCGCCTTTAGCCCCGATGGCCGTATGTTGGCGTCGGCGGGCAACGATGAGACGTTGCGGTTTTGGCTCCTCGACCCGGCAAGCCTTATTGAGCCGCCTACCAACGGAAACCTCAATGGCTATCAAACGTATGCTGCGCACATGCCGACAGAAGAGCAACCCACACCCGTCGCCATCCCAGAGGTCGTCACAATCCCCTCTACTCAATACGAGTAGCAAATACCCCTTCCCCTGTGCAAATAGTTGTCGTATGCACGTGAGAGGAATTTAGAGAGGATCTATCATGTCATCTATTCGACACTATCTGGAAGAGGAAGAAGAACAACGTCTCTCTCCTCTGGCAGCCAAAAGCGCCAATGCAGTACGCGAATATCCAGTTGAAGAGTCTCCCATGCGGACGGCTTTTCAGCGCGACCGTGACCGCATTCTGCATTCTACCTCATTCCGCCGCCTCAAACACAAAACGCAAGTCTTCATTGCGCCAGAGAATGACCACTACCGCACACGGCTGACGCACACGCTTGAAGTCACCCAAATCGCGCGGACGGTTGCTCGTGCCTTGCGCCTCAACGAAGATTTGACAGAAGCAATCGGGTTGGGGCACGATCTGGGTCACGCACCTTTCGGCCACGAGGGCGAGGTGGCGTTGGCGCGGGTGCATCCGGGCGGCTTTCGGCACAATGAGCAGAGTTGCCGCATTATTGAGGTGTTGGAGAAGAATGGCCAAGGGCTTAACCTCACGAGTGTGGTGCGCGAAGGCATTTTGCTGCACTCCAAGGTGCGCAAGAATATCTTTGCGACGGCGTGGGGCGTGGCGAGTACGCTTGAGGGCCAGCTTATCAAGGTGTGCGACAGCATCGCCTATATCAACCACGATATTGATGATGCGATCCACGCCGGTATCCTGCGGCAGGAAGACCTCCCCACCGCCAGCCTGGACGTGTTGGGGACAACCCACTCCACGCGCATCAACACGATGGTGCAAGACCTGGTTCGGCAGAATTGGTGGGCGACGGGGGAAGGCAGCCCGCCCGACCCGCCCCTCATCTCCATGAGCCAGCCAGTGCTCGATGCGACGAACGAATTGCGTGAATATTTATTTGAACATGTGTACCAAAATAGCCATGCGAAGCAAGAGAATGAGAAAGTCGCACAACTCATTGAAATGTTGTATAATGAATTCGTGCAACACCCTGATTGCATTCCACCGTATCTTCTACACGTCAACCAACGGCTCCAGGAACCCATTGAACGGGCAGTCGTTGATTATATCGCAGGCATGACCGATCTCTACGCAATTCGTACCTTTCACGCGTTTTTTGTCCCAAAGACTTGGGATCTCTAGTATTCCACTCAAGTAGATAACAGTCGATAATAGTCGATGATAGTCGATATCCGGTTGGGGAGACATCTATATGTGGTACTCCCCAGGTAGGCTTTTTTTGTCTAAAAACGGGGGGCGCTATGAGCAGTAGTGTGGTTGATGAAATCAAACAGCGGCTAGACATTGTCGAGGTCATTGGGCAAACCGTGCCTCTTCGCAAGTCTGGGCGTACATATGTGGGGTTTTGTCCTTTTCACCGAAACACCCGTACGCCTGCCTTCCACGTCTTCCCCGACACTCAATCGTTCTACTGCTTTGGCTGCCAGGCCTCCGGGACGGTCTTCGACTTCATTATGCGCAGCCACGGGAGCGAGTTCCACGATGCGCTGGAAACGCTCGCCCACCGTGCTGGTATAGAGCTTGCCCCGCCCACGCCCGAAAAACAGCAGGAAAGCCAACGTCGCACCAAGCTCCTAGAGATTGCCGCCACCGCCGCCAATTATCTCTCCTTCATCCTGCTACAGACATCGCAGGGAGAGGCAGGACGCCGTTATCTTGAGAAGCGTGG
This sequence comes from uncultured Chloroflexaceae bacterium, assembly GCA_964526735.1. Lineage (GTDB taxonomy): Bacteria > Chloroflexota > Chloroflexia > Chloroflexales > Chloroflexaceae > JAAUSY01. The sequence continues at coordinate 3,773 of CAZGLO010000129.1, read as the reverse complement.
CATTTCCCGCGAAACGATTGAGCATTTTCAGCTTGGCTATGCCCCAAATGAGTGGACACACCTCTATGCCTACCTCGTAGAGCGCAAAGGCTATCAGCCGGAAGACGTTGAGGCGACGGGGTTAACCATTCAGCGGCAGAAAAGCGGCTGGTATGACCGCTTCCGCGGGCGGCTTATTTTCCCCATCCGCGATGCGAAAGAGCGGGTGGTTGGATTTGGCGGGCGCGCGCTTGATGACAGCCAGCCCAAATACCTCAATACCCCGCAGACTGACCTCTTTGATAAGGGCCGTATCCTCTATGGGCTTGACCGCGCCCGCGACGCCATCCGCAAGGAGGACGCGACGGTCGTGGTAGAGGGCTATATCGATGTTATCACGGCGCACCAATGTGGATTTGGAAATGTCGTAGCACCATTAGGGACATCGTTGACAAAGGGGCATATTGGGCTGCTCAAACGGCTCTCGCAGCATATCGTCCTGGCCCTCGACTCCGACGCGGCTGGCCAAAAAGCAACCCTGCGAAGCATTGAGGCACTGCAGCAGACCGATGAGACTGATGAGGGGAGCGAGGCCGTACAGCCGGTGGTATCGGCACAGGGGCTGATAGAGTGGCAGCGCGATGTGTCGCTTCACATCGTCAAAATGCCGCCGGGGAGTGACCCGGATGATGTCATCCGCCAAAACCCGCAACAATGGCAAAAACTGGTATCGCAGGCGGTGCCGGTGGTGGAGTTCTACATCGATGCCTACACCGCCAACCTCAACCTCTCGACGGCACAGGGCCAACGGCATGCGCTGGATCGCCTTATCCCGCTGATTGCCCGCCTCGACGATGTGCAGCAGCGGGTCTACGTTGCCAAACTTGAGCACGTTATCGGGGTCAGGGCAGAGCTGATCCTCGATCTCCTCCGCCAAACCACCCAACCGAAGCGTTCACCCCGTACGGGCAGTAGGCAGGGCGATAGCAGGAGGTCGTCATCTTCCTCATCTTCCTCATCTTCCCCATCCTCCTCCCGCCGCCCGCACGCGCCAATGCCAGATCAGCGGCTACTTGACCTCTCATACCGTGCGCCTGCTCCGCCGCCGTCGCTTGAGGACTACATGCTTGCCTTGATGCTCCGCCACCCCTCTACGAAGGCGGTTGTGCAGGAGACGATCAACCAGAAACTGGAGTCGTTCCCGCGGGCACAGTCCTTCCTGACAGGGAAAATCGAAACGCTCTTTGAAATGACCGAAAATCGGTTGATTTGGCTGCTCTGGCAGAAGGCAGGCACACCCAAATTGACAAGCCATCAGGGGAATAATGATAAGCTGCGGCGGTGGGCACAATCAATCGATAAGGCTTTGCATACGCAGATTGAGCAATTGGCGTCGCTCACCCTGCCGCGCCCAACCGAATATCGCTACAACCAAGAGGCGGAACGTTGTGCCAAGCGGCTGCGGATGGAACAGACCAAACGCCTCCTCCGTTCGCTGACCAGCCACCTGAATGAGCTGGATGATGCGGAGGAGATGCGGCAACGGCAGCAATTGCTCGTTGAGCTGAGCCACTACCGGGCACATATTGGCGTCCCCCCCCAAAGCAGGAGCTTCTTAGACATTCGCAATTTGGGCGAACGCAAGAAACCATAATACACGTTCCCAAATATCCCACATACCCAATATGCCCTCTTATGTCATATATCCATCTATCCGTCTATCCACCATTGGAGAGCAGATTGAGTGTCTCTACCATGATGGGCATTGTCCCGACTGTCATCTGGTTGGTCAGCAGGACAAAAGTGATTTTCTCCTCTGGTTTGTATGCAAGCACCGACTTAAAGCCAGACAACCCGCCAATATGCCCCCACACCGCTTGGAAATGCATCTCCGACAGCGATGCGCCCATCGTGGCGAGTGCCAACGCTTCGACATTTTGCGCCACCCCAAGGCCGTAGATCGGGTAATTCTCTGCATCAATGAAGTTTGCCCGCACCGGTGTGAGCATCCGGTTGCGCATTTCCTCGCTCAGCAAGTCACCCTCGAAGAGCGCTTTACCAAAGACTGCTACATCATGGACATTTGAGACAATACCGCCCGCCGCCCATGCCGAGAGACTTGCATGGGTATAGTCGCTATCGCCAATATAGCCGTGGACATCTAAGAGAGGGCCATCCGATACCTCATCATAATCCTCCAGATAGGTGTTATGCAGGCCAAGCGGCTCAATGATACGGCGGTGAAGCTGGTCACGCAATGAGGAGTCGGTCGCCTGCTCGATGATCATCCCCAAAAGAATGTAGTTGGTATTGGAATAGTGCCATTTTCCGGCCTCGCCAGGGGCAAAATAGGGGTCATTTGATACGCCGTGTGCCACCATTTCGTGCGGCAGCCAGACCCGCAACGGGTCTTCGGCAAAGTAGTGGCTCTCAAACACGTAGTCAAGGTAGTCGTACAGCCCACTCGTATGGCTCAACAGGTGGTGCAGGGTGATGTTGGAGCCGTTGGGGACAACCCCCGGCAGCCACTCCTCCACCGTGTCGTCAAGCGAGAGCGTCTCCTCCTCGACCAGCTGCAGCACAATCGTGGCTACGAACATCTTCGTGAGGCTGGCAATGCGGAATCGGTCGTTGACCGCCACCGGCCGTTTCTCTTTACGGTCGGCATAGCCGCTTGCCCCGGCCCATGTCCCTTTTTCTGGCGTCTCAATGTACATAGCGACGCCGGGATTGCCGGGCCGTGTCCCTACCTCGTTGATAATCTTCTGCAACGCCGTGGCAAGCTGTGGATCGTTGGTTGCTAACGACGAGATGGGAGTGGGGACATCGGCAGGCGAAGTCGGACGCAGAACAGCCGCGGGGTCTCGTGCCGTGGGGGTAGCAATTGGCGCAAGTGGGTCGAGCCCTACCTTGAAGATAGATGGCGCTGTGTCGCGTTCTGTGTCATCGGGAGACGGGGTCGGAGTAGCTGCCGTCTGCTGAAACGGACGCGCCGATACCGGTATCCACTCGGCCGCCTCTTGCAGCCCAAACCCGCCAAGAATAATGGTCACGACGACGATGAGCTGGAGCATAAATCGGAGCGTTGGGTCGCTCTTGCGGAGGGCACTCCGGCGAATCTTCTCCGACCGCCGGAACAGCTCTTTGCGCTCACGACGCTCTTTCTGCTCGCGCCGACGACGTTCCCGTCGTTCGATTATCCGATCCCGAGCGGTTGGTTGCTTACTCATAATACAACATTGCTACTTTCTATTTCCTGCTCTCGCGCTTCTCGCATACTCCATTCTCCCTGCGCGCGCCAAGAGCTTCTGAATAGCGTGGCTGGCCAGATATAGGTGGCGCTCGCACACGTTGGGTTGTTTGCATTGGTATATGGTGTGCATGGTACCACGTCTGGCGTGTGTTGGGAAGTATAACGCATTTGTCGTGAGAAAAACACAGAAATAGAGCACAACGCGATATGCAGACATTCATTAGTGTCGTAGAGTCGTTCTTAACTCATTATTCAGTGGGATATAATTCGATGGGGATGGGGATGGGGAAAAATCGTGTTTTTTTGTACAAAAATACCACGAAGAAAGACGTATATGTCATATACCGTACGCTCTAAAGAGTGGCGGCTTGTCCCTGGCGCGACGGGGATTCCGTCTCCGAGACAATAGGCGGTATGACAGCCACCCTGGAATTGAATGATAACATAAATTTCCGATTATTACAATAAAGAAAGGAGAAGCGCGGTTTCCTCCACTGCCGTTCAAACGGCGTGGCTTCCACCGCGCAAGAGTCGGTGAAAG
>CAZGLO010000128.1:0-7108 GCA_964526735.1 uncultured Chloroflexaceae bacterium | reverse complement strand
AGTAGGCAGAGGCTTGATTGCTTTCAGCCATCCATGCATAGGTGGCAGCAAGTCCTGTTGCGGAGCCAAGATACATAAATGCGGCTCCTTCGTCTGTTTCCCCATTGTCATAGTAAGGAGCGCCCATGATAACGTCGGAGTAACCATCGCCATTCACATCCCCCGCCGTTCCCACTGAAAAGCCAAAGTAGGCAGAGGCTTGATTGCTCTCGGCCATCCACGCATAGGTGGCTTCCAAGCCACCGGCGGAGCCAAGATAGACAAATGCGGCCCCTTCGTTCGTTTCACCGTTGTCATAGTAACGAGCGCCCACGATAACGTCGGAGTAACCATCACCATTCACATCCCCCGCCGTCCCCACTGAAGAGCCAAAGTAGGCATAGGTTTGATTGCTTTCGCCCATCCAATCTGGCTCTAGTCCACCGTAATAGACAAATACAGCCCCTTCTCTGGGATAAATGTTGCTGTAGCCCAAAGAACCCACAATGATGTCGGAGTAACTATCGCCATTGACATCGCCCATTGTTCCCACCGAGCAGCCAAAATAGGTGCCTGTGTCGGCTTCGACCATCCACGCGTGGTCGGGAGAAAGACCAACAGGAGTGCTAGTGCCAAGGTAGACAAAGACACCTCCTTTGCTGCCATATTCATCTGCCCCCACGATGACGTCGGAGTAGCCATCACCGTTCATATCCCCTGCAGTCGCCACTGAAGAACCAAAAGAAGCAGAGTCTTGATTGCCTTCAGCCATCCAGGAATGAGCAATGCTAAGGCCTGTTGAGGAGCCGAGGTAGACAAACGCTGCCCCTTCGTCTGTTTCACCGTTGTCGTAGCCCGAAGCCCCCACAATGACGTCGGAATAACCATCATTATTCACATCCCCCGCCGTCCCGACCGACGTGCCGAAAGAAGCATAGGCTTGGTTGCTCTCAGCCATCCACGCATGGGTGGAAGCAAGTCCTGTTACGGAGCCAAGATACACAAATGCGGCCCCTTCTTCAGTCTCACCGTTGTCGTAGCCCGAAGCCCCCACAATGACGTCGGAGTAGCCGTCATTATTCACATCCCCTGCCGTCCCCACTGATATACCAAAACTGGAAGAGGCTTGATTGCTTTCAGCCATCCAAGAATAGGACGTACCGAGACCAGAAGCAGAACCGAAGTAGACGAATGCGGCCCCTTCGTCTGTCTCTGTGTTGTCGTAGGAAGGAGCACCTACGATGACATCGGTATAGCCATCGCCATTCACATCCCCCGCCGTCCCCACCGCCTCGCCGAAGGAGGCAGAGGCTTGATCGCTCTCAGCCATCCAAGAATAGGACGTACCGAGACCAGAAGCAGAACCGAAGTAGACGAATGCGGCCCCTTCGTTCGTTTCACCATTGTCATAGTAACGAGCGCCCACGATAACGTCGGAGTAACCATCGCCATTCACATCCCCCGCCGTCCCCACTGAAGAGCCGAAGACAGCAGAGGCTTGATTGCTCTCGCCCATCCACGCATAGGTGGCTTCCAAGCCACCGGCGGAGCCGAGGTAGACAAATGCGGCCCCTTCATCAGTCTCACCGTTGTCGTAAGAAGGAGCCCCCACAATGACATCGGAATAGCCATCATTGTTCACATCCCCCGCCGTCCCCACTGATGTACCGAAGTAGGCAAAGGCTTGATTGCCTGTAGCCGTCCAGTCGGGCGTCGTGGTGAGTGGGTCGATGGTAATGGGATACACCGCATCCGTATCATCTACAACGATATGAATAGTGTCTTGTGGCTCGGCAAGGGCAAGATGGGAGGGTAATTCGCGTCCGGTTGCATCATATACGTACAAATCGCTGTATCGCAATACCTGTACGCCTCCAGCACCGGGGGTACTCAGTACCACGGTTTGCCCATCATCTACCAGCTTTGGTAACAGATCGCCATGCATCTGCAAGGCGACTACCAATGAGTGTTCTGGGATGTGCGAGGTTTTGTGAGCAATGGTCATCCCATGTTCAAGGCCGCGCTCATCATTGACATACCACTCTGTGAGGCTTCCCCATTCGTAGGTGATGCGGTTGTCGGTTGTCACCATGCGTGGAACGGTTTCGGTCGTTATCCCGGCCGGTTGGAGCTTATCCCCATAGCCAAATCCGGCAAGCGACAACCCCCATTGCCATTCAGAACCCTCACTGCCACGCGGCACAATGCGCATCCCATTTGGAGAAAAATAGGTGCGGAAGTTGTGCGCACGATTTGGTGCTTGATAGGCCGTTGGTAGGGTCGAGAGATGAGAATTGTCTTGCCAACGGATGTGATATTCAGATAAACGAATGTCTTCTTGTGCAGTTGCCCACCAACTTTCTGAGGCATGAGCAGGGAGAGTGGCCGGAATATCAGAGTGGTTGGGCGAGGAAGAGGAGACAGAGGAGTCCAGAGGGATGGAATCTGTGTTGACTACGTTTTTTCCCCATTGCAATGGTATCATGCCTGCTAAGAGGATGATAATCAGGCCACATGTGAGATATACCGAAACGAATGGCTTGGGAAGTTCTTTTATCCAAGGCATTGATGACAAAGTGGAATGCATAATTCCATCCTCTCATTGAAAAACACTATAAGATTATGGTTTCAAGGTGTTTTACTATATAATCACATAGTTATGCAATAATAGATTGCTTTTTTGTTTCTTCCTTGTAAGTCATTCTACCACAATTGGAGGATTTTTGTATAGGGTTTTGAGAGGAACACATGAACCAGTCTCAAAAACTTTGCCATAGGTTGCGGGGAGGAGTTATGCTATACTTGGCACCACGCGACCGGAGATCAAACCTCATGAATTATTTGAAGGAGTTTACATGACAGCACCATACCAAGCCCCTGAGCAGGGAGCAGCTATCACACTTCACGATGGCACACTCCACGTCCCCTCGCACCCGATCATCCCTTTTGTGGAGGGGGATGGCACTGGCCCGGATATTTGGCGAGCCAGTTCGCGTATATTCGACGCGGCGGTGGAGAAGACATACGGTGGCGAGCGCAAGATTATGTGGATGGAGGTGCTTGCGGGGGAGAAGGCCTACCGCGAGATGGGCGAATGGCTACCCGAGGCCACCGTCGATGCATTCAAGAGCTACCTGGTGGGCATCAAAGGCCCGCTCACGACGCCGGTCGGCAAGGGCATCCGAAGTCTCAATGTTGCCCTACGCCAGCTTCTTGACCTCTATGTATGTTTGCGGCCAGTGCGCCACTTCAAGAATGTCCCATCGCCGGTCAAGCGCCCTGATCTGGTTGACATGGTCATTTTCCGCGAAAACACGGAAGATATCTACGCGGGTATCGAGTATGCGGCGGGGACAGAGGAAGCTCAACGAGTGCTTTCCTTCCTGCAAGAGACATTCCCGCAGGATTTTCAGAAAGTTCGCTTTGGCACCAAAGAAAAAACTGAACAATTTCTCAAACTGCTTGACCCATCATTGGATGGAAATGTTGAAGTGGGTGTTGGTATCAAGCCCGTCAGCCGCGCAGGCACCGAACGGTTAGTGGCATCGGCGATCCAATATGCGATAGACCACAACCGCAAGAGTGTCACCCTCGTCCACAAGGGCAACATTATGAAGTTCACCGAAGGCGCATTCCGCGATTGGGGCTACGAAGTGGCGGAGCGTCTATATGGCGAGCGCGTCTACACGTGGGCGCAGTGGGAGCGTACCAAAGCCGAGCGCGGTGAGGCAGAAGCCAATGCCGAGCAAAAAGCCGCAACTGATGCAGGCAAGATCTTGGTCAAGGATGCGATTGCAGATATCTGTTTGCAGCAGGTCTTGACCCGCCCAACCGACTTTAGTGTCATCGCGACGCTCAACCTCAACGGCGACTACCTGAGCGATGCCTTGGCGGCACAAGTTGGCGGTATCGGCATTGCGCCGGGCGGCAACATCAACTACCTAACCGGCCACGCCATCTTTGAGGCCACGCACGGCACCGCCCCCAAATATGCCAACCTTGACAAGGTCAACCCGTGTAGCGTGGTGCTGAGTGGGGTGATGATGTTGGAGCATTTGGGGTGGACAGAGGCTGCCGAATGTATCACCAACAGCCTCGAACGCACGTTTGAGCAAAAAGTTGTGACCTACGACTTTGCCCGCCAGATGGACAACGCCACCGAAGTGTCCACATCAGCCTTCGCCGACGCGGTTATTGGTAATATGAACAGCTAAACGACGAGACTACCTGTGCTATTCTTCCTCTTTTTCGGGGGGGAAAAGCACACTCCCCGGCTCGCCTTGTGTCTGCGGGGGAAGGTGGACGGTTGCGCCAATCACCACACCGCGTTGGCGCGCCAGCGCATCATCAATGATGCCTGCGGTGAAGGCCACCGACCGTATTTCCTCGAAGACGCGAGCCGGGAGTATTGTCCCCGCCCCAACCCATGCATTATCATCAACCACGCTCCACTGCAAAGACGACTCGCGCTCTATCTGTGCACCGACCATCACAACAGAGCGCTCGAGAGACACCCCATCGCCAAGCACGCTGTGCGACTCGACCACCGATCGGTTGAGTGTGCAGTGGTTCCCAATCACCACCTCATCTCCAATGTAGGTCGGGCCAACAATGCGACATCCTGTGCCCAATCGACTGTTCTTCCCAATGTGCACAAATCCATCAATTTGGCAGTCGGCGGGGGAAGCATCTGGCGATATCTCCGGCCTGAAAGCAGCCTGTTGCGCAAGCAGAAACGCCGTCGCAAAGAGCACATCCCACGGATTGCCAACGGGTATCCATTGCCCCTGACAGATGCTATACCCCACGTGGTGCTCCTGCGCAAGGAGGCCAATCAAGTCGGTCAGCTCATACTCGCCCCGCGGCGACGGCTCAATTTGCCGCAGAAGCGGGTAGACCTGGCCATCAAAGAGGTAAATCCCCGGGTTTGCAAGCGCGTCTGGCGGGGGATCGCTTGGCTTTTCAATGATGCGCACAACACGATTGCCCTTTTTCTCGCCATCTCCCTCGCTGCTGATATCAAGAATGCCAAATGCAGAGGGGTCATCAACGCGCAACGCGGCAAGCCCATAGCGGTGTTCAAGCAGATGCACCAGATCGAGATGGCTGATGAGATTATCGCCATAGAGCAGAAAAAATGGCTCTTCCGTGAGGGGCAAGCCATGTTCCTCCGCATCGTCGGCAACGGCCAATAACGCGCCTGCCGTGCCCTTAAACCGCTTCTGGACAACGTAGCGCAGGGTGATACCGCGGTAGGTATCGCCGAAGTGAGCACGAATATCATCCGCGCGGTAGCCAATCACAAGCGTTACCCGATCAACCAACCCCACCAACTGATCCAAGATGTGGGCAAGAAGCGGTTGGCCCATCAATGGGATGAGCGGCTTGGGGCGGTGGAGGGTCAACGGACGGGTGCGGGTCGATTCGCCCGCGGCAAGGATAATCGCGTGACGAGGGGGGCAGGATGTCTGTGTGGCTGTTTGTTCAGCCGGAGATGGGCGGTGGCTCATGAAGATATCCCTTTCTCTCATAAAGATGGCTTCTTCCTGCCTGTTGAGGCACGATACTGCCATTGTACCAGTTTTCTTTGCGAGAGAGAGGGGAAAAAAAACACGGACACTATGTATTGCACATGCGCCCGTGCCTTTTCTATCTTTTTCGTTCTAGAGAACTGAAATTTAGTCGTCTTTGCGTTGGCCAAGCTGGCGGTCGGCCATCAAGAGGCCGTGGCCCTTATCGCCAACCATCTTCAGCAGCTCAACGACTTCGGACGCGCTCTTTTCTTCTTCCACCTGCTCTTCAATGAACCAATTGAGCATCACCTGGGTGGCGTAGTCTTTCTCTTGCACGGCCATGTCGTAGATTTTGTTGATGGAAGCCGTGACTTTTTGCTCGTGCTCAAGCGCCTGCTCAAACACAGCAAGGGCCGACTTGAAGTCGGTGGTGGGTTGGCCGATGTCCGTTAGGAGAACGCGGCCACCACGGTCGTTGATATAGTCAAAAAAGCGAAGGGCGTGCTCTCGCTCTTCCTCGCTCTGCACGCGCATCCACTTGGCAAACCCCGGTAGGTTGGTGGACTCGAAATACGCCGACATAGAGAGATAGAGCGTCGAAGCAAAAAACTCATCTTTGATCTGCTCATTAATTGCATCTTGGATGGACTGGCTAATCGTTGCCATACGTCTTTCTTGACCTTTCTGTTCTGACTCGGAGAAGAACTATTCAGACAGCTTCAAAAATATGGAGCGTATCTCTTGTGGGCAATAACCATATGTACCTGACGTACGTGGGTATCATAGCCCATATTCTTGAAAGCTGCAAGGAACGTGCCAAGGATCGCTGCAAGAACACCAATCTCGCAACAGCACCTATACAGCACAAGACGCGCGCATGGAACGAAAGCGCATCCGCCTGCTTCCTGCTCACTCCCCTATCTCTCTGCCTCCCTACTGGGGGGAGAGTAAAAACCCCATCGTGTCAAGTAAGATATCGGCCTGAACGGGTTCCTCTACAATCGCAATAGTCCAATCGCTCGCATATGGAACCGATTGCAGCTCGATCATGGGCAGAGTACTTGCAATAATAATGGGAATATTGGCGGTGGTTTCGTCGGCACGGAGCGATTCTATTACTTGTTCTTCTGGCGTTTGCAGCCCCGGAAGGGCAATCACAAAAAGGTGTGGTAATGGGTCTGGCACCGATGGGTCATGGGTTGTCACTTGATATTGATCTGTTGGAATAAGTGCCGCGAGTCGATCTCGAACACTCGAGTCACTCGCCACAACTGCTACAGAGTGAGACATAGTCAAGAAAACTCCTCATTGAAAACAGGGGGCAAAACCTCCCTATTGTTCTTTTCTGGCGGTGCAAATGGGTTACCGCATTGACGAGCGTCGACGAGCACATCACGACGAGCATTCAAGAACGTCAACGCGGCATGCTGGCTCGATTCAGTCGGACATTTCTGCACACGTGTCCCTTCCTTACATCCTGATTCTATCATAGGCGTGGCTCCTGCGCCAACACAAGGCACTCACCGCGCTTCTCCTTTCTTTCTTGTAATAATCGGAAATCTGTGTTATCATTCAATTCCAGGGCGGCTGTCATACCGCCTATTGTCTCGGAGACG
>CAZGLO010000127.1:0-7109 GCA_964526735.1 uncultured Chloroflexaceae bacterium | reverse complement strand
AACCGTCTGCCCCGCAACCGTCTGCCCCGCAACCGTCTGCCCCGCAACCGTCTGCTCGGCAGCCCGCGCCGCAACAACAAGGGCCACAACGGCAGACGCCTGAAGAGGATACCCCCAAGGTTTGCCCGGTATGCCATTTCCGCATGTCATCGCGGGCGGTCTATTGCCCCAATTGTGGGTATCACGTGGGGCGAGGCGGTCATTCACAGCAGGCATAGCCCTCTCCCATTCTAGGCATGGCGCTTTTCCTTTTTCTATGGCAGGCTATGCTGGTCGGGATCATAGTTGCAAAATAGCTCTCCCTCGTGGTATAGTAAGGAGAAATGCGTGGGGCTGTAGCTCAGTTGGATAGAGCAGCAACCTTCTAAGTTGAAGGCCGTGCGTTCGAGTCGCACCAGCCCCGCTTTTCTCTCTTTCTCTTCCTTTTGCCTCTCACAAACCAGACAATTTAGCACACATCCCTGCGAGCCTAGAGCGAAGAATTCTCGGGTATCGTATTTGTGCTTTGCTCCAATCTTTTCTCCAAATTACGACAACCCCTCGTTCTGTTTTTTGTCAAGATTTCTTCCTTAATGTCGGCAACAGACGAGAAATTTTTCACTACCCAATATTTCTTATATTTTTGCTCTCTTTTTGCAGGAAAATTATTCTAAACAAAATCTTAACAATTTTTTTCTTAAGAAATCCTTACAAAGTACTTGACTTCCCTTACTACTCATGCTATATTGAGAACAGAAATTTACTGAAAACACAAATAGCCAGGTAGGTAATACGGAGAATTTCAGGGAGGCTGTATAAAACATACATGTTTTGCTCCTTGAACTGAGGAAAGAGTACAAAACAGGGGATTAGTACCTTTGTCCTATTGTAATAAACTCAGAAACATTCGTTTTTTATAGGGTAAGAGAGTATCTGTAGACGATCAGACGATCAACAGACGATCAACAGACGATCAACAGACGATATATCGGGACGAACACAGGGAAGTAATGGATCCCACCAGATAGACGAGAACAGCATTTGAGACACTAAGGCTATGAAGGAGTTACAATGACAACGATGCACCGGGACGCATTCGAAGTCGACCATATGGAAGTACGGCTGAAAATAATCGTCGTGATTCCAGCATACAACGAAGAGAAGAACATCGCCAAGACCATCAAGAATATCCAGCGGATAGCGGATATGATTATCGTGGTGGATGATGGTTCAAAGGATGCCACCGCAGAAATTGCCGAGCGCGAAGGTGCTATCGTCGTCCAACACCGTGTCAACCGCGGTAAGGGCCAAGCATTGACCACCGGGTTTAAGAAGGCCAGCGAACTCCACCCCGACGTGGTGGTGACGCTCGACGCCGATGGCCAACACATTCCCGTTCAGATGTTGAACGTGATGGCCCCTATCTTGGAGCGCCGCGCCGATATGGTTGTTGGGTCGCGCTATCTTGACGACACGAGCGACGTGCCAATGCACCGCGTGTGGGCGCACTGGGGGTTCAACCTCATCACGAGCCAGACGTCCGGTGTTTCGTTGACCGATAGCCAGAGTGGGTTTCGGGCGTTCTCTGCCCGCGCGCTTGAGTTCTTGTCGTTCAAATCCAATGGATTTTCGGTTGAGTGCGAGATGCAGTTCATCGCCAACGACCACAACCTGCGCACCGAAGAAGTTCCCATTACGATCCTCTACACCGATGCCCCCAAACGTCCCGCTTTCCAACACGGGCTTGAGGTGTTGCAAGGGTTGCTGCGGTTGGTAGGCCAATATCGCCCGCTCTACTACTTTGGTGCACCCGGAGCGTTCTCTATCGCGCTGAGTATACTCATCTTGGTGCTCCAACCGACGTTGCTTGCGACCTCTCACACGCTGGCGATGGCGATGGCATTTGTGTCGGCTCTGCTGCTGATTGGTGGCACACTTTCCTCGTTTACTGGGGTGGTGTTGCACTCATTGCGCGCGATGCGGTTGGGTCTCCAAAAGGGAGAGGCCACAAAGAAGCTGGACAAAGCACTCTACTTCGTTGGGCAAGAACGCCCCTTCCTCTCCTTCGGCCTACCCGGCAGCATCTTCCTGGTATTGGGCGTGTTAAGCACGGCGTGGGTTTCAAACATCTATTACACCACACAAGAACTCGCAGTGGGCTACTCGCTTGGCGTGGTGATGTTCTATTTCATTGGGAGTTTGTTGCTTTTCACCGGCGTTATCCTGCATTCGATGCGTGCGGTGATTATGAAGCCAGGCGATGTGGAAACAAATATCATGTGCATCCGCACCTCCCAAGACATCGATTCCTTAGATCGGTTTTCCAAGGAGGAGTTGTTGGAGGAGATGGATGAAGAGGCGACATTGACCATCACCCCATCCTCTCCGGCCAAGCATAGTGCTCCAACAACCTCGCGGCAATTCGTCGCGCTCTACGCCAACGGAACAACCGATACCCTCTCGTCTTCTTCTGCTGCCAAACGAGAGAAAATGTAGCACACACCACTCTTAATCTCTCGCATACAAGCAAACTTCCTCATGAGAAGCGTACAATAGCGATCATGGGGAAGTTCTGATCACGAAGAACAAGAGACGTGCAAGATGTCCTTATATACACCCATAGCTGTGTGCTATGATGGTATGAAGGCTCTTGTGCGTATCGATAGGCAGAAGTTCGGTATGAAGTGGAACCGCAATGTGTGAGGCTCATACATCTTGAAGGAAGCAACCCACAACCCATCACCACCACGTGCGAGCATCATCATCGTCAACTATAATGGGGGCGATTTCCTCTCGCGTTGCATCCAGTCACTCATAGATGCAACCACCCGCCATTCAGCCGAACCCTCCGAAAATGGCCGCGAGATGGCTGATGAGATCATCGTGGTGGATAATGGCTCCCACGATGGCAGCGATACCGCCATTGAGCAGCAATTCCCGCACGTCCGCCTCATTCGGAGCGGGGAAAACCTGGGGTTTGGCGATGGGAACAATCTTGGCGTGGAACATGCCTCTGGCACCTACCTGGCCTTCCTCAACCCCGACGCGCTGGTTGACCCCGCTTGGCTTGACCACCTCATCGATGCATTGGAAAGCGACCCGACCGTTGGCGCGGCCACCTCTAAGATCCTCCTCCACCACGACCCGACCTTGATCAACACGTGTGGCGGCAATTTGCACCTGACTGGTTTAGCGCTCTGCCGCGGGATGAGCCAACCCGCTTCCACCTACACCGAGACGTTTCCAGTTGATACGATATCTGGTGCGGCCTTTGTGATGCGCCGCGACCTCTATGAGCAGATAGGCGGCTTTGATGGCACATTCTTCCTCTATATGGAAGACACCGACATCTCGCTGCGAGTGCGGCTGGCGGGCTATCAATGCGTATGTGTGCCCGATTCGCTCGTCTACCACGATTATGAGCTACGCTTTGGCCCCAAGAAGACCTATTACCAGGAAAGCAACCGCTACCGCATGCTGCTGAAGATCTTTTCGTGGAAGACGTTGCTTGTGCTGCTTCCTGCGCTCTTGCTCGCCGAGGTGGTGACATGGGGGTTCGTCATATTGCGCGACCGCGCCCGCTTTCGCAACAAACTGCACGCCTACGCTTCGGTGGTGAAGCAGTGGGGCGACATTATGCAGCAGCGCCAACGGGTGCAGGCCACTCGCCGCGCCTCCGACCGCGACCTCCTCGCGGCAACCACCCACCACCTCGATTTTGAGCAGACGGGGGCGGGGTTCGTGACGATGGTCTCTCATTGGGTGTTCGACCCGCTCTTTTGGGTATTGCGCGCCGTGGCGATGAAAGTGGCGTAGGAGAGAAGGAAATGAAGGGTATGATGCGTATCGCTCACATTACGGTCACATTTCCGCCGCAACGCACTGGCACCGGCAACGTCGCCTACCATAACGTGGTTGAGCTGGCGCGGCGGGGGCACGATGTGCACGTCTTTGCCCCCCGCATCGATGATATGCCCAACGTCCCCGTTGACGAAACGATGGACGGGGTGCATGTCCACCGCATCCAGCCGTTGGTGCGCTATGGCAACGCTTCATTGCTGCCATCACTCTTCTCGCAGGTCAAAGGGTTTGATATTGCCCACCTACATATGCCGTTCTACGGCGGCTCAGAGGCCATCTACCTGCTCAAGCGGCTGACAAACATCCCGTTGGTCATCACGCACCACCAAGATGTCAAACTGCCAGGGGTGCTTGGCATTATCAACCGCCTGCACGACTACATCCTAAGCCGTAGCCTCTTCCGCCACGCCGACCGCGCATGCTTTACCTCGTTGGACTACGCCCGCTCATCGCAGTATGCGCCGTTGATTGAACGCGATCAGCTTCGGCTGGGCGAGATACCAAACGGGGTTGATGTGGACTTCTTTACGCCGCAGCGCCCGCCAGAGCAGCTAATCGAGCGGTATGATGCCCGCAATCGCAAGGTATTACTTTTGGTTGCCGTGCTCGATCGCGCACACTATTTCAAGGGAGTGACACTCCTCTTGGAGGCGATGCGGGAGATGGCAGATCAGTCGGCTATCGCTATTATCGTAGGCAAAGGGAATATGAAGGAGGAATATGAACAATATGCGCAGACGTTAGGGATAGGAGATCGGGTCTTTTTCCCGGGGTTTGTGCCAGATGACGACCTTCCCGACTACTACCGCCTCGCAGACGTCACTCTGCTACCGTCGACGACACAGGGGGAAGCATTTGGCTTGGTACTGGTAGAATCGCTTGCATGCGGGACACCGGTCATTGCCTCATCGCTCGCCGGAGTGCGGACGGTGGTTGCCAATAACGATGATGGTTACTTGGTGCAGCCGGGGAATCGAAACGACCTCATAGAGAAGATAGATACCATGCTCTCGCTCCCAGATGACCGTCGGCAAACCATGGGGGACATGGGCCGCCGGAAGGTGGAGAAGCGATATGCATGGCAACAAATCGGAACTCTGTTAGAAACATTATACACAGATATTCAGAAAGAGCAACGACAGACAGTAGTAGAACGGCAATAAAGCAGCAATAGGCAGTCCACACGTTCTCTTCCTTCTGACACAAGCTGACGCAAGCAATATACCTCTCTATGTGCCACAGCAGAGAAGGGGAAATCTACTAGTCACTCTCGTTTAATGGGGTAGAAAACTGCGTAAATCGCATTGAAAGGGATTTGAGGACTTATGAAAGTAGTCATCCTGAATGGAGGACTTGGCACACGGCTCTCCGGCGAAACAGAAACCAAGCCCAAAGGTATGGTCGATATCGGGGGAAAGCCTATCCTGTGGCACATCATGATGCATTACACCCACTATGGGTTTCACGATTTTGTCATCGCCCTGGGGTATAAGGCAGAAGTGACCAAGCGGTATATGATCGACTACGCCACCACAGAAGGCGATCTGACGGTGGATGTCGCGGAGGGGAAGGTCGAAACGCATTACAACAACCGCCCGCCGTGGCGGGTGGAGCTTATCGACACCGGCATGGACACGCAGACGGGCGGGCGTATCAAGCGCATCGCGCCCTACGTCAACGATGAGACCTTCATGCTGACGTGGAATGACGGCGTTTCTAACGTCGATCTGAATAAGCTCTTGGAGTTTCACCGTTCCCACGGCAAGCTCGCCACCCTGACCGCCGTTCACCCGATTTCGCGCTTTGGCCACCTCGATATGGAGGGGGATGCGGTCACCCACTTCTCCGAAAAATTGCATTCACGAGAGGGGTGGGTGAATGGAGCGTTCTTCGTCTTGGAGCCGGGTGTCTTTGACTATATCGATGGCGATGAGACCTCGTGGGAATTGATCAGCCTTGTTCGTCTGGCAGAAGCGGGCCAGTTGATGGCCTATCGGCACGATGGGTTTTGGCGGTGTATGGATACGCCACACGACCTCCGAACCCTGCGTGAGATTTGGGATTCTGGCAATGCCCCCTGGAAAACGTGGTAACAATAATTAAGGAGGAGACAATGAAAGTACTTGTGACAGGCCACCTTGGATACATCGGCACCGTCTTGACCCCTATGCTGACTAGTGCAGGCCACGAGGTGGTGGGGCTTGATAGCGACCTCTACGCAAACTCGACCTTTGGGACGCTGGTCTCCGATGTACCAAGTATCATCAAAGATGTCCGCGATATTGAGCTTGACGATGTGAAGGGCTTCGACGCCATATTGCACTTGGCGGGGCTGTCGAATGACCCACTCGGCGACCTCAACCCAGAGCTGACTTACGATATCAACTACCGCGCGTCTGTGCGGTTGGCGCAGCTTGCCAAGCAAGCGGGTGTCCCGCGCTTTATCTTCTCGTCATCGTGCAGCAACTACGGCGCGGCGGGCGACGATATGCTCACAGAAGAAGCATCCTTCAACCCCGTGACCCCCTATGGCCAATCGAAGGTGTTGGTTGAGAAGGAAGTGGCAGAGTTGGCAGATGACGACTTTAGCCCCACCTTCCTGCGCAACTCCACCGCCTATGGCGTATCACCGCGGCTGCGGTTCGACTTGGTGCTGAACAGCTTGACGGCGTGGGCCTATAGCACGGGGCGGGTGTTCCTCAAGAGCGACGGCACTTCTTGGCGACCAATTGTCCACATTGAGGACATCGCATTGGCGTTCTTGTGCGTCTTGGAAGCACCGCGCGATGTAATACACAACGAATCCTTCAATGTGGCGGTCAACGAAGACAACTACCAGATCTACAAGCTGGCAGAGTTGGTGTGCGAGGTCGTTCCAGAGAGCTATATCGAGTTTGCGCACAATGCCTCGCCCACGCTGCGGCAGTTTAACGTTGGTAAAGACCTCCGCAACTACCGCGTTGACGCCTCGAAGATCCAGCGCGTTATCCCGTCGTTCCAGCCGCGATGGAATGCCCGCAAAGGTGCCGAGCAGCTCTATGAGGCGTTTAAGTGGGTCGGGCTGCGGCAGGAGGACTTTGAAGGGCCACGCTACCAGCGCGTCGCACATATCAAGAATCTGCTTTCCTCCAACCGACTGGATCGCAACCTGCGCTGGACAACAGAGCACGTAGATCCAGATCCAGCCCTAGTTGCGTAGCTGCGCAGGTCATTATCATCAATTCTTCCTGCACATTACCCAAACCAAAGCCAATCCCGATCCAGACGAG
>CAZGLO010000126.1:0-7189 GCA_964526735.1 uncultured Chloroflexaceae bacterium | reverse complement strand
GCGCAACGACCTCTGGCAGCTCTCCAAGCCGGAGTTTTCGCGGCAGACGGTGGTGGAGTGGGCCACGAATAAACGCCATCTGCAAGCCCAAGAAGCGCATTATCGCAAAGAACTCTACCAGCTTGTGGCCAACCAGCTCGATAGCCCGACGGATGCGTTTGTGCGCTTCTTTGCCGAGCAGGTCTACGATGGCCCGATGACCGCCGAGATGCTGAAGTGGTTTGCGCAGGAAGTCCGCGACCAAATCACGACCTATTTAGGCCGTCGGGAACGGGTAATGCTGCTTGAGCAGCAGGGGTTTGCCATCGTCAAATCGGTGATGCGGGAGTGTATGGACGTGGACAGGTTGGAGCTGCGGTCGGTGCAGAGCTACTGCGGCATTCTGCTCGATTTCAACAACCGGCGGCCCATCTGTCGGCTGCACGTCAAACGGCCATCGGCGTGGTATCTGGGCCTCTTCGACCGCGGCGAAATCGCCCCCAACGGCGGGCGCATCGAGGACAAAATTCGCATTGAGCGGCTGGACGACATCCATTACTACGCCGACCGGCTACGCGCCACGCTGGCGGTGTACGGCGAGTAGAATGGGGCAAATCCACAACCAGAAAGGAGGGGAGAGGAGTAGTTGAGCTATCGTTTATCATAGAGAGAGAAAGAAATCAAGAAAACGATAGAGAGACGATAGCAGTCATACGGAAAGAGGAAAGCAACCACAATGAATGTTCTTCAAGCGGGGTCGCTGCTCCACGAGCGCTACGAGGTGCAGCAACTGATAGGCCAGGGAGGGATGGGGGCGGTCTACGAGGCGGTAGACACGGTGTTTGGGAGCCGGGTGGCGATCAAACAACAACGCGCATTGGTAGGCGGCAGCCCGCAAGATGTCCAGATGGTTGAGCAGGCGTTTCAGCGGGAGGCGAAGTTTTTGCATTTGCTCCGCCACCCTTCGCTGCCGCGGGTGACGGATTTTTTCCGCACGACGACGGGTCTTTACCTGGTGATGGACTATATCGAAGGGGCAGACTTATGGCAGCAACTGCAGCAGCGTTTGCATCAGCAGAAAGGGCCATTTAGCTATGATGAGGTGGCGCGCTGGGCGGATAAGATCCTCGATGCGCTTGACTACCTGCACACGCAGCCCACGCCCATCATCCACCGCGATATCAAGCCGCATAATATCAAGGTCTCGCCGCGGGGCGAGGTAATGTTGCTTGATTTTGGCTTGGCGAAGGGCGATACCGCACGCAACCCAATGATCGCGGTCAGTATTTATGCCTACACGTTGCCCTACGCGCCGCTGGAGCAGATACAAGGCACCGGCACCGAACAACGCAGCGACCTCTACGCGCTTGGTGCCACGATGTATCACCTGCTGACAGGCGAATCGCCGGGCGACTTGCACCCGCGGGGCGATGCGCAATCGCGGGCGGCGGCTCTTATCAATGGGGGCACAGACCCCCTCGTCGCGCCGGCGCACGTCCCAGAGCCAGTGCGGCAGGTCTTGATGCACTCATTGGCACTGCGGATAGAGGAACGACCCGCCAGCGCCGCCGCAATGCAGCGCAGACTACACGAGGCGATGCTCAAGGTGAGTGGGCAGGGCGTGGGGGGAGAGGTAGTCTCTTCTTCGACGCCTGCTCATACTCCGACGCCTACTTATGCTCCGACGCCTACTCATGCTCCGACGCCTTCGAGCAACCACACCTTACCCCGCAATACGTCGCCCAAAACGATGCGCGAAGTCAAGCAGATCTCATTTTCATCGGCGGTTTTGAGCACGACAATCACCCCTGATGGGCAGCATATCGTGACCGGCACCAGCGATGGCCTGATCCGGCTGATTCGGCTCAGCGATGGCCGCATCCAGCGGACAATGCAAGGGCATTCCAAACAAGTGCGGCGGGTGGTGTGCTCCACCGACGGCGTGATAGTCGCATCGGCGGGGGAAGACTGCACCGCACGGCTGTGGCGGCTCTCTGATGGCAAAATGCTGCGGACGATTGGTGAGCTGGGCGGGGATGTACGGGGGATCGCCCTGGTGCCCGACCGCACCTCGGTCATCACCGCGACGTGGGGCGGCGAAGTGCGGCAATGGCGTGTGCGCGATGGCGCATTACAACGGGTGTTCCGCAGCCATATGCACGATGCGTGGGGAGCGGCGGCCTCCCCCGATGGGCGGCTGGTCGCCGTGGGCGGCAGCGATAGCTTGGTGTGGGTGTGGCGGCTGCGCGACGCGATGCTTGAACGGTGCCTGAGCGGCCACCGCAATTGGGTGATGGATGTGGCCTTCTCGCCCGACGGCTCCCTCATCGCCTCCGGCTCGCTCGACCACACCGTGCGGGTGTGGCGCGTCGCCGATGGCGTGGAACTGCACACGCTCAAAGGCCCCAACGGCTATATCGCTAGCCTTACCTTCTCCCCCGATGGCACGCTGCTGGCCTCCGGCTCCTCCAATGGCACTATCCGGCTGTGGAACACCCACGATGGCTCTCTGGTGCACGACCTCTCCGGCCACACCGATGTCGTCACCGGCCTCGCCTACGCCGCCGACGGCCAAACCCTCGTCTCTAGCTCAACCGACCAGACCGTCCGCGTGTGGCGACGGTGAGAGGAGATGCGCCGCCAGAAAGCAGAATGACGGCAGGGTAAGTATAAAGAAAATTGGCTCAAACCCATCAAGCAGGTAGAAGAGGAGAAGGAACGCGATGCTAATGAGGCTTCCCTGCCGCTCCCACCGCCACGCCAACACCATCCCCGTATACAGCCCAACGGGGAAACACACAATCAGCAGCCACTCATACCACGTGATGAGGCCTATTTGCGAGAAATCGCCCTCGCCAAAGAGGAATAAGAGCACAAACCCAAGGCTCAATACACTGAGGATGCGGGCGATCCATCGCAAAACACCCGCCGCGCGTGGGGCATATGGTATCATGAATAGACTCCTTCAATAGACACCTTCGGTTGGAGGAGAATAATAAAGGTAGTATAGCATAGTAGAGGGCAATATGGGGTCACAAGAAGATATCACCGCGCTGCTGAAAGCACATTATCCCCACTTGGCAGCCGAATATGGCGTCAAGCGCATTGGCGTGTTTGGCTCACATACCTCCCAGACCGCCACCAAGATGAGCGATGTTGATATGGTCGTCGAATTTGCGCGGCCAATCGGGCTGAAGTTCGTCGAGTTGTGCGAGTACCTCGAATATATCCTCGGAACGCCGGTCGATGTACTGACTCCGGCGGGGATCGATGCCATCCGCCGTCCGGCCATCGCCCAGCACGTGCGGGAAAGTGTGGTGTATGTCGAAGCGGCGGGGTAATCCCCCTCACCCGCGGCAGGAAGAGCGGGCGGGGGAGAGGGGGGCGAGGGCAGGGGAAAGCGATATATCGCGGTAATACACCAAGAACCCCACCGCCTGAATAGCGTGCACCAGGCGGGCGGCGACATCGCCCAAAGTCTCCTCACCCGCCTCCGCGGAGAGTTCCGACTCGCTGAATGACACCTCGTGCATCTGCGCAATGAGCTGGGCTTGCTGCATCAATGTTGGTTGTTCCTCCACCGCCACCCCGCTCACAAAGAGCATATTGAGTGTCTCTCCGGCGTCGGTGATACGATAGCCGTCGGCTGTCCTATCGACAAACAGCTCAATGTACGACATATCGAAGTGCAGGAAAGGGGTAAGAACCAGACAACTCTTATTCTCCCCGTCAAGCGGCTCAACGCGGAAGCCCGGCTGGAGAGCGGCGAGGAGTTGCTGCAGTAGGTGGTGGCACATAGGATGGCCCCCTTTCGTATTGGGATGTACCGTAAGGATAGTGTAGCACACATCATCGCCTTTTACCCTCAAAATATGGTACACTTTGAGCATAAGAAAAGATATGTAGCCCACTTCCAAGCAATTGAAGGGATATGGAGATGAAACGAACATTCAGAACATTAACATTCATCGTATTGGGCATCATTGGCCTTGGAATCACCCTCGCCTCCGACAATACCACGCTCTACCTACCACTGATCACGGTTGGCGACGGTTCGGAGCTACCCACCGCCACGCCAAGCGATTACCCCACAGCAATCATCATCACGCCTAGCTCCACATCAACGAAGACTTCCCCCACCAACACACCTACAAACACTGCCACCAATGAAGCAACCAACACTCCAACGTCGACCGATGAACCGACCGATGAACCGACCGATGAACCGACTGATGAACCCACTCTCACCCCGACCCACACACCCACCAACACGTCAACACCGACCGACGAACCAACGAACGAACCAACAGAAACACCCTCCAATACCCCCACACCAAGCGGCGAATGCGATGAATGCTACACAAACGTGTGCATCCCTCCTAACATACCGGATATGAATTGTCCAGAGATACGGGAAAAATATGGGTGTGACATTACTGTAGTGTGTGACCCTGATCCACATAATATAGATAGTGATGATGACGGCATAGGATGCGAGTGCAATTAAAGGAGGAACTCCTGGCGGGGGAGAAATAGACATTCTCCCCCCACCCCCCTCTCCCTTCCCACGACGTGTCCAAAGTTGCGCCATACCATGGTGTATGCTATGCTGATACCGTTGCAAGAACATGGTGTGTCTGCTATGGAGAACCGGGCAGACCGAGGGGAACCAACATGCTCAGTTCCCTGCCATATGGTACGAGAAGCTCTTACGTTCCAAGAGCGCTAGCTTTACACTGAGAACGGCACAACACGATTATGTCAGCAATCACTGAGTGGTCAGGCATGACCATTGGCAACTACCATGTGGGGGAGTTGCTTTCGCACAACCGCGCCAGTGCGGTCTACCGCGCCCACCAACCCACCGACCCGCACGATGTGGCTATCAAGGTGCTTTCGCCCGACCTGGCTCAACAGCCGGGCGTGCTTGATGAATTTGCCCACACGGTTGGCCAAGCCACCTCGCTCCACCACCCCAACATCGAGCAGGTTTACGACTACCTTACCCATCAGGGCACGGGCGTCAAGGTGATGGAATACCTCCCTGGCCCCAACCTGCGGGTGATCCTCTCCACGCTCTCTGATCAAGGTACATTTCTGCCTTTGCCGATGGTCGCCACTATCATCAGCCAAATCAGCTCGGCGCTCTCCTACGCCAACGACCAATCACAGCACGTACAATCTCACAACGCCCAATCGCCAGTACATCGTGGCATCACGCCGGGGAACATTATGCTGCGCCATGAACACCCCGACGATGCCCTTGCCGCCGCGATGGACATCCAGCCTAGCGATGTGCTCCTGACCGATTTCGGCGTCGCACGGGTGATCCACGATGCGCTCCAGCGCGCCGAACCAGATAGTATCCCCGGCCTGGCAGACTACCTCGCCCCTGAGCTTTGTGAAGGCAAGCGTGGCGATTATCGTGCCGATATCTATGCATTGGGAGCCATTCTCTTTGAGCTACTGACGGGGACAGTACCCTTTGCTGGTGCCTCGCCCTCGGTCGTGATGAAGCAACACCTCACCACGCCCCCGCCCTCTCCCCGCGATATGCGGCCAGAGCTGCCGGAGGTGGTCGAGGAGGTGGTGCTCGCCGCGCTCGCCAAAGACCCCAACAACCGTGTGTTCCCCTCTGCCCAGGCAAAAAACCCATCAAGCACCAACGCCTTTGGCATGGCGGTGCAACAAGCCCTCAGCGATGAGTCTGTCCATACGCTGGCCCGCGAATCGCACGCCGAAACACGGGATTTCTCATCAGAAACAGATAGCACTAATAGCACTGATAATACTGATAGCTCGGCAACCCTCGCCAATGAAGACCATTTGTCTGATATTGGAGGTATAAAAATCGCGTTGGTTTTTCTCTCGCTCTTGATGATTATTGCCGTCGGGGTGTGGTGGGTGATGCAGCAAGGGGCAATGGTCTCTCCCTAATCAGTCTTATGCCTGTACTAGCTACTTTCAAGCCAGCCAAATTGCTCTCCAAAAAGTCCGCTGCCATTCTCTCCTTCGGGTTTAGTTTGGTGCTTGCTGCCGTCAAGCTCTTGGTGGGGATACTCAGCGGCAGTTTGAGTATCCTCGCAGACGCCGCCGACTCTATCATAGACCTCATCACCGACAGCGTGACCTTTTTAGCCGTGCGCGTGGCCGACCTCCCCCCCGACGACAACCACCCCTACGGCCACGCCCGCGCCGAAAACTTGGGCGCACTAGCGCAGACGGTCTTGCTTGTCGCGACGGCGGGGTGGGTTTTGTGGCACGCCATCAAGCGGCTGTTTGTGGAGCCGCAACGGCCCGATCTCTCGGTCTGGGCATTTGTGGTGATTATCGCGTCGGTGCTCATCAACATCGCCCGCGTCTCCCAGCTCAACCAAGCCGCGACCGAGTTTAAGAGCCAGGCATTGGCCGCCAGCGTGACCAACTTCGCCAACGATATATTACGTTCACTGGTTGTACTTGCAACGATGATCCTCCTCTCGCTGGAGCCGTGGCTGCCGATGCCGACGTGGGTTGCCACCCGCATTGATGCCATCGCAGCCGCGGTGGTTGCTATTATTGGCATTGCGATTGCGTGGGGCGTGGGCAAACGTGCCATCTATGCTTTGATGGACAGCTTTCCGGGCGAGCTCAACCAACGCCTCGCCCGCCGTATCACCGAACTGCCGGAAGTTGTCCCCGACAGTGCCCAAGTACGCGCACGCTTTGTGGGCGAGACGCCCTTTGTCGAAGTGACCGTGGGGATGACCCGCGGCCATTCGCTTGAAGAGGCGCACGTCCTCACCCACCGCGTCGAGGAGGCCATCCGCAAAGAGCTTGATGAGGCCAATGTCCTGGTGCATATCGAGCCAACCCGCACCATCACCGAGTCATACACCACCACGGTCTACACCGTTGCGCAGCGGCTTGGGCTACGGGTGCATCACTTGGGCGTCTATCAATTGAAGGAGGGTGTGCGCATTGATATGGATCTCGAACTGCCAAGCAGCTCCACGCTTGGCGAGGCGCACACCTACTCCGAACAGCTTGTCCAGGCCATCACAGCCGAGCTGCCAACCACCGTCAAGGTGGCTGTTCACCTTGAGCCGCGCCACGACCAAGTGCAGCCTGCTGTCCACTATCCCAACGTCCACGCCGAAGTGGTTGAGGTGGTCAACTCGCTGCCCTACGCATCATCTATTGTCGAAACAGAAACATTGCTTGTTGAGGA
>CAZGLO010000125.1:0-7274 GCA_964526735.1 uncultured Chloroflexaceae bacterium | reverse complement strand
TGTGGTGTCTGTAGCTCAATGGCAGAGCACCTGACTGTGGATCAGGGGGTTGTGGGTTCGAGCCCCATCAGACACCCCATTTTTTATCCCCAAAATCTTCCCAAATTTCAACTCAAAATGAGAACAACCACTGCACACGGTCGCGGGCCGCATAATCATTCATAGCGGCTTGTTACGGGTCATCTATATCTTCCCTACCTCCTTCCCCTCCATAAACACAACCCCGCCCCTGCAAATGAGGAGCGAGGTTGCACATAGACAGTATTCTTGTCTACAGGGAGGTATGCGTATTACGCCCCTTCGCCGATGGCCATCGCCGGAGAGGAGTCTTTCGTGGGGTGAGTGGGCTTAGGAGTTTTCTCTTCCTGCCCCTCATTCGACGCCTCAATCTTCGCGACCATCTCACGCGGCATCACGCGCCAGAATAGCCCACGATGGCGATCCCACGCGGCCAAAATCGTATTGGCATACGGGCTTTCGGTGAGAGCAGCGTGGCGTTGGATCAACCCGCGCACGCGCTCGGCCTCGGCCTCGGTCAGGCGGTCAAGCTGGACGAGTTCTTTGTTGAAGCGGATAGGCAATTTCTCTTCTTTGTCGAGCACAAACGCCACGCCGCCTGTCATCCCTGCGCCAAAGTTGTAGCCAGTTGGCCCAAGAATGACGACCGTCCCGCCGGTCATATACTCACACCCGTGGTCGCCCACGCCTTCTACCACCGCTGTCGCGCCGCTGTTGCGCACGGCAAACCGCTCTCCAACGCGGCCTGCCAGGAAGAGTTCTCCCCCCGTCGCGCCGTAAAGGATGGTATTACCAGCGATGACATTCTCGCTCCAGACGAACGACTTGGCATAGTCACCAGGCCGAACGACAATCGTCCCGCCAGACATCCCCTTGCCAACATAGTCATTCGCCTCGCCAATGAGCACCAAACTCATCCCGTTCGCGGCAAAGGCCCCAAAACTCTGGCCCGCACTGCCGCGCAGTGTGACGTGGATGGTATCTTGTGGGAGACCTTGCTCACCATACTTCTTGCTGATAGCCCCAGAGAGCCGCGCGCCAACTGTCCGGTCGCAGTTGCTGATGCCGTAGATGAGCTTGACCGGCTCCCCGTCCTCCACCGCGTCACGGCTATCGTAGGTGATCCGGTCATCGATGATATCCTCTACCGGATGCGGATTGCGCTTGCCGCTGTGCTGGATTTCATCCGCCGTCTCTGGCTGCGACAAGATTGGTGACAGATCGATGGAGTCGGCATTGGGGTCACCTGTCTGCTTCTGGCGGAGGAGGTCTGTCCGACCTACCGCCTCATCAAGCGACCGCAACCCAAGCGATGCCAGGATTTCGCGTATCTCTTGCGCCATATAGCGGAAGAACGCCATCACCATCTCTGGCTTGCCGGGGAATTTTGAGCGCAGATCGAGCCGTTGTGTCGCGATGCCGACGGGGCAATTGTTCGTATTACAGACGCGCGCCATAATACACCCTTCAGCGACCATCGCCGCCGTCCCAAAGGAGTATTGGTCAGCGCCAAGCATCGCGGAAATCACCACGTCACGACCTGTCTGCAGCCCGCCGTCAACGCGCAGACACACCCGTCCACGCAAGCCGTTGAGCACGAGCGTTTGCTGTGCTTCTGCCAGCCCCAACTCCCATGGCATACCAGCGTGTTTGATGCTGCTGAGTGGCGATGCACCTGTCCCGCCAGAGGCTCCACTGATGAGAATGATATCTGCGTAGCCCTTGGCAACACCCGCCGCCACCGTTCCGACACCAGCCATCGCCACCAGCTTGACCGATACGCGGACACCTTGATTGACGCGCTTAAGGTCGTAGATAAGCTGTGCCAAGTCCTCGATACTGTAGATATCGTGGTGCGGGGGCGGGCTGATAAGCGGAACACCAGGGGTCGTATGGCGGATGCGGGCAATCTCTTCGCTCACCTTGTGCCCCGGCAGATGGCCACCCTCACCCGGCTTACTGCCCTGTGCCATCTTGATTTGCAGCTCTTTGCAGTGGACAAGGTAGTTGGTGGTAACACCAAAGCGCCCTGACGCGACCTGCTTGATATGGCTGATGCGCTCATCCTCAAACCGCTCAATCGCCTCGCCACCTTCGCCACTGTTGCCCGTACCACCGAGCCGGTTCATCGCCACCGCCAATATTTCGTGCGACTCGCTGCTCATCGCGCCGTGGCTCATAGCAGCCGTGCTGAACCGTTTCAGGATATTCTCAATCGGCTCCACTTCCTCAAGCGGAATGGGGTCGCCAGCCGGAGTGAAGTCCATCAAGTCGCGCAATTCGGTTGGCGGGCGCTTGTTGACGAGATCGGCATAGACACGGTAGCGCTCATAGCCTTCCTGCCAAATGTTCCCGTTCTCATCAAGGCCGTCGTTGAGCACGCCATCCTTGGGGAAGACTGCATCGTGCAATGCCCGAATAACCGATGGATTATAGGCGTGATACTCGCCATCCTTCTTAAACTTGTAGAAGCCAACGCTCCCAAGTTTGCTTGTCTTGGTCTGGAACGCCTTTTCGTGGCGCTTGATGATGTCGCTGGCCAGCTTCTTGAAGCCAATCCCGCCCACGCGCGATGGCGTATTGGTGAAGCAGCAGTCGATCACCTGCTTGTCAAGGCCAATGACCTCAAAAATCTGTGCGCCACAATAGCTCTCCAATGGGGAAATCCCCATCTTCGACATAATCTTGAGGATACCTTTCTCCACCGCATTGATGAAGTTTTGTTCGGCCTCCTCAATACTAATCTCGTTCTTGGTCGTACCGACCATCTCGCGGGCGCTTGCCAAGGCGAGGTAGGGGTTGATACCCTTCGCGCCGTAGCCGATCAGACACGCCATATGATGCACTTCACGCGGGTCACCGCTCTCGACCACCAAGCTGACACGTCCTCGCAACCCAATGCGGATGAGGTGGTGGTGGACAGACCCTACTGCCAACAGCGACGGCATCGGAGCATGACGCTCATCAGTGGCCTTATCGCTGATAATCAAGATAGCAACACCATCTTTTGTGGCGTGCTCTGCCTCTT
This sequence comes from uncultured Chloroflexaceae bacterium, assembly GCA_964526735.1. Classification (GTDB taxonomy): domain Bacteria; phylum Chloroflexota; class Chloroflexia; order Chloroflexales; family Chloroflexaceae; genus JAAUSY01. The sequence continues at coordinate 4,228 of CAZGLO010000125.1, read as the reverse complement.
GGCATAGCCGCTGGACAGCTTGTTCAAGGTCAGGATTGTCTACCGGCATCACGGCATCTAGCGTAACAGCGCGCAACCGCGGATCGGAATTGTTACGAATGGCCGCAAGTTGGGCATCTGTGAGCATGGGAGAGGGGAGCCGCAGTTGGTGAGCATGTTCCGGCGTCTCTTCCAAGACGTTCAGCCGCCCTCCCAACCGCACGCTCAATGACATCACCATCGTCTCGCGAATAGGGTCAATGGGCGGATTGGTCACCTCAGCAAAGCGTTGTTTGAAGTATTGGAAGAGTGGTCGCCCAAGCTCTTGGGTTGAGAGCACGGCGAGCGGTGTATCATCGCCCATCGCGCCGACCGGCTCCCGGCCATCGCGCATCATTGGCTTGATGAGCACGGAAAGCTCTTCGCTGGTGTAGCCAAACGCCACTTGTAGCGCAGAGAGTGGAGCTGCTAGTTGCCCAACCCCATTCTCTACTGTTCCCTGGGTCGCGAGGTTCTCAAGCAGCGTCAGATGATCCTTGATCCACGTCCGATAGGGCCGACGGCGGCCAAACGACTCCTTGATCTCGCCATTGGAGTAGAATTTACCGGTCTTCACATCAACGGCAATCATCTGGCCCGGGCCAAGCCGTCCCTTTTGAATGATGCGATGCTCTTCAAGCGGCACCACTCCCGCTTCGCTGCCGCTGATCACCAATCCATCATCGGTGATGCAGTAGCGGGCGGGCCGGAGACCATTGCGGTCAAGCGACGTGCCCACCACTTGGCCATCGCAGAAGGTCAATGCGGCAGGGCCATCCCACGGCTCAACCAAACAGTTGTGATATTGGTAGAAGGCGCGCAGGTCGGGATCGATATCGGGGACTTTTTCCCACGCTTCGGGCACCATCATCGCCATAGCATGGAGGATGTCGCGTCCGCCTTGCACCAAGACTTCCAACGCATTGTCGAAGATTGCCGAGTCGCTGCCCTTGCCATCCACGACAGAGGTCACGATATTGGTGGTACTGCGCTGCGTGCCGGGGATATCTGGGAATTGGAGCTTGTTTTGACGTGCCCGTGTCCAGTTGATATTCCCCTGCAGCGTGTTAATCTCGCCGTTGTGCGAGACCATACGGAAGGGCTGTGCGCGCTCCCAGGTGGGGAAGGTGTTGGTTGAGTAGCGTTGGTGATAGACGGCAATGGCGGTTTGGTAGGCGGGGTCGTGCAAGTCGGGGTAGAAGCAGGCAAGGTGCGTCCCGACAAGAAGCCCTTTGTAGACGACGGTGCGGCTTGAGAGCGAAGGGATGTAGGTCGTGAGGTTTTGGGCGTCGAGTGCCTCCTCCATCTCCTTGCGTGCGAGGAAGAGCGTACACTCATACCCCTGATCATCTAGCCCTTTTGGCCGACTGATAATCACCTGGCGAATGCGGGGTTTGGTTTCCATCGCCCGTTGTCCCAGCATCCGGTCGTTGGTCGGAACATCGCGCCATGCAAGAACATCAAGTCCGCGGTTCATCAAGGTTTGCGTGATGATGCGGCAGCTTGCCTGGACAGCTTCGACATCGTGCGGCAGAAAAACCATGCCGAGGGCGAGGTCGGCTGCGTTGGCTTGCACCCCTTGGCGCTCAAGCTCACGCAAGAGCAGCGCACGCGGGATCTGGGTCAGGATACCAGCGCCATCTCCCGTATTGGCATCGGCTGCTACTGCGCCACGGTGGGCCTGGTTGCCAAGCGCGACAAGTGCCATGGTCACAATGCCGTGGCTGGGAGTACCGTTCATGCGGGCTACAAACCCAATCCCACAATTGTCGTGCTCAAACCAGGGGTCGTAGAGGGTACGGTTCAGAATACTCTGTGCGGGTATCTTCATTGGCCACCTAACTAAGAATACAAGAATATCACAAAACGACGCCCACCGGTTATCCGCACACGCGGAGAAAAGGCGAGCGTCTTTGTCGCAGATGTATTATGACTTTAGATAGAATGCTAGCATATCGTTTCTACTCTAGAGGGTAAGCTATCGTACGCGGGCACCGCGTTCGCGCTTGGAGTGTGACGAACACAGGCAGCCGTCCGTCTGGGGGTGTTTCAGACAAGAGAGAAACGTAGCCGCAACATAACACAAGTCTATCGGGGAAAAATGGGTACATGTGACAAACCATATGCTCGCCGCATCACCCAGTGCCAACCATATTGAGAGATCTTACGCCAATTGCACAAAGTATAGCATAGTTCGTGCAACATCGCGAATCCAACCGCGAAGGAGGGAGAGATGGCAGGATGCCTACGTGATTTCTCCTTCTCCTCAGCGTTAGTAGCACGTTAGTAGCACGTTAGCAGCACGTAGATAGCACGTACATCGCACGTTTCGCTCGTTTATGATACTTATCATCGTGGCGGTTCTGCCATAGGGAATACGATTGCCCTACCCCGCGCAATTGACTGCATAATCAATGCGTGCTATACTCTGGGATGGGAAGTTTTGCATACGCTTCAGTATGCGCGAATGCTCAGACAATGCCTCGCGGATAAAAGAAGAAGGTGTTGCGAGGTATATTTCCCCGCACCTCTCCTCATTGGGAATACAGCAGGCGCGCTTCGAGGTGGTACTGCCACCTCCACTTTGTTTTCGCAGACAGGGTTTTACAGCCTCGGTTTATCAAAACACCCGCCGCTGTGTGTGCGTTGGGTAGCTGCAGGCTTATAGGAATATGGAGGAAAACGTGTACGCAATCGTTCGAGATCGCGGGCAACAATATCGTGTTGAAGCCGGTCAGACGGTCTCGCTTGCCTTGATGAATGCCGAGGCCGGGAGCGAGATCGAACTCGATGAAGTGTTGCTCGTCAATAATGACAGCGAAGTGAAAGTCGGGACGCCCACCGTCGAGGGGGCCAAAGTTCGTGCAGAGGTGGTTGGGCCGTCGAAGGGCGACAAGATTATCGTCTTCCGCTACCGCAACAAGAAGCGATTTCGCCGCCGCACCGGCCACCGCCAGAAATACACCAACGTCAAGATTCAAGAAATCGTTGTTTCGTAGCCTTCCACAGAGAGGCTGCACAAGCAACATCTATACGATTATACGATAATTGCGATAATGTCGTCTTTGATACAGAGGAAGAAATATGGCACACAAAAAAGGTGGAGGAAGTTCCCGCAACGGGCGCGATAGCAAACCGAAGATGCGTGGTGTCAAGTGTTATGGTGGGGAACATGTCATTCCCGGGAACATCATTGTGCGGCAGTGCGGTACCAAAATCCGTCCCGGCGACAACGTCGGCCTTGGCCGCGACTACACCATCTTCGCCAAGGCAGAGGGCACGGTACATTTCCAGCCCTACAGCCGCACCCAAAAGATGGTCAGCGTCATCCCAACGCAACAAGATGCGCATTAAAAAGCTTGGAGAGAACTATGAAGAAAGATATTCATCCAGCATATTATGAGCTTGATGTGGTATGCGGAAGCTGCGGGGCGGTGTGGAAAACCCGCTCAACCGTCTCCGACCTGCGCGTGAGCATTTGCGGCAATTGCCATCCCTTCTATACGGGTGATCAACGCATCATCGTCGATACAGAAGGACAGGTGGATCGCTTTATGAAGAGGCTCGCCGCCTCACAAGAGCGCCAAGCGTCTAGTGGCCGCCGCAAGGACAAAAAAGAGCAAAAGAAGAAGCCCAGCCTTTTGCAAGAAATCTATGGCGAGGATGCATAACGGGTACTGCTCTTTCCTCTCCAATCCACACATAACAAAAAGCGATAGGTTTGTTTGATGCAATCGACATCATTCAACCCTATCGTTTTTGCTTTGCATCGTATTTTCGGCTGTTTGTGGCTACTCGTTTGTGGCTACTTCGGGGTGCACTATTGCACAAATATGCACTATTGCACAAAATAGATCGCCAACATCCCCGCAAACAACAAAACACTCCACAGTGCAATGCGATTGAGATCTCGGCGAACATACGCATAGTCTTGAGAGTAGTCTACCTTCTGCTCTGCGACAGTCCTGGTAGTCCCCCGTCCGCTTCGGCGCTGTGAGCGTTGTGAGCTGCGCTGTGCCCCTTGGGTAGAAGATGATGTCTGGCCTGAGGAGCGGCGATTGCGGCGCGATTGACGTGATGACTGAGATGATGAATGATGAGATGGCATATGAGTACCGTGTTTGTTTGCTTTCAATGAGGCGACGAGAACATCGCAGTGACGGCTCCCAGGGCCAAAGGCACCTGGGCTTCAGGGACTGCCGCCCCAGTC
>CAZGLO010000124.1:4363-7297 GCA_964526735.1 uncultured Chloroflexaceae bacterium | reverse complement strand
ACGCTGATTCTGGTTGTTCAGGTCAGCATACTCGGCAATGACAAACCCGTCAAATCAGGACGGTTGGACTACTAGGGCGTGTAATGCACATAGAGTGGCTGTTCGCCAACCAACTGCTCGGTGGCGGCGGTGAGAGGCGTCGCCGCGCCGTCGCGCGTGATGACCTGCGCCGTGTAGCCCGACCGCGGCGAGAGCATCACCCGCTGGGGAGCGGTATTGTGCCACAACACCTCCACAACCTCGCCATTATCCTTGGCAAAGCGCAGGTGGTAGAGATCTTGCGGGTTTTGCACATTGTGCTCGTAGGTGAAGGTATTGTGCTCGCCATAGCCGTCGAACGTCGCACCGCTCAACTGCTCAGCCATCACGCGGTAGGCGGTGTAGGCGAGTTTTTTGCGGTAATCGGTGCCTTTGGTATCCAACACGCTCGCCTTGGCCCATAACCGCCCCGTCCCGCCATCAAACTTGTCCTCCAATTGGAAGTAGTTGACGTGCTGGACGCCTTTGGCAAGCGCAATAGCATAGGTACGAACGAGATAGTTGGCCTGCTGATCTTCGCTCTTGGAGACATCCGGGTTGCAGCCCGACTCGCTTGGTTCGCAGGTCGACCAGCCAACTTCACTGATCCACAGCGGACGGCCAGAAGCGTTCTCTGATAGCCATTGCTGCGCCGTGGTGATACGCCCCCACATCGAAATGGGCGAGAAAATCACTGGCTCATCAGGCGCGGCAGTCGGCATATATGGGTGAATGGCCAACACATCGAACGACTGCGCCGCAGCAGGCACCGCAGCAATCGCCTCGTTGAGGAAGGGGAGGCCATCAGATGGGTCGGTACCCATCCCATCGTAGAGATACACCCCGCCCGTCGCCACTATCGCATTGGGGTTGGCAGCCTTGGCGGCAGCATAGCCCTTCGCCAAGATATTGCCGTATTCGGTGGGAGAACCGGGCCAGGTCTGGCGCGTACTTGGCTCGTTCCATATCTGCCAGGCGTCAACGCGGGGGGAGCCGGGCGCATCGGCATTGCCATCGCCGTCGTAGCGCTCGACAATCGCGCCCATAAAATCACCAAAATCTTGTGCATTGCCCGGGGGACACCAATATTCTTCGGTGACGCCCTCGCGGCTCTTGCAATCGCCAACACGCGCCCAACCAGGGGTGGTCAGGACGATGCCCATAATGTTGTAGCCCGCATCGGCAAGCATCTTGATGTGGGTATCGTAGTGCTTCCAATGGTATTCACCCTTTTTTGTGGTCTCAATATTGGCCCAACTGAGTTCTTCCCGCGCCCACTCACCCCCCGCCTCGCGGCCAAGGCGGGTCAATTCGGCGGTGCCATCAGCGCCATCTTGCTTGATGCGCTCTTGGCCGGTGATGTAGGTGTTCATCCCGAATAAGGTCATTTCGCCACTCTGGGTTGAGGGCGGGGGCGGGGTATCTCCACCACCACCCGGCTCGGCAGGCGCTTTGACGGGCGTCTTACCAAGCTCGCCATAGCGCCATTGGTAGTAGTGCTGGCCGACATTGCCCATCTCAACGCGGAATGCAGGCGGGTTGGTGGGGTTGTAGGTCAGAACACGCCGCTCAAAGACCTGGAAGAGGATCATCGTCTCTTTGTTGGCGACCAATGAGGTCACCCAGTAGGCAGGCGTCACCGGATGGCCAAAAACAAACGACGGCTCGTAGACTTGATCACGGGTTGGGTTGCCGTTTTCGTCGTAAATCACGCCGTAGCTCTCTTGAAAATCGAGAAAGCCCTGCGGCATACCGTGGCCATTCCCGCCCTCAACCAAGACCGTCGCAGGATGATCGGCATAGTCATCGAAGGTGGCGAAGCTGCCGTCAGGCTGGTAGAGCGTGGTGACGGGCTTGTTCAAAGCATCGGTACTAACCGTGCCCGGGCTAGCATAGAGGTCGGCAAGGTCGGCGTAGCGGGGGAAGGTATCAGGGTCGCCGATGGCAGAGAGCGCAGCGGGGGAATGCTCCTCAAAGCTGTCGAAGCTGACCTGTATGCGGCCTTGCATCATCTCAATGGGCAATAACCCGTTGGTGACATACCACATATCATCAGGATTGGCGTTGGGGTCGTTGATTTCCATCCGGCTCTTGTCAAAATATTGGACATCGCGTTGACCGCCCGGACTTTGCTGCATCGGCTCGCGGAGAACAGGGGTGATGGGGTGTGGCCCCCACGTCCAAGAACGATTTGGCTCGTGCTCAGGGGCAATCGTCCCAGCAAGGTCGTCGGCAATAGGAGCGTCTTGACGCTGCCAGACGCGACGAAAGGCCGACCGGCCAATCGAATGCTGGCTGGTTTGGCCGTGGGCAGAAGGGGGAGAGGCAGAAAATAACGGCAGCACAATACTCAGCATCAGAAGCATCAGCATCAGCATCAGAAGCATCAGCATAAACCGGCGGCGCAATAGGTACATACCATCAGCAGAATGGTAGGCAGAAGATGAGCTTGGGTGAACCTTCGTCATGTATCGTCTTTCCCTTCTCTAGGAGATAGGTGCGTCGTTGCGCACAACTTTTGGCATAGATAGGGGCAAAAAAACCCCCTCCACATGATACACGAAGTCTGTAGAAGGGGAAACAGATTGAAAGGGTTTAGGAAGATTTCATAAAAAGCCCAAGCATACGGTCTACAACACATATGCGACGGCGTTATTAGTGTGTCTTTGCGGAGAGAGAATTGTTGTATTTCGAGAGGGCTTTTTTCATCCCTTCTTGTAGTGTACTACACGTTGTAATACCTTGCAAGTCTACCCCCAAAGAGACAAATGTCTGTGCCATCATTGGGCCGATGCCAGTAATCATCACCCGCGCGCCTATCAAGCGAACGGCTTTGGCCGTCTGCAAGAGGACATTCGCCACTTGCGTGTCGACCACCGGCACGCCAGTGATGTCAATAATCGCCGAACGAGCACG
>CAZGLO010000124.1:0-4353 GCA_964526735.1 uncultured Chloroflexaceae bacterium | reverse complement strand
GCGGCTCTTTGCCTCCTATTCGACGGCCGTCTCCTGCGTCGCCATTCTCATTCATGCGGCCGTTGCGTGGCGGAGCACGGGAAGGCACAAAAATTTCTACAGGGGATGCGTTCAGCACCGCCAGGTCCGGTTTGATGTCAATAATCGCCGAACGAGCACGATAGTGCTCCACGCCCTGCAGCAGGGTCTCCATCACCTGCTGCGCGCGGGCCGTGTCAATACTCCCCACCAACGGCAAGGCAATCACGCCCTCCGCCAAAGGGATCATCGGGGTAGAAAGCTCACGTAAGGAGGCGCGTTGTGCCTCAATCACCTGCTGCTGTAGCTCGATCATCGCTTGCTCTTGACGGTGTTGCTCGCTGAGATCCCGGGTAATCGCGGCGATGCCGTGCATATCTTCGCGGTCATCCTCGACCAAAAAGAGCGATATGTGCGATGGGAATGCCGTGCCATCAAGCCGTCTGTGGAAGATCATCCCCTGCGCAGAGCCGTGCTCCTTCACCTGCTGCAGCATCTCCATCGGATGAGAAGAGTCGTTCTCCTCAATGCAGTCGGTGAGAGACATCCCAATGAGGTCATCGCCAAAGCCGCTGATCTCGCGAATAGCTGGGTTGGCATAGGTGATTGTGCCGTCAAGATCCAATATCTTGACGCCGTCGGGCGTGTTTTCGGTCAGGACGTAGAAGGATTTGAGGGCGCGCTCCGCGGCACGGCGGTCGGTCACATCCACGCCCACCGCCCACGACATCCATCCGGGGATGGGCGATTGCTTACTCACATCCGACCACTCAATCGTGCGGATTTTGCCGTCGCGGCAGGGAAACTCAATCTCCATTCGGTGGGTTTCGCATTGGCCATTGGTCAGCTTGTACCATTGCTCCATCACACGTCGGCGGAGAGCCGGATCAGGGTAGAATAGCTCAATCACGTTGGGGTTGTGGAGCACTTCATCGGCAGGGTGGCCCGTCACGCGCTCACACTCGTCGTTCCAAAAGACCATATTGCCCTGCTCGTCGAAGGCATCGAGCAGAATGGGCATCTTTTGGAGCACTAAGTGCAATCGCTCTTCGCTCTCGCGCACCTCCTGCTCAGCACGCTTGCGGCGGGTGATATCAACGTGCGTGCCGACCATCCGCAAGGGCTTGCCATCCTCCTGCCGCGCGACGACCTTGCCCCGCGCCAAGCCCCACCGCCATTCACCGCTCTTGGTGCGGATACGCTGCTCGGACTCGTAGTAGGGCGTCTCGCCCTTGATGTGGGCGCGGAGGAGGCGAAAGGCTTGGCTGACATCGTCAGGATGAATCAACTTGCGCCAGACGGCAATATGAGGCGCAATCTCCTTTTGATCATACCCAAACATCTCGTGCCAACGCGGGCTGAAATAAACGATGTTGTGGAGGAGATCCCAGTCCCAGACGCCATCTTCGGTGGCCTCAAGCACGTAGTTGAGGCGCTCCTCGTTGAGCTTCAACATATGGTTCATCCGGCGCTCTTCGGTGATATCCTCGGTGATGCCAATCAATACGCGCAAGCTACCGCCCCGATGGATCACCACCGAGATGTGGGTACGCCCCCATACCTCACGGCCATTTTTGGTCAGATAGCGCTTATCGACCTTGTAGGAACGCCGCCGGTTGGTGATGATCTGCTCAAAAAACCCAATCTCAGACTCAAGATCATCAGGGTGAGTAATTTCGGCAAAATTGACGCCGTGCAAGTGGTGGTCTTCATAGCCGACGAAAGAGTGGAAGGCGGGGTTGGCTTCGATAATACAGCCATCCATCGTGGATGTCCACAACCCCACCGAAATACGTTCAAAAATGCTGTTGAGCCACTCAATCCGTCCACAAAGTTCGGCGCGCTCCGCCATCAATTGCTCATTTTCCGTGACCAACTCGGTGTTGGCTGCAATCAATTCTTGGTTGGCAAGCGATAATGCTTTGTTGGCCTGCTCCAATTTAATCACTCGTTCTTGCAATTTGACAACAGTGTCATGAACAGCGTTGTGCGATGTCATTGTCATATACTTTCTAATCGAGGGTTTTGTAACGATGTCAGCAATGAAACACGGTATGGCATAGGGCAGGCAAGAAAAGGCGGTGCTAGCGGGGTGATGGCTGTTTCTTGCTAGGAGGTGGTGTGTCAGCCCGGACAGACCGTACAGAAAACACAGGGTGTGCAGTGCGTACCGAAACGTGGCCAAGCTTGCGGCCCGGTCGAGGTGCCTTGTCATAGAGGTGCACCGAGGCGTGGGGGTTGGCGAGCAATTCGGAGATATCTGGCAGGGTACCGAGGATATTGGTCATTGTGGTGGTGCCAAGCGGCGTCGTTGCCCCAAGCGGCCACCCCATAATCGCGCGCAGGTGGTTGGAAAATTGGCTTGTTTGCGCGCCTTCAATCGTCCAATGGCCAGAATTATGGACACGAGGGGCCATTTCATTCGCGACCAACGTCCCCTCGACCTCAAACAGCTCCACCGCCACCACGCCCACATAGGCCAATGCATCAACTACCCGTGTGACATAGCGTTCTGCCTGGGCCTGCAATGAGGCGGGAGTATCTGGGGCAGGGGCGATGGTTTGGAAGAGAATGCCATCTTGATGGGTGTTTTCGACGAGCGGGTAGCACACCGTCGTGCCATTCCGCCCCCGCGCGGCAAGAATAGACAATTCGCGGGAAAAGCGGACATATTGCTCTACAATGCAGGGGACATTGCCCAACCGCTCCCACGCGGGAGCAATGTCGGCGAGGGTGGCGATGCGGGCTTGGCCTTTGCCATCGTAGCCCATCCGGCGGGTTTTGAGGATGGCCGGAAAGCCAATCTCAGCCAATGCGCCCTCTAAATCTGACCGGCTCTCAACCGCGATGAAGCGAGAGGTCGGAATACCCAGCGATTGAAAAAAAGTCTTTTCATTGAGCCGATCTTGCGCCTTGATGAGCGCATCGGGCGGTGGAGAGACCGGATGCGTCGTTGCCAACTGTTGAACGGTTTCAACGGGAATATTTTCAAATTCGTAGGTAATCACATCGACCCCGTCGGCAAAGCGCTGCAGGGTGTCGGGGTCATCATAGGGGCCAACGATGTGATCGGCAACAAAGCGGGTCGGGGCGTCGGGGGAGGGGTCAAGCACGCGGAAGCGCAGACCAAGCGGGTACCCCGCCAACGCCAGCATCCGCCCTAACTGCCCTCCTCCTAAGATACCAATGGTCTTGTGCATTTCAGCGTGTGTCATACGTATGTCTTGGTTCTATGCTTCACGAGGGTCGGGATGATCGAGCACGGCCTGCGTCTGCGAAGCCCGGTATGCGTGCAGCGCTTCGCGAAACTGCGGGTGGGCGGTGGAGAGGATCGACGTGGCAAGCAGCGCGGCATTGACCGCCCCCGCCCGCCCTATCGCCAACGTCCCCACCGGAACACCAGCAGGCATTTGAACAATAGAGAGGAGCGAATCCATCCCCTTGAGCGTACGCGACTCCACCGGCACCCCAAGCACCGGCAAGGCAGTGCATGCGGCGGCCATTCCGGGCAGGTGAGCGGCGCCCCCCGCCCCCGCAATAATCACCGCCAAACCACGCTCCTCAGCCGTCGCCGCGTATTCAAAAAGGAGGTCGGGGGTGCGGTGCGCCGATACGACTCGCACCTCGTGTGGGATACCAAGCGTTTCCAGTGTTTCCACCGCGTGCCGCATCGTCTCCCAGTCGGACTTCGATCCCATTATCACGCCAACCAGTGGGTTCATAAGATTCCTTTCTCTATCGTTTCTCGTCGTTTTGGAGGTGGAGGGGAAGAGATTTGCTATTCCCCACCGTCCCACAGCTTCCTGCAACAACATCAGTTTGGTATAATGTGATGACTGCCGGGCGAGACAGCACCAAGAAGCCCACCTCCTGGAGCAACGTTCGGGACGTTCAGACATATGGAGGTTGGGAATAGCACCATTGTAGCATAGGAACTGTGATATTGAAGGGCACGGACGTTTATTATATTGATAGTATATAGACCGCGCGCCGTGAGGCGTCAGCGTGTTGCCGCCCACCGCCATTTGGCAAGGTTCGTGTGGGAGGTACCCACGAAACCCTCCCCCTCTCTCTTGGATCAGAAAGGAGGGCGCACTTCCCTCCGCCCAACTGCGGCGGTCTCCGTGCGCAAATTCTTTGATGAGTACAAACACGTTTGTGGTGCGATTTTGGGGTGTGCGCGGGAGTTACCCCGTCCCTGGCCCTCACACGGTGCGCTATGGCGGAAACACTCCCTGCATCGAAATCGCTATCGGCGACCACTGCATTATTCTCGACGCAGGCACGGGCATTATTCACCTTGGGAATGACCTGATACGGCGGGCGGAGGCAGTG
>CAZGLO010000123.1:0-7406 GCA_964526735.1 uncultured Chloroflexaceae bacterium | reverse complement strand
TGTTTCATGAAGATGCCAGCCGCATTCGCAACGGGCACGCGCCCCAGAATATGGCAGTGGTACGCCATATGGCCCTCAATTTCTTGCGTCAGGAACCGAGCAAGGGCAGCCTCAAATCCAAGCGCTTCCGCGCTGCACTTGATGATGCCTACCTTGCTCGGGTGTTGGGATGCTAAGATGCGATTGCCCTGGTGTATCTCTGCATGACACTTGAATGATCGGTGGCTATATAGTAGACTACAGAGTGCGAACGCATCTTTGAGATCGATTTGAGACCGATTTGAGATCGATTTGAGACCGAATGAGGAACATCGCCAAAGAAGTGCAAATAGTGGCTACAGGGTTCTCCTAGGGGGGAGATAGTATGGGGAAACGGCGGTATATCATCCGAATATCCTTATCCATAAGTGTCCTGCTCAGTATTATGAGTGTCATGTTGGGTTACCCATCTCTACATCGTGCGCATGCCGAACCTGATGATCGGTGCTTTGAGCAAACAGGCTACTGTATTTCGGGGCCTATCCGCACCTATTGGGAGCTGCATGGCGGGTTGCCGGTTTTCGGCTATCCTGTTACCCCGCTGCGCCAGGAAACTATCGAAGGGACATGGACGGGGCCAGTGCAGTGGTTTGAGCGCGACCGGCTTGAAGACCACGGCAGTGATGGCGTGATGGCGGGGCGGCTGGGTGCCCGTATCTTAGAGCTTCGCGGTATCCGGTGGCAAGACGACTTTGATCCGGTCGATTCTGCATCGAGTGACTGCTTTTATTTCTCGCAAACCAAACACAGCTTATGTGACCCCTTCCTCAGCTATTGGCAGCGACACGGTGGGCTAGAACGGTTTGGCTACCCTATTTCAGAGCCATACGAGACCACGATTGATGGGTGGTATGGCACTATTCAATACTTTGAGCGCCGCCGCATGGAGCACCATACCGAATATAGCGGGACGCCTTATGAGGTCTTGCTGGGGTTGTTGGGCAACGAAGTGCTGGGGTTTGAAGACAACCCCACCCCCACCGCTGAGCCTTATCCGGTCGATTCGACGCCAACGAGGACGGTTGAGCCGCCCGACACTCCCACCTCAACATCAACCACCACACCAACTCCTCCCGCTACTGCGTCTGCAACCTCCACCCCGCACCCAACCCAAACCCCACAGGCAGAGCTGAATATCACCAAATTTGCGCCTGTTTCAGAGATTACGCAGGGGGAGCAGTTTGTCTATATCATTTCTATCTCTTCCTCCAATTCCAATGAACATACCATCGAGGTTGAGGATCGTATCGATACGAACCTCTCCGTGGTTGAGGCAACCGCAGACACAGGCAACTGTGAGGTGGTGGGACAATTGGTGACCTGTTCCATAACCGTCCGCAACAACATGTCTTCAGATGTGGTGATAGAAGTGAAGGTCGATGAGGACGCTGGCGAGGGAACGATTATCACCAACCAGGCGGAAGCGACCGACGGAACTGTCTCATTGGAATCAAATCAGGTGAAGATCACGGTGGAGGAAAAGCCATCTACCCAAACCCCTACACCTACGCCCGCACCGACCGATAGGCCACAAACTCCGACGCCGACCGACCCGCCTCGCTCAACCGATACTCCTGCCCCGACTGCCACGCCTCGCCCGACCGACACCGCTGCCCCGACTGCCACGCCTCGCCCGACCGATACTCCTGCCCCGACTGCCACATCTGCCCCAACGCAGGATGAAATTATCCGTAACGTGGTAAAACATACCAATGAGTATCGTGAAGACGCTGGCTGCGAGCCATTAGTGTTGGATGACCAGCTCACAGAGGCCGCGCAACGCCATAGCAAAGATATGGCAACCAACGATTTCTTCTCGCACACCTCCCCGTCCGGTGTTGACCCGTGGGAACGTATCAAGGATACGGGCTACAGTTACTCAACCGCGGCAGAAAACATCTACGCCGGAGCAACCACCGCCAAGCAAGCGGTAGATGGGTGGTTTAACAGCCAGGGGCACCGCGAAAATATGCTCAACTGCAATTTTGAAGAAATCGGCGTGGGCTATTACTATATCGACCCCGATCCGGGGGATCTCCAGTACAAGACGTATTGGACTCAAGTTTTTGCCAAGCCATCCAGATAGTGGTTTTGGATATGTGTGTTGAAGTGTGTCATAGTTGAAAGGAAAACTGTGTGAGTAAAACCAAAAAACCGGAGAGTTCTCCAACCCCGCCCCAACCGTCTTTCAACCTACCTGGGTTTTTATCTGCCCTGGTTGTTTTTCTGATCTTCATCGGGTTGGCGGTGATGTTGGCAGGCCGCTCTGCGGCCCAACCAACGGCTGATACCGCCGCCACCTCTCCTGCTGAGCAGGAAATGATGGAGGAAGAACCCACCGCAGAGCCGACCGATGAGGCTACCGCTGAGCCGACCGATGAGGCTACCGCTGAGCCGACCGATGAGGCCACCGCAGAGCCGACCGATGAGGCTGACGGGGAAGCTGACGAAAGGCCATTGTGGCAACTACCCTCTGGGGATGCGGATGAAGATGAGGCGGATGAAGCCACCGCAGAGCCGGAAGAGACAACCGAAGCCGATGAGGTGGATGAGGCTGACGAAGAAGAGACTCCAGAGCCGGAACCCACCGCCAAAGCCGAAGAAAGCGATGGCAAACCGATAATGCCGTGGCGATTGCCTTCTGGCGATGCGGATGCGGATGAGGCCGATGAGGCGTCGTCGGAGGAGGAGGAGGAAATGACAGATGATGACACCGACTCCACCACCGCTGATGCCGATTCGGAGGATGAGGAAGCCGAAGAAGAGCCGACCGCCGAGTCAGATGATGTCAACGCTGATGATGAGGCCGATTCCGATGAGATTGACACAGAATCTACTGAAACAGAAGGGTCATCCCAAGTGAAAAAGACCTACAGCCAAATGCCGGAGATGCTGATCGACCCGGAAAAGCAATACTTCGCCACAATCACGACGCCCCGCGGAGATATTGAGATCAAGTTGTTGCCAGACATCGCCCCGAAGACGGTCAATAGCTTTGTATTCCTGGTTCGTGAAGGGTTCTACGACGGCTTGACGTGGCACCGGGTGATTGAGGGCTTTATGGCGCAGGGCGGCGACCCCCAAGGGAGTGGCACCGGTGGCCCGGGCTACAACGTCCCCGCCGAGTTCACCAGCGAAATCCTGTTCGACCGCCCCGGCATTGTGGCGATGGCGCGCCGCGGCGACGATGTTAACAGTGCTGGCTCCCAATTTTTCATCACCACCGCCGCCACGCCTTTCCTCAATAACCAATATACCATCTTTGGCGAGGTGATTGAGGGGCAGGAGATTGTGAACAACATCCCGCTGCGTGACCCAATGCGCGCTCAGAAGCCGGGAGAAGAAATCGTCAAGATAACTATCACCGAGAAAGAGTAGCCGTAGGCGGCTTATAAAGCCGATGTACGGCTGATTACGGAATAGCCCGTCACACATTCTCATTCCGCTTGATACGCTCGTAGAGGTCGGTCGTTTCAGGCAGTGGGTCAATGCCAAGGTCATCTTGCAGCGCTTGGATACACCGGGTATAGCTGCGCAGTGCCTGAGACCGACTTCCACTACGGGCATACGCTCGTATCAAGACTTGGTACGCCTCCTCAAAGCACCGATCCCGCCGCATCACCTGCTCACATAGCTGAATAGCGTGCTGAATATCGCCCTTCTCGACCAGCCGGTCGGCGAGGGCTGTGGCGGTTGCTAGGTAGCGTGCCAACAACCGCTCCCGCTCCTCAAGCGTCCACGGGTCGTAGAGCGACTCGGCAAGGTAATCCCCTTTGTAGAGGTTCACCGCCACTTGGGCGTTGCGGATGACAAAATCAGGGTCACTCTGCGGGATATTGGTCGTCCGCAGCTCAAACTCATCCACATCTATCCAGCAGCCATACGACGGCGCAAAGCTGTAGGCAAGCCCTTGTCGGCGGACAAAGAATGGCGTCGTGCGGGGCGGGCGGAATGGCTCTAGGGCGGCATTGAGCGCATTGAGCGTGACCTTGAATTGGCGTTCTGCCGCGTCCAGGTCGCTATCGGGCCATAGCCACAGACAAATTTGCTCTCGCTGCACCCATTGCCCGCGGTAGGTGAGTAGCAGTTGGAGAAGTTGACGCGCTTTTTCCCGCTGCCAATCGCGCCCTTGGATTTCATACGTCCCCCGCCACACCCGGAAACTCCCCATCATCTGGATGCGCAGGGTATAGCCTGGATGGTAGGTACCCACCGAGTCGTCCGTTGCGATGGTCGGGAAGGCTTGCCGCAAGAGCTGCTGCGAGAAGGCTGCGTGTTCTTCCATCGTGCGGCCATGCAGCAAGAGCGGGATGAGCATCGCCATATCGCGCGGGCCGAAGAGCGTTGGAGCCGTCAACAACCCCTCATAGCCGTATTTATGGGTTAATTCAAGGAGGAGAGACATCTGCTCATGCACCTGCTGCGTATCCTCGCCGTGGCGCAAATACCACAATGCGCGCCACAATGCCACCACCGCCTGCCCATAGCTATCGCCGCCATGCACAAACCGCCGATGTGCTTCGTTGAGCCACTCTACGGCGCGGGAGTCGGAGGCGGCGACGGCAGCCCCTCCCAACGCCAGCCAAATCGTTGCGGCGATCCACTCATCCCCCGAGTCGCGGGCAATTTGCAGCCCCTCATCGGCGACCATTTCGGCCTTCACCAAGTCGCTGGCGTGGCCGTGAAGCAGCGCAAGCCCCATAAAGATTTCAACCTTCGTGCGCGTCACGCCAAACGACTGTGCCAATTCAAGCGCTTGATTGTAGTGGCGGTTGGCGGAGGTATCGTCGAGCGGCGTGATGACTTGGTGCGCATGTCCCACCCGCATATGGGCAATTGCCTCCGTCAGCTGCGACCCGCTGTGCATCGCCTCCAACAGCCCCCGCAACGCCATCGCCAGTGCTCGTGCCCCATTGCCAAGCATCGCATAGAGCAGCGCCAAGAGCAAGAGCGGCTCACGGTGGGCCAGAATGATGGCGTGTTGAGTGTGCGATGACTGTGATTGGCTCTCTAGCCCAAGCTGCGCCTCTAGCAGATGGCGCGATTCGTTGAGCCGCCCACTGCGCAAGAGGAGCCGTGGCGGTAAGGAAGGTGCAACCGAGTGCGATTGCGAGGAAGATGCCGAGGAGGAGGGTGACGAAGCCTGTGAGTGTGCAAGTTCGCTGTGTTCTTCCTGTTCGGGAGAGGCAAGCCGTTTGGCGCTGGTCTCAAGGTGAAATGCGACATCAGCGCGCCCGCGGTTGGCCCAATTTTCCGCCTGCAAGAGCAATATCTCCGCCCGCTCCTGACGATGTTCCTTCGGCAGCAGCTTGAGAGCACGTTTGAGCAATGCGGCAGCGGGGGTTGGCTGGACGGTGTCAAGATAGACTTTCGCCTGCCCCACCAACGTATGCGATTGGCCCTCGCGGTTGCCAAGCTCCTCGTAACGTTTTTCTGCGTGCTTGTAGACAGCCAACGCCTCCTCAAACTTGCCAAGCTGTCGATAGGCAGCCGCACGGGCCTCAAGCAGCGGCGGACGTTGTTGATACTCCTCTGGCAAGCGGTCGAGCCACGTGAGCAGCGTCCAGGCGCGGCCACGGTGCAGCCATTCCCCAGCGACGTGCTCAAGCGTCGTTGCGGCCCCGGCCACATCCTCAATTTCGAGCAGGTGGTAGGTGACGCCCTCTTGATCGTGGTAGCCGCGGTAATATTCTGCCGCTTGGCAATGGATTTCTTGCCAATTATCAAGGCGCTCTTTCATCAATTCCGACAAAAAGGCTTTGAAAATAGGCTGATAGGCAAATTTGCTTGGGTACAACTGCTCAATGAAGAGGTTGCGGCGTATCACCTCATCTTGATGGATAGCCACATCGTGGAGACGCGGAATCGCATTGCACACCTCGTCATTGAACCACCGTAGTGCCGCGGTATGCAGCAGAAAGGTTTGGATGTCGGGGGGCTGCTCATCAAAGACCTGCTGCAGCAGATAGCCGCGCAGCAATGGGCGCAAGGCACGGAAACACGACGAGAGACGGTGAGTGGTCTCGTCACCCGTTGGGAAGGTGGGTTGAGTTGACGAATAATATAAAATAGAGGGAGAAGCCGCACTTTGATACGCTGTCGGATCGGTGACAAGGAGTTGAAGGGCAAGCGGCCATCCCCGACACAGCGACGTAAACTTCGCGCAGTCTGCCGGTATTGACCGTTCGTAGAGGGTAAACAGCGCCTCCGCCTCATCAGGCGTAAACGCCAATTCCTGATGTCCTATCTCATACACTTCCCCACGCGCATAGAGTGTCGGCAATGTTCGTATTGTGGGCCGGTAGCGCGTCGCAATCAATACATGCAGTTTTTTGGGCAAAATATTGATGAAATATTCGATGAGATTGCGCAGTGTCGGCTGCTCATCAATCTTGTGGTAGTCATCAAGCACCAAGAAAACGTCGTCGGAGAGCAACGTCGACAGCTCGTTGACCAGTAGCTGGATGGCGAGGCGTGGGGCGTGGGGAGGAGCCGCTCCCGGCTCGCCACGGCCTATGCCATAGACGATGCGGGTGCAGATGCGATCATCTTGAATGATGTTGCTCGACCGAAACGTGGCGACGATGTTGCAGACGAGCGAAATAGGATCATCGTCCACGACCATCCGGCACCAGACCGTCGCCACGGGGCTGCGGTCACGGAAGCCTGCCAATGCAGTCGTCTTGCCGTAGCCAGCCGGAGCGATGACCAGCGTGAGGGGAGAATTGATCGCTTCGTTGATGAGGTCATCAACCCGAAGGCGAGGCAGCAACCGTGCTTGTTGAGCTGGAGGAGATAATCGTGTCATAAGCAGGCTTTGGCCATTCGTCGTCTTTACCCGTTTGATGAACTCACTTGTAACTCGTTGGTCTACCATCATTCGTAAGGAAGGAAAGAAAAAAAAGCCTTTTTTCTATTGTACTCGTTTTTTTCAATCGTATCTAGTCGATTTATCTCATAGCGAGTGTAAGGTGTTTCAAACCTGTAGGAAGTATCTCTACAGAAAGGACGATAATTCTATGGTCAATGTTCAAGATCACGTGCAAAAGCAGTTTTTGAGCGCGCAGGATTTTACCCTTAAGACCGTGCGTGCCTGGAACGAGCTGCTGGTCACCAGCACGGATATGGCATTTGATGTCGTTTTAAAGAACTGGAACTACAACCGTAGCCTGCGCAATTCTACCGATCAAGCGCTTGAGGACGCGCTCAAGACGCAACACCGTCTCACCAACGAGATGATGCATGTCTGGCAAGGATACACCACGAATGTGCACGATATCCTTGAGAAGGTTGTGGACGGGAACGACACGAAGTCAGCTACCCAGGGCTAAAGCACCTGGGCTTGTGCTCGCTCCTCCACCCGTCGG
>CAZGLO010000122.1:0-7682 GCA_964526735.1 uncultured Chloroflexaceae bacterium | reverse complement strand
CACCGCTGAAAGCGGGTGGGTTTCCCGCCCTGAAGGGTAAACATCTATGAGAAGGTGTTTAGAAGATATTTCGATTGCGTATGCTCAAAGAGGGTCGGCGTACACCCGTACGTCGATTTTTTTGCCTCTTTGGTAAAATGGTATCGACCCGGTCAAAAAAACGACAAGCTATCGTTGATAGATTTGCAACGACGAAACTGCCTGGTTCAGAACTGCTTGGTCAAGGAGAGTGTAAGAAGGAACGTGGGCCTAAGCTCCTGGGCCATTCGTGAAAAATCTATAATATAATATGCAAAGCAGCATGTGCCTCGCCAGAATATACATCACATTTTTGTTTCCATTTTTCTCCGTGCGCCAGAGCGAAGAGACAAGAATGTTGTCCCTCTCAACAACGCGACGTATTTTGTGGTGTTGCACCGCACACTTCCTTTGTTGGAGCCGTAGAAAGGAGTAGAACGGCGTTTCGTGCCCACTCCTCGATGCTCGTGAGGGGGGTTCCGCGCCGTTAGTTCTATGAATAGTAGCATATCGAAGGCGGTGTATCATTACCAACGGATTGCGAACAGCACAATCGCCATATCCAACGACGAAGCAATCCAAGGGCCTACCCACTCATTACCATCATCACAACCGTTTCAGCAGTCATGTGCTCTATCGTCTCAATTGCCTATGATGGTACATCAACAAAATGGAACAATCCAGGACGTGGCAGAGATCATCCATTACCACGACCACTATCACGGCCACGATTATCGGCATCACACCAACACACATAGCAATCGTGAATATCAAGCATGCGATGAGGTTATGCAAGAGAGCGACACGTGCTATCGCTCGATCATCAGTATGATGTACGAAGGTGTTGTCATACAAGATCGCTCAACCCGTATTTGTGAATGGAATACGAGTGCCGAGCGGATATTGGGGTTCACGGCCAAAGACATCCCCGCCCGACTTGGCAGCCTGCCGTGGAGAGCAGTGCATGAAGACGGGGCCCCATTCCCGAGCAGTATGTTTCCCGGAACAGTGTCTATCAACACAGGCGAACCGTGTTCTCATGTCGTGATGGGGATTACTGGCCCATCGGGGATACGGTCGTGGGCGCTGGTTAGTGCGCTCCCGCTCTTCCGCGATGGCGAAACTGCTCCCTACGCAGCCGTTTCTGTCTTTACCAACATCACGGGACAACGGCAGGCCGAGGAAGCCCTGCGTGCCAATGAATCTCGCTATCGGGCCGTAGTTGAAGACCAAACTGAATTGATTTGTCGGTTCACGCCTGCGGGGATCATGACCTTCGTCAATCCTGCTTATTGCCGATATTTTCACCACACGCCGGAGGAGCTTATCGGAAAGCCAATCTCCGAAGATATGCTCACGGATGAGCGCCGGAAGGCCCATCGCTACCTTTCGTTGTTTAGTTATCAGTCGTTGGTGGCTGTCTCTGAACAGTGGACGACCAATGCCAAGCATGAGCAACGGTGTTTGCAATGGACAGACCGCGCAATTGTCGATATGTGGGGTGAGGTGATTGAATTTCAGTCGGTTGGCCGCGACGTAACTGACCTCAAACAGGCCGAATCCTCGCTGCACCAGGTGAATGAGCAGCTCAATATGCGCATCAGAGACCTTGAGCGGCGCAACTACGAGATCTCAACACTCAACGAGATGAGTGATCATCTACAAGGATGCCTAACGCTTTTTGACTCCTACCAGATCATTGAGACGTATGCCGCACGGTTATTTGCGGGGCAGCCAGGCGCATTGTTGTTGGTCGATCAAGAGACCGCACAATTGCAACCAGTCGCGTCGTGGGGCGACGAGCCAATGCGCCATTTGGTGCAGATGATACCTTCTTGTTGGCTTCTCCACCATCAACACAAGCTGGAATGCAATGAGTTTGAGCTTTGCTACCACTCCTACCCCGACAAAGCGTGCCAACGACTGTGTATGTGCATCCCACTCATCTCGCAAAAGAAGTTGTTTGGCATCTTGCGGCTGTGGGGCCAACCCGATGAGCAACTCCGCTCGCAGGAGGAATGGGTGCAACTTGCCACCACCGTCGCAGAGCATATGTCGCTGGCCCTCGCCAACCTCCGGCTACGCGAACAGCTTCGTTTCCAATCGATCCACGATGCCCTCACCGGTCTGTTTAACCGCCGCTACCTTGAGGAGACACTTGCGCGCGACTTTCTGACAGCAGGACGGCACAATCGACCGATTGGGGTGATCATGCTCGATATCGACCACTTCAAGCAGATCAACGATACCTATGGCCACAGTGCGGGAGATGAGGCACTGCGTGCCGTTGGTACATTCCTCAAGCACAACGTTCGTGGGGGCGATGTGGTGTGCCGCTATGGAGGCGAAGAATTTACGATTATCCTGCCTGATACAGACCTCAGCGATACCCTGCGGCGGGCAGAGCAAATCCGTGAAGGTATCCAGACCCTGCGCATCACGCACAATCAGCGCGAACTACGGCGGATTACCTTCTCATTGGGCGTGGCAACCTTCCCAGAATGCGGGGATACGGTGCAAGAAGTGCTGCAGATGGCAGATCAGGCGCTCTACATCGCCAAAGCAACCGGACGGAACCGCGTCGTCAGTAGCGGGCAAATGCAAGAACTTCAGGCACAAAGCATAGGACAGTCGTAAGAACACTATTGAGCAGGCTGGAATGTAACTGGTAGCCCCTTCCCCCGCTCTGCTGTGTTATACTGACCACAATCATGCAACGTCTTTGAGCAAATGTAGGAAGATATGCGATGGCGACAGAGCTTGGCGACGAGCTGCTAGACATCTTGCAACATATACCTGCCCTTGAAAATAAGGGAAATCGTTCTTTCCTCTTAAAAGGATTGCCGGATGCTACTAAGGGAAGTATTGAGCGATCCGATGTGCCTCTTGCTGATGTTTACAATATCGTCGAGGTAGCAAGGAGGACAGGCAGAGTGCGTCGCAACGGGGCAGGAGAATGGGTACCCGCACTGATTATTGTCGCGGAGAATAGCCTCGTATTCTCTGAGGGAACAGAGCAGGAGAGAAAAATTGAGTGGTTGATAGACTCCTTTGCCGCTCAAGCAGAGCGTATGCGTAGGGAGCAGGAAGAGCGCGAACACCAAGAGCGCAAACGCAAGGAGCGAGAGGAACAGGAAGAACGAGAGCGCGAACGAAAAGAGCGCTCGCGCCAGGAACAGGAAGAATGGGAAGAACGAGAGCGCGAACGAAAAGAGCGCTCGCGCGAGTTTAATGAAAAGTTAGAACGTGATTTTCAAGAGTTTGTAGAATTGTTAGCAAATCGACGCCAAGATCGCAAAGAACGGCGAGAGTGTGAACCTAGGAAACTAGATAGGGGTTTGATATTTGTTGGGTTCATCGGTTTTTTTATTGGCTCTGTTTTAGGTCTTTTTCTTTTCTTGTTGCCTATAGTGACCATTGGTGGATTGATTGATAATATCGTTATATGGTCTCTTTTTTCTGCCGTTATCGCAATCATTTTCACCATCGTGGATGCGGTATTTAACCAAGATACACTAAAACATATTGCCGCTGCTTCTCTTCTGTGGGTCGCTACGGTTATAGGTATAGCTATTGGCGGGGTCATTGGCGGAACCATTGGTGGAGCTATTGGCGGGGTCATCGGCTTATACATCGGTTCTGGCATTGGTGGGGTCATTGGCTTCGGTATTGGCTTTGGCACTGGCGCATATATAAACGCGCTCATCGGTGTGATTATAGATGAGAACACTGGCAGATCAGTTGGTGTGACCGGTGGCACGGTCATTGGTACGGTCATTGGTATGGTTAGTGGTGGGGGTGTTGATGCGATCAGTGCTGGGACTGTTGACGCGATCAATAGTGAGGTCGATGCTGGCATTATTGTTGGCACACTCATCGGTGGGGCCATTGGCTTCGGTTTTGGTATGCTTATGGGTTATTCCTCAGGGAAAGAAATTGGTGCGTTCATCGAACGTCGTTCCTCATAACATATTGAAGGAAGCGAGGGATTGTGCTATGATGAGGGGGAACGGATCGAGCCTTTAAAGCAGTCCGGCGAGGCTGAAAAGGAGGAAACAAGTGCAACCCCTACGGACTTCTACCCGCAGACCCGGCAAGGACAGCCGAGGGGGGCGGTTTTTTTTTGTTTGCGGCCCACTCACCCCTGCTAGCAGCGAGGAACCCTCATGACCCAAAAACAGATCCTCAATTCGGAGGATATCCGGCGGGCGTTGGTGCGCATTGCGCATGAGATAGCCGAGCGCAACGAGGGCGTGCACGACATCTTGCTGATCGGGCTTCGGCGGCGTGGCGTGCCGCTGTCGGAGCGTATCGCGGCGTCGTTGGCCGACTTCGAGGGGCAGCAGGTGCCGCTTGGCCAGCTTGACGTGACGCTCTACCGCGACGACTTGAACCTCCGCGGGACGGCTCCTGTTGTGCGCAAGACCACCTTGCCGATGGACATCACGGAGCGGACGGTGGTGTTGGTTGACGACGTGCTCTACACGGGGCGGACGGTGCGGGCGGCGCTCGATGCGTTGGCCGACTTTGGCCGACCGGCGCGCACGCAGTTGGCCGTATTGGTCGACCGCGGCCACCGCGAATTGCCGATACGGGCGGATTTTGTGGGCAAGAACGTCCCCACTTCTCGCCACGAACGGGTGAAGGTACGGTTGGCGGAGATAGACGGCGGAGAGGATGAAGTGGTCATTGTTCATCCAGATGACGAGTAAGGATATATCATGCAACATCAGGAAATGAGTGATTCGCACTCCTCAGCGCTGACAGGGCGGCGGCATGTCCTTGACCTCGACGATTTTTCGCGTGATGAGATAGAGGAAGTGCTTGATACCGCCGAGAGTATGAAAGAAGTGCTCTCGCGGGAGATAAAGCAGGTGCCCACGCTGCGCGGGAAGACGGTCGTCAACATGTTTTTCGAGGAGAGCACGCGCACGCGCATCTCCTTTGAGCAGGCGGCCCGTGCGCTCTCCGCCAACGTCATCAATTTCTCCTCGCGGGGCAGCAGCGTCGAGAAGGGCGAGTCGTTTGTCGATACGCTGCGGACGTTGCAAGCCCTTGGTGCGGATATTGTTGTGTTGCGCCATTCGCAGTCGGGCGCGCCCTACCTCGCCACGCGCCACTTTCGCGGCTCGGTGATCAACGGCGGCGATGGCCGACATGCTCACCCAACACAAGCACTGCTTGACCTCTTCACGATCCGCCAATCGTTGGGCTACCTTGAGAAGGCACGGGTCGTTATTGTGGGTGATATCGTCCACAGTCGGGTGGTGCGCTCCAACCTGTGGGGGCTGACGAAGATGGGCGCAAAGGTCACGCTGTGTGGCCCGCCGACGCTCGTTGGGCCAGAGCACTATTGGCAACAAACGTGGCCAGAGGTTGATATCTGCTACGACTTGGACAAGGTGATCGACGGGGCGGACGTGGTGATGGCCTTGCGGCTGCAGAAAGAACGCCAAGAGTCGGGGTTATTGCCGTCGTTGCGGGAGTATAGCCGTGTATTTGGCATCAATGCGGAACGGCTTGCCCGCGCCAGTGTGCAGGCCATCGTGATGCACCCAGGCCCGATGAATGAAGGTGTTGAGATTACCCCTGATGTTGCCATCTGCCCGCAATCGGTGATTGAAGAACAGGTATCAAATGGGGTAGCGGTTCGGATGGCTCTCCTCTACCAATTGACGGCGGGATAACCCCTGAAAGGCAAAAATCGTTATCATGCGCTACCTTATTAAGAATGGCAGCATCGTAGATCCGGCACAGCGGGTGGCAAGTGTGGGGCATGTGCTGGTCGAACACGGCAAAGTCACCCAAGTCTATGATATGGCGGAGATGCCGCAAGATGCCGACGTGGTTGATGAGGAGATGGAAATCATCAATGCGCAGGGTTGTGTGGTTGCGCCCGGGTTCACCGACCTCCACACCCACCTGCGCGAGCCGGGAGAAGAGTATAAAGAGACCATCGCGACCGGCACAGAAGCAGCGGCGCGGGGTGGTTTCACGACAATCTGCGCCATGCCCAACACCAACCCGCCTCATGACACCGTGTCCGTGGTGAACCATGTCTATGAGATCGCCAAGCAACAGGGTCTTGTGCAGGTTGAGGTGATTGGCGCGGTCACCAAGGGGCGGCAGGGCAAAACCCTCAGCGAAATGACCGAGTTGGTGAAGGCGGGGTGCATTGCCTTCAGCGATGATGGCAGCCCAGTGGCGAATGCCGCGGTCATGCGCAATGCGATGTGCTATGCGAAGGCGCTTGGCGTGCCGATTATGAGCCACTGCGAAGACCAGACACTCAATGAGGGCTGGGCGATGCACGAGGGCGATGTGAGCATTCGTCTTGGGCTACCGGGCTACCCTGCCTCCGCCGAAGAAGCCCAAATTGCCCGTGATATCGCCTTGGCAGAGCAAACTGGCGCACATTTACACATCTGCCACGTCAGTACTGCAGGCGGGGTGGCATTGATCCGTATGGCGAAGGAACGCGGTATACATGTAACGGCAGAGGTCACTCCCCATCATCTGACCCTGTCTGACCTTTGGGTACTTGGCTCACTACTTAACGAAGATGAATACACTCCGCCCACGCCTCCCAAGCAGAAGAGTGGCAAGAAGCAGAGGTGTGACGATGATGGCCTACGCTCTCGGCTCTGGCTCAACCCAACTTTTCTCCCACCCTACGATACATCCACCCGTGTCAGCCCCCCCCTGCGCAGCCAGCACGACATTGACGCACTCATTGAGGCGGTTTGCGATGGCACGATAGATGCAATCGCAACTGACCATGCTCCCCATGCGACTGTCAACAAGGAGTGCGAGTATGGACTCGCGGCTTGTGGCATTAGCGGGCTAGAGACGGCGCTTGGGTTGGTGTTTAGTTTGGTGAATGTTGGGGCGCTGGACTTGATGAATGTCGTCGCGAAGTTTACCGAAGGGCCAGCACAAGTCTTAGGTCGCGCACCGTCAACCCTGCTCCCCGGCACCATGGCAGATATTGTCATCTTTGACCCGGAGCATATGTGGACAGTCGATTCATCAACGTTCGCCTCGAAGGGCAAAAATACCCCCCTCAATGGACAGCAAATCCGTGGGCAGGTGATGCTGACAATGAGAGAAGGCAAAATCGTCTTCCGCCGCGACTCGTTTGGGAAAGATACTACCCGTGAACCACAAGCATCGCGGTTACAGGGGATTCTTGGCGAAGAAGACTGATTTTTTTTGTTTTTTTTTATGGCGGGCGGCTGCCCTGTCTCTGACAGGGCAGCCGCCCACTCGCATCTCCCCCAATATACTACATGACAACGATGGAGAGATAGGCTAGATTCTGTTGACATCATGGCTGTTGCAAAGTCCTTCCCATGCCATGGTAGATAATGATACCTCCTGCTTGTGGGATACCCAGTATCACATGGATTCGACAAGCAGCGAGGTATCACATGAACTATAGCACACTACCGTTTGACCTGAATCTGCCGAACCACCCGATCTTGCTCGATGTCCAGGCACTCAGTGCCCGCTTTCAGACCGTGACGGACTGCCGTGCCGCCCGCGGCACGCGCTATCCGCTGCAGGGCAATCGCATCTTAGCATCCCAACACCCGAGCAAGGTAGGCATCATCAAGCGCAGCGCGGAAGCGCTTGGATTTGAGGCTGCCCTTGCTCGGTTCCTG
>CAZGLO010000121.1:0-7954 GCA_964526735.1 uncultured Chloroflexaceae bacterium | reverse complement strand
CCACCGTGGTAGCGACGCAAGAGGCGGGGGCCACTCAACAACCTACATCCACGCCTACCGCCACCGCAACGCAAGAGGCGGGGGCCACTCAACAACCTACATCCACGCCTACCGCCACCGCAACGCAAGAGGCGGGGGCCACCCAACAACCTACCCCAACGGCAACAGCAATCGCCACCCAAGAGCCAGATGATGGTAAAGATGATGGAGATGACCAGGGTGAGGGCGAGGAACCAACTGAGGAACCAACTGAGGAACCTGAAGAGCCAGAGGTGATAGAGCAAGTGCTATTCTTGCCAGCAATTACCATTTAGCCCGTTTTGAAGGCAACGGTGGGGGGCAAACACGCCCCCTGCCTACCACACAACCGCTTCAATGAGCATCGTGGCGAAGAGTAGTGCGAGGTAGAGGAGCGAGGAACGGTAGAGGTTCCACGTAGAGCGCACATCGCCCCGCCGCATCACGCTATAAGCATCTCGCAGCCACCACCCGCCAAGTATCACCGCCACCACAGCATAGAGCATCCCCATCATCCCCCAGAGCGGCAAAAGTAGGCTACACACCACGGTTGCGGCCGTAGACACCATAATATGGCGATGGGTTGTGCGTTCGCCCGCCACCACCGGCAGCATTGGCACACCGGCACGGGCATACTCCTCTTGCTTGACGAGCGCCAATGTCCAGAAGTGTGTGGGTGTCCACAGGAAGACAATCGCAAAGAGGATCCACGCCATTGGGGAGAGCGTTCCGGCCACGGCGGCCCACCCCACTAATGGCGGCACTGCTCCCGCCCCGCCCCCAATCACCACGTTATACCACCCCTTGCGCTTGAGCCAATAGGTGTAGATAAGGGTATAATAGAGTACACCAATCAAGGCAAGCAACGCAGCAGTCGGGGTGGTGGTGAGAGAGAGTAGAATTGCCGATCCAGCGACCAATATCGCCCCAAACCACCACGCCTGCTTCACCGTGATTCGTCCATCGGGGACAGGACGGCTGCAAGTACGGCTCATTTTGCCATCAATGTCGCAATCAAGGGCACAATTGATGGCTCCGGCCCCACCCGCCGCAAGATATCCACCGATCAGCGTCCATAGCACAAGCCCCGATGATGGCAAGTGTCCGCTTGTTGTTTCGCTGGCAAGGTAGATGGCAACGAGGGTGGTCAATAGGAGGAGCACGACAACACGCGGTTTGGTGAGTCGCAGGTAATCCCCAATGCACATTCGCCAACGAAGCAAATGAGGTGGAGAAGTATCGTTTGTGGTAGTAGCGAGAGGGGGCAAAGGGGGCAGATCGTTCATAGAAACGGCTCCATGTGGCTTCACTTCAAATAGTATTATACCATTAAAGTACTACCAAAATGCTCTTCTCGCGAAAGCAGCGGGAAGAACACAGAACCTGTAAGGAGAGCTATCGTGAAGATATGGGATATTTCGGTTGACGTTGTGGGCGGGATGCCGGTATGGCCCGGCGACCCTCCCCCCGTGATTGAGCGGGTGAGCACGCTGTCGGAGGGGGCCAATATTAGTCATCTCTCGTGTTGTGCGCATACTGGGACACACGTTGATGCCCCACGGCACTACATCGAACGGG
Organism: uncultured Chloroflexaceae bacterium; assembly: GCA_964526735.1. GTDB lineage: Bacteria > Chloroflexota > Chloroflexia > Chloroflexales > Chloroflexaceae > JAAUSY01. The sequence goes on along the minus strand of CAZGLO010000121.1, from coordinate 6,358 downwards.
GTGCATCAGTGGAACAGCTCCCGCTTGACGTGTTAATTGGCCCGGCGCTGGTGGTAGAGTTCCCAAAAGAGGTGGATATAATTACGCGGGTGCATATGGAGGCTGCAAATATTCCCCTTGGCACCAAACGCCTCCTCTGCAAGACCCGCAACTCTAGGCTTTGGAAAAACCCCCGCCACGCCTTCACCCTCGATTTTGTCTCGATTGCGAGCGATGCGGCGACGTGGCTTGTCGAGCGGCAAATTGCGTTGATAGGGGTCGATTACCTATCAGTTGAGAGCTACCACACCTCTGATGCACGGACACACCGGACTCTCTTGGGAGCGGGGGTGGTGGTAGTTGAGTCGCTCAACCTGCGGAACATTGAGCCAGGCGAATATGACCTGACGTGTTTGCCGGTTAAGGTGGTTGGCAGCGATGGCGCTCCCGCGCGCGCCATTCTCACCCGCCCTTGACACCACGACACCGCCTCTTCAGCGCTGCACGATGGGCAAATAGAGGTGTATTGCATGTGGGTCAGGGGTGGGCGAGTGACCGACTGAACCCGCCGCAAGCCACACCACTTCAGTGGCAGTGGTGAGGCCGGTTTCTCGCAGGCTTCAGCCCTTGTGTTTGTGCGATATGCGTGCTATGCTGTAGAAACGTATCGTATCCCGGTTCGCCGGGTTCTGCGTAGTCCCCTGGACACGGGGCAAGTGGCTTGTGGGCAACCGCAAGAAGCCGCGCCACTTTAGTGGTAGCGGAGTGTCACCAAATTCCCTCCTGTGCGATACGTATCGTATGCTATACTTATCGCAATCAAGTTGTATATCACCCTGAAAGCAGGTTCGCTTAATGTGGATCGGGATTATCTTAGGATTATCTTGGGATTATCATCGTGGCGCAGTTGCGGAGATAAGCAGAGATAATGAGGGGTGTGCCACGCTATGTGCCCCGCTATCGGCACGCTGCACTTGCGCCCTATGCGGTTTTTCAGTACAATAAGCCGCAAGTGTCTTGGCTGTGGAGCCACAGAGGAGCGAGGCTACCGCGAAGAAATCTCGCCGTTGGGCGCAGAGACCCGTGAGAGGCCCTTTTGAGACACCCAGTATGGTGAATCCTAGAATCCTAGAAAGTAGCAGTGCGACGTGCAAGGGTTAGCCAAGTGGATTGGGATAGGGGTGACAGCACTTCTCCTCGTGACGATTGGCTTTATTACTGCCGCTGCATTTGTGCCAGAATTTCGCGTTATCTCTCGCGATATTGCCATCGTTATTCTCGCAGTGTTTCAAATGATTGCCTCATTGTTGGTGGTGTTGCTCTTGGTCGTATTGCTCTACACACTCAAGACGCTCAATCAACTCACACAAGAGTCGCTCATTCCACAGCTTGAGGAAACACGGCATAAACTGGATGAAGTGCTCGCAAATCTCCAAGCTATCACGCAGAGTATCCGTGAATCGGCCGACACCGCCAGCACAACGACGGTGTTTGTGGCAGAACGAGTGGCATCGCCCATTATCCGGGCGTCGAGCGTTGTGGCAGGAGTACGGGCGGCTGCCAGTTCACTGGCACACCGCGACTCCAAAGAGGAAAAATCGGTGTAGTGCCGGTTGGTCGTATTGGTCAAATATTGGCCTGTGAGGACAAACAAAGCAGTTGCTATTGTAGGAATGCGCCTTCCATGTTATGATAGGAAGAGGTAGGTGCTGGGCTTCAGGGGCCGTCGCTCCTTCCCAAACGGAAACACCCGAAGCCTCTTGGAAGGACACCTATACGGCTAAACGTGCGACAAGGGAAGAACGGGAAGATATGGGTGAGAACCGTCTCCCACATTTCTCAGTCCTATCAGGCTCAGGCAACGAGTTCACACGCAAAAAGCTGTTCTTCGTTTGAAGAGCGACGTATGACACGCGTTATGTGTATGCAACCGGAAGACGAATAGTAAGGGTGTGCATGAGCAATCAGCATTCGTATGGTGGACAAGCAGTTCTTGAAGGGGTGATGATGCGTGGGCAACGGCAAGCGACCGTTGTCGCCCGCAACCCAGAGGGGCAACTTGTCGGCAAACATTTCCCTCTCGATGTCGAACGGCGTGCGTTTTGGGAGCGTATCCCACTTGTGCGCGGGGTCGTCATGCTGTGGGATATGCTGATTCTTGGCACGCGCTCGCTCAACTTCTCGGCGAGCGTGGCGACGGGTGAACAGGAAGAGCCATCGACGGGGTCGACCATTGGCACCTTAGCTATTGCTCTTGTTTTTGCAATTGGGTTATTTTTTCTGCTCCCCCTGCTGCTTGCCACTGTGGCAGCCCATTTTGGGGCATCGCTTTTGGTACGCGAGGTTATTGAGGGAGTTGTTCGGCTTGGGATCATCGTTGGGTACCTCTTTGCCATCAGCCGTCTTCCCGACATACAGCGAGTGTTTGCCTATCATGGGGCCGAACACAAGACGGTGAATGCCTATGAGGCGGGAGAGCCGCTGACAGTGGCGAATGTTCGCTCCTACTCAGTCATCCATCCGCGGTGCGGCACCAGCTTTGTGATCGTGGTGGCGCTGATCAGCTTTGTCGTTTTTTTGGGGCTAGGCGGGTTTCCATTTTGGGTACGGTTCCTTTCGCGCATCGTGCTCATCCCCGTGATAGCCGGTATCGCCTACGAGGTGCTCAAGCTCACCGCCGCGTTCTATCATCATCAGTGGGTACGCCTGCTGATTGCACCGTCGCTTGCCTTTCAGAAGCTCACGACACGTGAACCGGATGACCAGATGATAGCGACTGCGATAGCCGCACTTCAAGCCGTATTGCAAGCAGATGGCGTGGTACTGTGCGATAGTACCGCACCTGATGAGCCTTTGTTGGCAGTCTCCCCCTAGCCCTGCCCCGTGCTACCAGTGTGTAGCGTTTGGGGGGTGGCGGTTCTGTGGTAGACTGTAGCAGGTAGACGGTGACAACGAGACAAGATAGCGCCCTGGAGGCAAAACAATGGCGCTGGTTGGTAATATTCGAGATTTTGGGCTTTCCGACTTTCTCTATTTGGTCGACCGCGGCTACAAGACCGGGCGATTGCACCTCACTCACGAAGGGGATACAGCCATCCTCTACTTTGAGAAGGGCAAGCTTATCTATGCCACACACGACCAAAGCGAGCAAGCGGCCGACCTGTTGGTTCGCCTCGGCAAGGTGAACGCCGAGCAGGTTGAGCAAGCCAAGCAGGTACAGAATGGGAAACCACTGTCTCAAGCGCTGGTAGATGCCAACATCCTCACCAAAGAGGAGTTGCAGCAAGCATTGCAGACACATTTTGAGGAAGCGGTGGTCTATCGGCTCTTTGGCTGGTCTGAGGGAGAATTCCAATTCGACCATGGGCAAAAGCCTGAACCAGACGCCCCCGTGATGCCCGTTCCCGTTCCGGTTGAACACTTGATTATGGAAGGGGTTCGTCGCATTGACGAGTGGAGCCGCATCAAAGACCGTATCCCGAGTACAGACATGGTGGTACGCTTTGTGGAGCAGCCCGGAGAGAAAGCCAAGGGCGTGAAGCTTGCGCCCGAAGAGTGGCGGGTCTTTGCTCGTATCAATGGGAAGGATACCCTTGCAGCCATTGCAAAGAAGACCAAACTCAGTGATTTCGAGGTGTGCCGCGTTGTCTATGGCTTTGCGACGGCAGGCCTTGTCGAAGTGGTGAAGAAGCCAGTCATCCCACCTGGGCGTGGGCAAGAACCCAAACTCAAGAAGAGTTTGGTGTCGCGTATTATTAATCGTGTCCAGAGTATGTAAGAATTTGTGCGCTCCAGCCAGGGCACATACCGTAGCGGAGGGTTCGGTGTGCAGACGGTAAAAATGGTTATCAGCGGGGCGGTAAACTCAGGCAAGACAGAGTTTATCAAAACCATCAGCGAGATAGAAGTCGTTTCAACCGAGCGGCGGGCCTCCGACGATACCAGGCTCATCAAAAAAGAAACGACCGTGGCAATGGATTTTGGTCGTATTGCTATCGGAAAAGACCTCGTCCTTCATTTGTTCGGAACGCCTGGTCAAAAGCGGTTTGATTTCATGTGGGAAATCCTCTCGGAGGGGATGCTTGGCCTCATTATCCTTGTCGATAGTACCAGGCCAGAGACCTTCCGTGAAACCAACCGCATTATTGACTTCTTTATCTCCTATCGTGATACGCCGTATGTGGTCGCTGCCAACAAACAGGACCGTCCAAATGCCTGGTCACCTGATGAGTTGCGCTTAGCGCTCCGTCAGCCGCCACATATCAAGGTGGTTCCATGTGTCGCGGTTGACCGCGAGACAGTCAAGAATGTACTCCTTGAGCTACTCTACGTAATCTTAGATCGCAGTAGCGAAGGCTAGACGTCTCCCCCCCGCTCACACGCGGTGGGGGGGGCCTCCCGACAGCAATATTGTCTCGACCGCGGCCTTTCCTGTGTAACCTATCGGTGCGACCGGCTCTCTAGACGGATGGCCGCGCCGGACAACCACCACCTCATTGGCGAACACAAGAAACGAGAAGGGGAGCACATTTGCCCCCCTCTTTTGTGCCCCTCTTTTGCATGGTACGTTGTTTCCCCCACCGAGCCAACGTAGCTCTGCTACGGCCGGTACTCCCACTTCATCGCATCAACCCACAGCACGTGCATCGAGTCGTTGGCAATATCCTTTAGCACAACCTTCCCCGTCATCCCTGCCGTTCCCGATGCAAAGGGATACGTCCCTAGCGAAACCCACCCCGTCTTTGCTGCCTGTTTTGCTGCCTGATTGATTGCCACAACCGTCGTCCCATCGCGATGGGTGATCTGATAGTGCGCAGATTGCGTGGTTGGGTCATCCACGCCCGCGCTGCACAGCGGCACATAGGCATATACCTCATACATACCCGCCTCCGCAATTGCGGGTGCCCACGTTGCGCTATTCTCGTGATGAGCGGGGTCGTTGGTCGTGTATGTCCACAATGCATGCCCTTCTTTCCCGCACCCATTGTGGTGATACCAATAGTGCACGGCATCCTCTGCAAAGCCGCCGTCGTGCGTATCCACCATGATAGTCGTCGCGCCAGCCGCATTGGCCGCACCCGTCGTCGCGGGTTCTGGCTCTGGTTGTTGCAGCGGGGGCGGGGCAGGTTCGGCTTGGCCCTCCCACAGGAAGGTCACTTCTATTTCGGCGCTGCCGGAGGGGATTTGGAGCGCATCCCACCACAGCCCGTCGGCGACATCTATCGCGGTTGGGTGGTGAACATACCCCTTTTCCGCCATCCCGTTGTTATAGCCATCGAAGTAGGCGGCGTGGTCTTGCGGCCACCCCCGCGGCAAGTCTTGATACCACTCCCGATGTACTGACCAGTAGTCATCGTGAATATTCCACGGCCCCACATCCCACACCGGCGCAACCACGCTTCGCCCTTGGTAGGTCAGCCGCACTTGATATTCGTGCCCGCCCTTGCTGCAGAGCGAGCGCGTTGATGGCAGGGCGACGAACCGATCCCGCGGCTGGATGATGTGGCCATTGGCGGTGCGCCCGCCGACAAGCCCCAACCGCGTCGCATGCACCCGATAGGTGGGCGGGGTGGAGGGGTTGGACGGGCTAGATGGGCTGGATGGGGTTGATTGGCTCGATAGGCGTATCTGCCCCGCTTGGCTTGTGGCCCGCGTACGGTTGCCTTCTGCCGCGGCCAAGGCCTGGAAATTGACTGAGGAGAGCGTTGGGCTGGTTGTCGCATCGCCAAGCAGCATCGCCCGATATTGGAGATGGCGCACGGCGGCGGGGAATGTCACAATCTCACCATCCGCAAGCTCAACCTCCCACGCTGTCCACCGTGAACCGTCTACACTCCCCCGCACCGCGACCGTTAGCATCGTGCCGACTGGCGCAGTGTGTTGATACGACACCCGCACCCGCTCAACCGGCGAACGAGCGGTGGAGAGAGGCGAAAGGTAGTATCCATATCGGTCGTACGATTGCTGGTAGAAGTGTTTGAAGCGGACGGGGGGCGAGGGGGCGTCGGGGAGAAGGCGAATTTCGTGTGAAGAGACATCTATGCCTTCGTGTTCGGCGTCCGACGCATCCAATGCTGGACGTGGGAGGATTTCAATCGATGGCGCGGCACTGCTCATATACGTTGATGTGAACACCGCAACAAGCGCCGCCAACACCACGAACATACGCGATGTACGCGACATGCGTTGGGAAAAGGTAGGCATACTGGGCCTTCCTTTCTGTATTGTTGGACTACAAACAGGGTAGTTCTCAATGTGTTAGAGAGAGAACATTGCCATCTCCTCTCATTTGTTGTGCAAACATTATAGCACATCCTGACAAAAACCTTACGGATAGCCCGTAAAGCCCAGGTGCTTTAGCCCTGGGATATAAGGGCTT
>CAZGLO010000120.1:0-7996 GCA_964526735.1 uncultured Chloroflexaceae bacterium | reverse complement strand
ACGGGTGGAGGAGCGAGCACAAGCCCAGGTGCTTTAGCCCTGGGTAGCTGACACAAGCCGACTCTTGATAAAGTTTATAGCCAAGAAAGGATACGAATGGACATTATGCGACGAAACACCTTGCCCACCTTTGTACGGCGGCTCTTACCGCTACTTGCCTTGCTGCTGGTGGTGGTAAGCGGCTGCGGAGGTGCAACAGGCGACTCTGAAGGCGGAAATGACACCGCCCCCAACACCGGATCGGGGAGCGGCAGCACCACGGCAGAAGGCGGCCCAGTCATCGTCAGCTTTGGCGTGGTCGAGTTTCAGCGCCAGGTATACGAGCCTATCGCAGAGGCATTCAACGAACAACATGACAATATTGAAGTTCGTGTGGTGTCGCTTGACAATATATTTGGCTTTGCATCGGGCAGTAGCCCCGACGTTAGCACGATCATCAACCAGGTAGCGCGCGCGGCAGACACAGCCGACCCCCTTTTCCCCATCCGCCCCAGCGATATCGAAAATGGCTACCTCCACGACCTCCAGCCATTGATGGATGCTGACCCCACCTTTGATAAGAGCGACTTCTATCCGCACGCCTTCCAGAACATAGGCGAAGAAGAAGGGGTCTACCTCTTGCCGAACCAATTGCCAGTGCCGCTCATGTCCTACAACAAGAGCTTGTGGCAGTCGAGCGGCCTTCCCGATCCCGCTTTCGACTGGACGTGGAATGACCTTATCGGCGCGGCAGAGCAAATCTCCTCAAAGAGCGGCGAAACCATTGAGAACTACGGCGTTATGACCGATGGCAGTGGGACGGTTGCCTTGGTGAGCGAACTCAATGCCGCCGGAGTGGATATTTTCAACACGCCGGTAGAGGAGATTGCCCTCAACGACCCCGCCGTCCAAGAGGTGCTAGAGCGTATCACTACGATGGCGAAGAATGGGACGGTCTATGTGCCGTCGTCGGAGAGTGGCGTGGTGCGGTTTGGCCCGGGCGAGGCCAAAGAATTGATTGAGAACGGCCGTGTGGGGCTATGGATGCCCGATATGCTCAACAACCAGTTTGAGCAGGGTGAACCCGCCCCGCTCGACTTTGAAGTGGGCACGGTTCCGTTCCCCCTCCAAACGCCGTCGTTCTTCTACGGCACGCCGCAAGGCTACATTATGAGTAGCGGCACCCAACATCCGCAAGAGTCGTGGGAGTGGTTGAGCTTCCTGAGCCGCCAAAACATTGAGCAGCCCTTCGGCGGGAGCAGTACCAGCACTATCCCCGCCCGCAAGTCAGTCGCGGAAAGCTCTGGCTATTGGGATGGGCTAGACGAAGAGACGGCTGAAGCGGTGCGCGCCGTGCTTGAAAACCCCTCTGCGCAGATACCACCCGGGCTGCACAACGACGTGAATATTGTCTTCAGCCTCCTGAATGAGGTATTGGGCAAGGTGATAGGCGGGGATTTGACCGTACCACAGGCATTGGAGCAAGCGCAGAGCGACCTCGAAAAGCGCGTCGCCGACTTGCAGCTTACCCCCGAACCAACGCCAGACACCAGCCCGATTGTCGTGGCGACGGTTGCGCCTGATGCCTCTCGCCCCAAGGAAGGCCAAACCCAGATCGACTTTGCGACGGTGTGGCTTGGAGCGGAAGATATCCGCAACCTTGCCGAGTCGTTCAATGCCGAGAATGGAGAGATCTTCGTCAATATCAACAATATGGAGTTGACGCAACCTAATTTTGCGCAGGTGGCGGCCCAAAATGACTGCTTCCTGTGGTTCTCTTCCCCCGGTACGTCGGCATACACCGCCACGCTCGACCTCAAGCCATTGATTGATGCTGATGCGTCGTTTGCAGTTGATGACTATCCATCAGCCTTCCTGAGCGCCTACCAAGATGGCTCTGCGATCTATGGGCTACCTTACGCGGTGGATTTCCGTGTCCTGCTGCATAACAAGAGCGCGTTTGATGATATGGGCGTCTCCTACCCCACGGTCGATTGGACTTTGGATGATATGCTCAACGCCGCGCAGCAGCTTGACCACGGCGAGAAGAGCAACCGCACCTACGGCTTTGCCTCTATGTCGCCAGTGCAAGATATCTTGTTCTTCATCACCCGCTTTGGCGCGTCGTACACCACGGGGAGCGGGGAGACGCTTGAGCCGAACTTCACCGACCCCAAGGTGGTCGAAGCGTTGCGTTTCTACATCAACCTGCTCAAGGAATACTCGCCGCACGAGGAAATCACCGGCTATCGGCAGGGGAGCTTCGATAGCGAGGTCTTCCAACTGGTCACCGAAGGGCGCATTAGCATGTGGCTGAACTATGGTGTGCCGCGCTTTGGCTTTATGGAGTCGGATGATTTGGAGATTGGCACTGCCCCGCCGCCGCTTGGCAACAGCGATGTCTCTCTGCAGGACTTCCAGGTGCGTGGTTTCCACATCTCTGCGGAGAGTGACCACGCCGAAGCGTGTTGGCAATGGCTGACCTACCTCAGCGACGACACGTCAATGTTGCAAGGCGGCTTCCCTGCGCGAACGTCGTTGGTTGAGAGTGAAGCGTTCCAGCAGAATGCGTATGAGGGCGCGATGGAGGTATATGAGGGCTATCGGCAGTCGCTTGAGCGCTCTACCGGCACCTCCTTTGAGCAGCCTGACCGCTCCGACTTCGACATCTACTGGCTGATGCGCGCCGTAGACCGTGCCCTGCAAGGCGAAGACCTTGAGCGTGAGCTTGAGACTTCGCAGGAAACCACAGAGCAGTATTTGAGCTGTGTCAAGGCGGGGGAATCGAAGAGCACTTGCGCGACGCAGGTCGATCCCGACTATGAGGGGTTTAATAGGCCAAATGAAGGCTAATATCGCACGATAGCGGTGCGAGAGCATCGCAAGATATTGGGCAGAATATTGGCAAAACGCCCATCGCCGCCCTTGCAGGCGTCCCGCAGACATGGTATACTAATGGGGCGTCGTTTGGGCGGCGCATTGTATGTTCGCGCTCATCTGGTGCTTTGTTCCTGCTGCGAGAGGCGGATGGAACGAAGTAAGTAGTAAAGCGAGGCGGTATCACAAGAAGACATCTTGGAGCCTAGTTTTCCCCTCCGTTGGGACGGCCATATTGGCAAGTATCCCAATGTCAATATAAGAGGGTCTGTTTTTCCAGATGAGCTAGCCGAGAGGCGGTATGGACGGTAACGACAATCGAATTGTGTGGCACAATGTTGCGCCGTACCTTTCAACCGCGTCCCAGGCGGAGCCAGCTCATGGTTGATGGATAGCACGCGGGGAACGTCTGCATAAGACGGTATCTTCCCTGTAGATCACCACTGATCATCCTCAATCATTCTCTATAGATCGCTTATGGATCATCAGAGAAGGCCTCTGCATCGTTCGATGCGGGGGCTTTTCTCTTGGCTTCTCCTTTCCTTTTCCTCTATGCCTATGGACGGCGTATTTTTCTCCATCGCGGTTGTTGCCACACAATAACCGAGTTCTTCGGTCGTTTCCACCCACTTTTTTTTAATCCCAGTCGTATGTCGTCGCTGTTGACGCATGAATTTTGACTTTTATGTCATAAGACTGCCGCCGATACAGCGAGAGATATCGATGATTGTTAGCCGTGTTATTTCTTTTGGGTAAAATGACGATTTCTTAGCAAAAGGGGGGATTGGTACAATTGAACCAGCAGACCTATGTTACGTATATGCAAGAACACTACAACATTTCAAGTGAGGGGCCACTAACGGATTTTCTCTCTCGCCAGAACGGGCAGCTCATTTTTGGGGACGATATCAACCTGAGCAACCTCGCGCTTCGCTATGGCACACCGTTAGAGGTCGTCTACTACCCGCAAATCACCAAACAGGTGCAGCAGATGCGCACATGGGCCGAACACGCGCGTTTGCACGCTCGCTACGAAGGCAACTTCCTGTATGCCTACGCGACAAAGGCCAATTTCGCTGCCGATGTAGTGCAAACGGCGTTGGCTGCGGGTGCTCACTATGAAACGTCCGCCGCGACCGATGTTGAAATCGCCCGCTACTTGTGGGAACACCATATCCTGCCCGCCGACCGCTTGGTGTGTTGCAACGGTTCAAAAGAACCGATGTATCTTGATGCGATTCGTGGTCTTCGGTACGATGGTTGTACCAATGTGATCCCAGTGATTGATGATCTTGAAGAACTTGACGAGTTGAGCAACTTTGCGTTGCCGTTCAAGTTTGGGGTGCGAGAGCGCGCCGCGGGCAACCGCGATGGCACACATCTTGGCAATGACCGCTTTGGTCTGACGCCAGAGGAGATTGCGAAGGTGGCCGATCACCTTGCAACGTGCCATAATGGCCACCAACTGGTGCTCTACCACGCGATGGTCGGGAGCCAGGTGGAAGATAGCGACCACTTCCTCGCGATGCTGCAAGACTCCATCGAGGCCTACTGCCAATTGCGTCAGCGTGTCCCATCGTTGCGCTACTTCAACTTTGGCGGTGGAATGCCGACTTCCGCCTACCGCCTTGGCTTCTCATTCGACTACCAAACCTTCTTGGAGCGCTTGATGGAGCAAGTGCGCACAACGTGTGAGGCCTATGGCGTGCCAATGCCAGACATCATCGGGGAATTTGGCCGCTACACGGTGGCGAACCATAGCCTATACCTCTTTGAAGTGGGCAAAGTGAAGCATGGCCACGGCGATCAACCCGACTGGTACCTCATCAATGGCAGTCTGATGGTCAGCATTCCCGATATGCTGCTTGTGCAAGGGCAAGAGTTTATCGTGCTGCCACTGGAGGGCTGGGACGCGCCCGTACAACCTGTCCGGCTGGCGGGCCGCAGGACGTGCGATTCTGATGATGTCTATCCAAGGCCGTCGCAGCCGCCGTTGATGCTGCCCAACACCGGCCAAGGGATGGTCGTGGCGGTATGTGGCATTGGGGCCTACCAAAAGATGATCTCTGGGATGGGCGGGGTGCATCATTGCCTCAGCCCCGAACCGCGTCGTGTCGTGTTTAAGGAGATTTCCGGTCATTTGGTGGTAGATAATGTGCCGCAGCAAGAGCAAGAGACAATTATGCGGCTGCTTGGCTATCAGCCCGACCGCGTTGAGCACGCAGAGCGCGTGGAAATGCCCAAGAAGCGCAAGAAAGTCAAGCAGAAGATGGCAAGTTGACTGGTTCGTCGTTCATTTTATCATCCATCTCGTCAGCCACTCGCTGACCTCCAAACCGGATATTTGCTCCTCCTCTCCTCTCTTCTCGGCCGTGGCAGAGGGCATGCAGCGCGACAAACGCTGCGCCACGGCTGGGTTGAGAGGATACGCTCCTTCCCCACTCCACTCTACATAATGCGCACATAGTTGCTAGACAAATACGACAATATGTAGTACAATCCCGCGCGGTTAATACGTAGTACAATCCCGCACGGTTAAAGATCTCTAGCGCATTGGGCGCATTTTTACAAAACTAAAGAAGGAGACGCGCAATATGTCCTTGCGAGAACAACCTCGCCGCTATACGACCATGTTCGCTTTCACCCTCATCCTCGTCCTGCTTACTGCACACCTCGCCACCCCTCTCGCACACGCCGACTCTGTAACCCACACCGTCTACTCTGCTGCAGACGACAGTACTTCCAGTTCCCTTCGCAACACCATCAATTCCGCATCCTCTGGAGATACGATTATCTTCGACGAGAGCTTGCGGGGGAAGACAATCACCCTCACCCAAGGGCAAATCACCATCGATAAAGATCTCACCATCGTCGGCCTTGGGGCCGATGATTTGTTTATTGATGGCAATAAGCAAAATCGCGTGTTCTACATCAACACCGGCGTGACAGTCACCATCTCCGGCCTGACCATCACCAATGGTGAGGTATCCGACCACGGTGGGGGGATCTACAACGCAGGTAATCTCACCCTCCGCGATACGGTGGTTACGGAAAACCAGGTTACGAGCAGTGGTGATGTGAAAGCAGGGGGGATTTTCAGTGCGGAGGGGAGTAGCCTTCACCTCTACGATACGACGATCAGTGAGAATATGGCGGAAAGCACTGGAACATACAATGTTGCAAACGGTGCTGGTATGTATATTGATACAAATTGCACATCTTCCATAAACGATAGTTCAATTATAGACAACCGTGTTAAAACCAAAAGTGGATATGAATACACAGGAGGAATACTTAATGCTTCTAAATCACAGATGGAAATCGTTGATAGTGTAATTCGTGACAATGTAGGACAAGGTATCTCCAATGGGGGAACGCTTCATATTCAAGGTTCAACGATTGAAAGCAACAAGACCGTGCGTAATGGAGCGGGTATCCGCAATAATGGCGGGAAAGTGTCGGTTGAATCGACTATTATCCGCGGAAATACGGCAGAAATGGAAGGTGGAGGTATCTCAAACAATGGCTATGGTGATGTAGAGCTTCTCAACGTGCACCTTGTTGATAACGAAGCCGCAAAGGGTGGGGGTATCTACAATCACCGTCAATATGGGAACAATGGCAATATCACTATCACTCAAAGCACGATCAGTGGAAACACGAGCAGTGGAAATGAAACAGGGGATCAAGGCGGGGGTATCTTCAACGATACAAATGGGGCAGCCACCATCGTAGATAGCACCATCAGCGGCAATGAAAGCAGCACCGATGGTGGGGGCATCTCCAACGGCTCAAACGCCACCTTGACCATACAGGGCAGCACCATCACCGATAACCACAGCGCTGATGAAGGCGGGGGGATATACCACAGCGGGTACAAAATCTTCCTCAAAAATAGCATTGTTGCGGTCAACACCGTCACTCACCAATACCCCGACTGCGCTGTTCCGGGGACATCTGGTACCTACCAGTCGGAGGGCTATAACGTGGTGGGCGATGAGAGCGGCTGCAACTTGACGTGGGATGAGACAGACCAACGCGGCACCGCTTCTTCTCCCCTCGACCCGAGCCTCGCTGCTCTTGTGGACAACGGCGGCGAGACGCCGACACACGCCTTGCAGGCCGATAGCCCCGCTCTTGATGCGATTCCTTCTGGCAGCAACGACTGTGGCACTGAGGGGCAGCAAGACCAACGTGGTGTTGAGCGACCGCAGGGAGCTTCGTGTGATATCGGGGCGTTTGAATTGCTTTCGCTCTCGCTTGCCGAAGACGCGGTGAGCGTGAATGAGGGCGATGGAATGGCAGCCATCGCGGTGGAGCTGAGTGGCACCGTGCCCTTTGCCGCCACGGTCGATTATGAGGCGACATCAGGCGATGCGACGGCAGGAGAAGATTATCAGGCGGCGAGCGGTAGCGGGACAGTCACCATCCCGGCGGGCGAAACGACTGCCTCCGCCACGCTCAACATCATTGATGATAGCCTTGACGAGGATGCGGAGACGATTGATGTTACCTTTTCCAACGCCCACGGCGCGCTCCTCACCGGCTCCAGCAATGCGACGGTTGAGATAACAGACAACGATGATCCCCCAACCGTCGAATGGCAGACGACCACGGTGGAGGTTGATGAGAGCGGTTCCAATGTCACGTTGACGGCCGTATTGAGCACCGTCTCTGGCAAGAAGATTACGGTTGATTACGCGACGGTAGATGACACCGCCACGGCGGGGGATGATTATGAGGCAGCACAAGGCACATTGACGTTTGCGGCGGGGGAAGATACCGCCACCGTCACGATAGGCCTCAGCGACGACAAGGTGGATGAGGAGGATGAGGTCTTCACCCTCGCCCTGGACGACGACAATGCGACGAATGCGGTTGTTGGCTCTGCGGATACTGTTTCCATCTCCATCCTCGACGATGACCTTCCTCCCACGCCGACACCCACGAACACGCCTACGAACACGCCCACGAACACGCCTACGAACACGCCTACGAACCCCCCTACGAACACCCCTACGAACACCCCGATACAAATGTCCACTTCTACCCCCATCCCAACCTCTCCGCCAACGGTAACGCCTTCCGCCACACCCACCGCGGTAGAGACGCAAGAGGCGGGGGCCACTCAACAACCTAC
>CAZGLO010000119.1:0-8333 GCA_964526735.1 uncultured Chloroflexaceae bacterium | reverse complement strand
TCGCCGCCCAACGGGCCAACCGACCCTCCCGTCACCCAACCGCCGGACACGGCCGTACCGACGGCCGTACCGACAACTGACCCCTATGCCACTGCCACCTTGGTGCCGCGTAGACCTATCCCGAATATCCCCACCCCAGTGACGAGAACTCCTACCCCGCCCGGCAATGGCAATGGAGACGATGATAATGGGGATGATGACGACGATGGAGGAGATGATGGAGGAAATGGCGGAGGAAATGGCGGAGGTGGAGGAGGGGGAGGTGGAGATGATGATGGGGATGAGCCATATGACGACTGGCTTGGCGATGTAACGCCGCCCGCCCCGCCGCCTCCCCCGCCGACGGACGCTCCGGTACCACCGCCGCCCCCTGCGACAGAGGTGCCGCCGCCGCCCCCTGCGACGGAAGTGCCGCCACCGCCGCCAACAGATGTCCCTGCGCCGCAACCGACTGCACCGCCGGTTGTCGTTCGGCCAACCTCTCCGCCGGTCGTGGTGCCAACGCGGAGCCAATTGAACGTGATACCAACGCGCCCGCCGGTCGTGGTGCAGCCGACTGAGCCACCGCCACCACCCGAGCCAACGGCCATCCCTGAACCGACCGAGGTGCCGCCAACTGAGGTACCTGAGCCAACGCCTGTGCCGCCCACACCGCTGGACGATATCGATCTGCGGCTCACGAGCGATTGGGGTTCGGCGTTCCCCGGCCAAGAGGTCAATTACACCATTGTACTGGAGAATAACCGCACGCCAGAGGACGAAGATGCCGTGCTGGACGATGTCACCCTGCGCAGCACATTGCCCTCAAACTTAGAGGTGCTTGGCGCGACCACCGACGTTGGAGATGACCCAACCGTGGCGGGCAACCGCGTCGAGTTCAATCTCGATTCGTTTGCGCCGGGGGAAATCATTGAGCTGACCGTCAAGACCCGCATTCGGGATAGTGTCCCGTGGGGGACGTTGATGGTTGCGCAGGGCGAGGTGGAATATGACAGCTTGGATCGCCCCTTCCTCTCCAACATCGTCACGCTGATGGTGCTCAATGAGCGGCAACAGGTGGCAACACTCACCGCCACCCCCTCGCCAACACCGACGCCCAGCGATACTCCCACCGCCACACCAACACCCAGCGATACGCCAACGCGGACGCCAACGGATCCACCCGCCACACCGACGCCCACCGATACGCCTACCCCGATATCGGTCGCGGATACGGGGGCATTGCCATCGCCGGTCGGCACGGATATGGCGCAGATTACCACTGGGGAACAGCCGTTCTTCCCGCCGCCCCGCCGCAATACGTCGGAGACGTTGGAGCTTCCGCCGCTCCCCGATACGAGTACTGGCGTGCCTATCGCAGGATTTGCCCTTCTTGGGCTAACGCTTCTGACCCGTACGATCCGCCTCCACCGCGAACAGGAGCGTCTCTGAAGCAAAAAGGAACGGTATCATGCTTGAAATAACAGCCCCGTCTCTCAAGACCAAAGAAGAGCGGCTCCACGCCATCGTGCAGGAGTTTGGCTCGGTTGCGGTGGCCTTCTCGGCGGGCAGCGATAGCACATATCTGTTGGCGGTATGCCGCGATCTGCTTGGTCGCGAGCGGGTGCGTGCTATCACCGCCTTCTCGCCCACTTTTCCGCAGGAAGAGCTGGACGATGTGCACCGCCTGACCGCTCTGCTTGATGTCGATGTCACCATTGTGGAGACAAAAGAGCTTGATTGCCCCAACTTCATCCGCAATGATGCACATCGATGCTTCTACTGCCAGGAAAGCCGCATACAGTCTATCTGGGAGATTGCCCATTACTATCACCTAGACACGGTGCTCTACGGCATCACGACTGATGATTTCCACGATACCCGCCCGGGCATTGATGTGGCGAAGCAGCATGATGTCAAGATGCCATTGGTGGACGTGGGGCTTACCAAAGAGGACATTCGCACCCTCTCCAAACACCGCAATCTCCCAACGTACAACAAGCCGCCGATGGCCTGCCTTGCTTCGCGCATCCCCTATGGACGGCATATCACGATTGAGCAGCTTGAGCAGGTTGCCAAAGCCGAACGGTTTTTGCGCCGCGAGATCGGCTTACAGCAGGTGCGGGTGCGCCATCATAACGACATCGCGCGCCTTGAGGTCGATTATGGCGATATCACGCGGGTGGCGCAGCCAGAAGTACGAGATCGCATCGTCAGCGAACTGCGGACGATTGGGTTCTCCTATGTCACGCTTGATTTAGGGGGGTTTCATAGCGGCAGCCTGAACGAGGGGCTGAAATTGCTCTAAACCAGCCCTAAATTAGCCCGTTCAGAATGCCAAATGGGTCGGTATTGAGCACAGAAATATTCTTTTCCCGCCACGGCTGCAAATCTGAGCCAGCCATGCTTGGGCAGATCATGTAGGCGGTGCGCTCAAAGGTCATTTGCGCGATATCGTTGAAGAGGAAGGGGAAATCTTCGGCTTGATTGAGGTTGTAGCCGATAAAGAGCGTGGTTGAGCGTTGTAATGTGCGCCGCACTTCAGTGAGGAAGGTCGTTTTTGTGTCATCGTTGAACAGCGCTTGCCGGTCATCCCGTGTCACGACCAATGTCTCCGGCTGATGTGCTTCGCCGTAGAGCTTGACGACAGACGGGCGGCCCGGACGAATAAACGGCACATCCCGCCCCCGCACCACGCGCACAAACACGGTGTTTGATTGCTGCAAGGCGCGTTCAAGCATCGTATCGTAGGCGGTGGTGATGACCATCTCCACATAATGCTTTTGGATAAAGCTGGCGAGACGGATGTGGTAAAGATGCAGCGAAACATTCGATGTATCAAGTAGGCCGCGTAGCCGATGCAAGACAGTTGACCGCCCATCGACCGCTATTGCCTGCTCAATGCTGTCGGCCAGCGGGAGGTGGGGAGAAAACCGATAGCGCTTCGCCAATGCTCGCACTATATCGGCCCGCGACGGAACCCCGGTCACTGTCCGGGGCAAGTCTGCCCCAAGAAACAGTGCCAGGGTTCGACGGCGGAGCGCTTCGGACAAGTCGGTGTGTACCGTTGGGGGATATGGCATGTCTCAACCTAACAGTGGCCACTGACGGCCAAGTAATTGGCCAATAGCTGTTTGGCCGCTTCGATTGATATATTGATATATCGATATATTACCCGCCAACGGCCCGAAATGCAACCATCGCCGACTGCTGCACGAGCGCAACGATAGGTGATGGCAGCAACCCAAAGAGGATCGTCCCCACCACCGCCACCGCAATGCTCCCGCTCAATGCGCGATGTGCGTTTATGCTCTTTGGTGGCTGCACCTCACGCTCCGAGTCCTCATACATAAACATCCGCACGATGACCCGCAAATAGAAGAACACCGCAATTGCGCTGGTGACAAGGCCCATCAGGACAAGCAGCCCCAATCCGCTCTCCCACGCCGCGGCAAAGACGGCAAACTTGCCCACAAACCCCGCTGTCGGCGGGACACCCGCCAACGACAGCATGAAGATGGTCATCGCGACGGCGAGGTTGCTATTGCGCTTCCACAGGCCGTTGAAGTCGTCCAACGACCATGTCTCTTCGCCCTTCTGCTCAAGCGCGATAATCACGCCAAATGCACCCAGGTTCGCCAATGCGTAGGCCAGCAGGTAGAACAAGAAGGATGAGGTGCCTTGTTCAGTCAGCGCCATCACACCAATGAGAATATACCCTGCGTGGCTGATGCTACTATACGCCAACATCCGCTTGATGTTCATCTGCACCAACGCGCCGATATTCCCTATCAGCATCGTCAAGAAGGCCAATACGCTCAGGATAGGCAGCCAATAGTCGGCGAGCGTCGGCGCGGCGAGGTGGAGAATGCGGATCAAGGCGGCGAAGGCGGCTCCCTTGGTGCCGACCGACATAAACGCGGTGACGGGCGTGGGCGCGCCTTCGTAGACATCGGGCGTCCACATATGGAATGGCACCAGCGCGACCTTAAACCCGAAGGCGATAATCACCAATGCCATGCCAATCAGCAGCATGACGGGTGGCTCGCCCACGTAGTTCTGCATATACGCGCCGATATCCATCAATTGGACGGTTCCCGTCTCGCCGTAGATGAGCGCAATCCCATACACGAAGAACCCCGCGGCAAATGCCCCCAGCAAGAGGTATTTCATCGCGGCCTCTTCGGAGGCAAGGCGCGGGTAGGCGAACGCCGTCAGGATGTAGAGCGTGATCGAGAGCAGCTCTACCCCCAAGAACAGCATAATGAGGTCAGTGCCCTGCGCCAGGATAATCATCCCGCCGGTGGCGAACATAATCAGGGGATAGAACTCTCCCTGCTCAATGCCTTGCCGGGGCAGGTAGTTGAGCGCCAAGAGGATGCTAATCACCCCGACGAGGGCAAAAATCCACGTAAGCGCCACCGCAAAGCTATCAAGCACGACCATCCCGTTGAAGGGGGCGTCGGCGGAGGTGAGCTCCACAAGCGACATCCCCCCCTCGCCGCCTGCGGCCCCGCCTGCAAGCGTCGCGATGACGGCGGTGGCGAGAAGGCCGACAGCCGCCAGATAGCCCGTGACGCGCTTACTCTTGATGGCAAAGACATCTACCAATAACAGCACCGTCGCCCACCCAAAGAGCACCGAGAGTGGGGCCACAATGCCAAGATCAATGACTGGAAGTGGTATCATGGATTATAGACCTACCAAACTAGTGTGCTGCCACATATTGAGCGACCGTGAATACCACATCGGCGATACTCTCCTGCATCGAATCGAAGAAGAGGTTGGGGAAGAAGCCGATCACCACGCTGGGGATCAGGAGCAGCACCAAGAGCGTGCTCTCTCGCATACTGAGGTCAGAGAGCTTCTTATTCTCCTCGTGCGTGACATCTCCCATAAAGCTCATCCCAAACATCCGCAGCAGGTAGACCGCGGCCAAAATCACGCCAAGCACGGCAAACGACAAGAATGGCCAGCCCAAATCAGGCGACAGGAACGCCCCCTGCATAATGGTAAACTCGCCAATGAAGCCGTTGAGGCCAGGCAACCCCGCCGATGAGAGTACCATCACCAGGGTGAGACCACCGTAGATCGGCATGACCGTCCACAGCCCGCCAAATTGCGACATATCGCGCGTATGGCGGCGCTCGTAGATATAGCCGACGATAAGGAAGAGCGCGCCGGTGCTCAGGCCGTGGTTGATCATCTGCAAGATCGCCCCGCTAATCCCCTCGTTGTTGAGCGCAAAAATGCCCAACACGATAAACCCCATATGGCTCACCGATGAGTAGGCGACCAACTTCTTCATATCGGTCTGCGCGAAGGCCACCGCCGCCCCGTAGAGAATACCAATCACGGCAAGCACCCCAATCGCGGGGGCAGCCCATTGCGATGCCTCTGGGAAGAGCAGCAGGTTGAAGCGTATCAAGCCATACGTCCCCATCTTCAGCAGCACGCCCGCCAAAATCACAGAACCGGCGGTCGGCGCTTGGACGTGGGCATCAGGCAACCACGTGTGGAATGGCCACAGCGGCACCTTGATGGCGAAGGCCAGGAAGAATGCGCCAAACATCATCCGGGCGATGTTCGGATCAAGGGAGAAGGCCCCACTCCGCATATCCGCCACGATTTGCATCAGGTTGAATGACCACGTGGCATGCGGGTTGGCGGCGATCATGGCATTGCGGTGGAGGATGGCCAGCGCAATAATCGCCAATAGCATCAGCACAGAGCCTGCGAACGTGTAGAGGAAGAACTTGACCGCCGCATAGATGCGGTTGTCGCTGCCCCAAATGCCGATCATAAACGCCATCGGGATGAGCGAGAACTCCCAGAAGATATAGAACAGGAACATATCCTGCGCCACGAAGACGCCCAACATGGCGGTCTCTAGGAACAACATCATCATCTGGAAGGCGCGGACGTGCTTATGAACCGAGTCCCACGTTGACCAAATGGTGATGGGCGTGATGAACGTGGTGAGCATCACCAGCCAGAGGCTGATGCCGTCTATCCCAATCGTGTAGTTGATGCCCCATGACGGGATCCACGCGACATCGTGGATGAACTGCATGGGCGCGGCCACCCCGCCACTCAACGAGCCGTCGAACCCCAACGGGAGCATACACGAGATAAGGAACGTGATGCCAGAGACGGCGAGGGCTACCTGCCGATGCAGCCCCTCGCGCTCACGCGGCACCAACAGCAATGCAAGTGCCCCAAGCGTTGGGAGCCATACGATTATCGAAAGCAAAGAACCATTCATAACGTCTCATTTACCCGCTTAGAAACTCAGAAAGTAGCCGACGACTGCGATTACCCCGACCAGGAAGACCAGCGCGTAGGTGCGGAGATAGCCCGTCTGCGTGGCGCGGACTGCCCACGCCGCCTGCATAAAGACATTCCCCATGCCATTCACTACGCCGTCTATGCCTTGCATATCGAAGACCCTGGCGAGCTTATCTGCCACCCACCGGAAGCCCGGCACAACGGTGTACTTCTCGTAGAGCTTGTCGAAGTACCACGCCTCTTGCAGCATATCCCAAATATCGCCCACATAGCGGTAGAGGGGGTCTTGCTTGCCGGGTGCAAGGCTTTCCTGATTGGAAAGGTAGTAGCGCCACCCAAGAAAGGCCGACCCCACCGCCAAAATCGTCGTGGTGATGGCCAAAATAAGCTCGGTGGTGCCAAAGTGGTGCGCGTGTAGCTCCAACACCGGCTCAAGCCAGTCGGTCAGCCAGTGGAGGCCAGGAAGGTTCATTGCCCCCGCCAACACTGCGCCAATCGCCAAGATAATCAGCGGTACAGTCATCATCTTACCGCTTTCGTGGGCGTGGTAGGTGTGGTCGCGCTGCTCGCCAAAGAAGGTCATTGACACTTGGCGACCCATATAGAATGCCGTCGCCAGTGAGGAGACCAGGAGGATGACGAACACCGCCTTGTGGTCGTGCCAGGCGGAGGCAAGAATTTCATCCTTGCTCCAGAAGCCCGCCAGCGGGAAAATGCCCGCCAACGCCGCCGCGCCGACCAAATACGTCCAGAAGGTGGTTGGCATGTGCTTGCGCAGCCCCCCCATCCGGCGCATATCCTGAATATCGTGCGCGCCGTGGATAACCGACCCGCTGCCCAAGAAGAGCAGTGCCTTGAAGACACCGTGTGTCAGCAGGTGGAAAATCGCTGCCACATACATCCCCATACCCGCCGCCGCCACCATATAGCCAAGCTGCGAGACGGTGGAGTAGGCGAGCACGCGCTTGATGTCTGTTTGGGCGATGGCCGCCGTTGCGGCGATCAACGCCGTCAGCGTGCCAACCCACGTCACCCATATCATCGTCGCTTCGGAGAAAAGCGGGTGGGTGCGGGCCATCAAGTAGACACCTGCAGTCACCATCGTGGCGGCGTGGATGAGCGCGGAGACGGGCGTCGGGCCTGCCATCGCGTCGGGCAACCACACAAAAAGCGGGAGTTGAGCCGATTTGCCGGTAGCTCCTATCAACATCAAAAAGGAGATCACCGTAGTTATCAATATCGGCTGACCAGGGAAATTATAGGTCAGTAGGTCAATTTCGTGAACACGCTCAATGAAGCCCTCAACCATCTCTCCCCCAACGTGCACGTCGAAGAAAGAGAGCGTGCCAAAGTTGGCGAAGATGGCCATCATCGCGAGCAGAAAGGCAGCATCGCCAATGCGGTTGACGACAAACGCCTTGACCGCCGCGTGCGTGGCGACCTTGGTCTTATACCAATAGCCAATCAGGAGGAAGGAACACAACCCCACGCCCTCCCAACCGAGGAAGAGCAAGAGCAGGTTGTCTGCCATCACCAGAGAGAGCATCATCGCGACAAAGAGGTTCAGATAGGCAAAATAGCGCACGACGTGGGAGTCGTGGTGCATATAGCCAATCGAATAGGCGTGAATAAGCGCGCCAACCCCCGTCACGAGCAAGACCATCACGCCGGTGAGCGGGTCGAATAGCAACCCAAACGGAATGTGGATGCTCCCCGTGCCGATCCATTCCCACAAGACCATATCAACCCGCCGTTCTTCGGCGGGGAGCTGGCCCAACTGGAGGAAGGCGATGAGAGCGGCAAGAAACGAGAGCGCGACCGTGCCAGTCGCGACGTAACCCGCGATCTGTTCACGTTGATGCGCATCTCGCACCCGCCACACAACCAACGCATTGATGAGGAACCCCAGGAAGGGGAGGAGCGGGATTACCCAGATAAGATTCAGCATCTACCCCTCAACACTATCTACAATCCAACCGTAATCCAACCGTTTAACCGTTTCCAAACTGTTTCAGTGATCACTCTGTCAGCTAAAGCAGACAGCTTCTCAGGACACGCTCCGCCCA
>CAZGLO010000118.1:0-8382 GCA_964526735.1 uncultured Chloroflexaceae bacterium | reverse complement strand
GACGGGTGGAGGAGCGAGCACAAGCCCAGGTGCTTTAGCTCTGGGTAGCTGACTACACAAAGAGGGCGGCGCAAAACGACCCCGCGCGCGCCGCCACAAGGCCAGAACGCTTATGCCTCTAATGGCTCCACGACCATAATCGGCTGACCATACTCAACTGGCTGCCCATTTTGCACCAAGATCCGGGCAATTCGCCCATCCACTTCACACTCGATTTCATTCATAATCTTCATCGCCTCGATGATCCCCACCGTATCGCCTGCACCCACCTCATCGCCCTCCTTGACAAAGGCGGGGTCTCGCGGGGAGGGGGCAGAATAGAATGTCCCGACCATCGGGGCAAGCACCATATGGCCGCCTGGCACCTCTTCTTCTTCCTCTGCTCCACTGGCTTCTATACCAGGGTGATGGCCGGTCGCGGTGGAGCCAAGCGGGGCAAGGTGAGCAGCACTCAACACCGGGGCGATATGGCCATGTTGGTGCGATTCGACAGTCGTACTGCGTTTGAGCCGGAGTTTTGCCCCATCACGCTCGATCAGGAGCTCTGTTACATCAGATTGCCCAATGAGGCGCAATAATTCGCGCACGGATTCTAAGCTAAAAATATCGTCTTTTTGTGAGTCTTCTGACATGTTTAATACTCTTTGCACTCTCTGCAATGATCACTAGCTATCGACAACGAGAAGCAAGGATGCTCGGGCACCCCCTCTGTGATAGCAAACAAGCGAAGGCTGCCAACTTCAGCCTATTCTAGCACATCGTTCGCATGTTCGTGTTACGTCCGTGTTCCTTCCGTGTTCGCTCTATGTTCCGTTCGTGTTCCCTCCGTATGGCGCACCATCATACGACAGCTCAACATAATCTTTGGTTTTCCGCCTACATGTGATACCATGAGCGCAACGTATCCTCAAATACAATGATTGGTGATGTGGAGTGGAGGCGTTGTGAGACTCATACGATTGGAGAAGGATCGCAGAACGCGATGGCGCTTCGTCTTCAGGGTGCGGATGGTGATGGGGATGGTGGTGGGGATAGCCGTATGGATGGTCGTATGGATGGTCGTATGGATGGTCGTAGGAACGACTGTGATGCTGTATATGGCAGGGAGAGGAGCCGAACCACGGGCATATGCCCACGCCCCGCCTTCCCCCTCGCCCACGATTGCCACGATACAGGCTACTACACCCTCTCTTTCCCCGCCGCCGTTCGGCATTGAGACCAACACTGGCCGCATTACCAACAAGCAGATTAAGTACCATGCCGCGCGGTTGGGGGCGCATTGGTTGCGGCTCAACACGGTTAGTTGGCGGGCGGTGCAGCCCGATGAAGATGGGCCATATCGCTGGGAAGAGCTGGCGGTGTTTGAGGAGGAGCTACATACCGCCAACGAGCTTCATTTGACGCCTATTGTGGTGGTTGATGATCATCCTGATTGGGCCACTGAACCCTATTACGACCCCGTCACCCAGACATTCAAGCATGCGCGGTGCGGCCCCGTCGCAGAAGACCATTTTGCTGATTTTGCGGCGTTTTTGCGTGAATTGGTGGCGCGCTATCACCAGCCGCCCTATCACGTCCGCTATTGGGAGCTTGGCAATGAGGTGGATGTTGATCCCATCCTGCTGAATGAGGAGCTGCAGAAGTTTTTTGGCTGTTGGGGGGCGATTGAAGACCCCTACTACGGCGGGCGGCATTATGGCGCAATGCTCAACCGCGTCACCCCTGCCATCAAGGCCGCCGACCCCGATGCCAAGGTGTTGATAGGCGGGTTGGCGCTTGATAGGGCGGAAACGACAGACCCCACTCGCGGCACTCCCGAACGCTTCTTTGAGGGCATCCTAGAGGCGGGCGCGGGCGATCAGTTCGATATCGTCGCCTTCCACGTCTACCCGTGGTATGATGGCCGTAATGTCGATAGCGATGAGCTTGATGAGCGGTGGGCGGCATGGGGCGGCACCACCGTCGGCAAAGTGGCCTTTCTCCGCGATAGAATGGCCCGCTATGGCATTGACAAGCCGCTCTTCCTCAATGAGACCGCCCTTGTCGCCGACCCGCCGCACGACGACGACTTCTTTGAGGAGCAGGCCGACCACCTCGTCCGGCAATTGACGCGGGCGATGGCCGTTGATGTGAAGTCCTACATCTGGTATACGCTGCACGAGTCGGGATGGCTTTCGGCGGGCTTGCTCGACTCGAAAAACCGCCCCCGCCCCGCTTATACTGCCTACCGCCGGTTTATCGCACACACATCGCATACCGACCGCCAAGCACACGCTATCACCGACTATGGCGACGGGGTAGAGAGTTACCGCTTTGCAAGCCCCGTATCGCTGCTGGACGTGGTGTGGGGGCGTTCAGGTCTGTCAGATCCGTCAGGCCAATCAGCCCAGCACCGCCTTACCATCCCCCAAACCGCCAACCACCTTCAAGGGATCTACCGCCGCGACGGAGGCAATGTTCCTCCGCTGCAGGATGGCTCATACCCGCTCACGGCCTCACCTCTCTACGTCGTTTACGGCTTCCCGCCCCCAACGCTCAAAGCCGCCACTCCGGCTGATGTTGTGCGTGGCTCTGGAGTGGAATATATCACGCTGGAAGGCACCAACTTCCGCCGCGGCATGACAGCGGTTATTGGCGAGGTTGGGCCGCTTGAGACGGTCTTTGAAGAGGTTGAGGGCGTTGAAGACTTTGAGGGCGTTGCGGAGCGTGTTAGCGTGGCGGTGCCGGAGGAGATACCAGCCGGTCGTTACCCCATCCGCATCGCCAACCCCGATGGTCAATACCACACCCTGCCGCAGGGTATTACTATTTCCCGTCCCAATGAGCCAAAGCCTACTTTTATCCGCCCTGCCTATGGCCGCTTTGACACAGCAAATACGTTCTCTATCTACGGCACGAGCTTTGAGGCGGGGAGTACCATTGTTATCGGCTCTACGGCGATTAGTACCACCCGCATTGATGCTACTCATCTGCAGGGATACATCCCGCCATTCACCCTGCTCCCCGGCGAGCACACGGTGACTATCACCAGCCCCAATGGCGCATCAGTGGGCCTTGCAGACAATGAACCGTATACGCTCTACGCCCCGACCGACCACGATATCGTCAGCAGGCGCGACAACCTGTGGATTGACCCGCCGCGGGTGGAAACCTATGCTCCTGTTCGCCTTTCACTGGCCGTCAGCCGCTACGGCGGGACGAGGGTGTTGAGTGGGTCGGAGCGTGTCAAAGTGCATTTCTACGATGGCGACCCAGATACCACAGAACCTATTGGCATCGCGGATATCGCTTCTCTAGCCCCCTACGACACCGCCGTGACCACGCCCATCACCTGGACGCCAAAAACCATGGGGCATATCACCATCTACGGGGTTATCCACACCACAGAAGCCATCACAGAGACGAATACTGACAACAACACCATCCGCCGTAGGGTTGTCGTTCACCCGTCGTCAAAGCGTGGTCAACGTGATCGGCCCACCGACGACACGATTGACACCGCGCCCCGCATTGAGCGGTTTATTGTTGATGGGGGAGCGCTCCACACCACGCAGCAGACTGTCACCATTGAAAGTGACATAACAAACCCCTTGACATACGGTGGTGATATTTCTTTGTTTATTGCCGAATATGGCTTTGATAGGGGGGCTAATGCGTGGATACCGCTTCAACAATCGGGGTGGTTCCCCCACTCCACCGCCGTACCCTCATACACCTGGCGGCTGACACCCTCACCCGGTGTGAAGTATATACAGATGTGGGCGGCAAATCGAGAAGGAGTCATCTCTCCCCAACCCGCACAGACATTCATCAACTCCTTTGCAATGCGGGACTCGGTGGATCAGGGAGATGGGCGCATTTACCGCTATGAGCTGCGCCGCGGCGACCAGTTCTCTACGCAGGTTGAGCCATTGCAGGGCGATCCTGATATCTACGTTTGGCAGATGGGCGCTGATATGCCGCTGATGGTGAGTGATTTGTTCCGGGGGACGGATGAAGTTATGATCACCGCGCCCGCCGATACGCTCTACCAAGTCGAGGTGCACGGCTTTATGGACTTCTACATGGATTTCTACCGCTACGACCCCGCTAGCTACCGCATTGCGACGAATATCACCCAAAGGAGTGAGACGACTGCCAACAATCTTCCCCCCGCCCTTCCCCCCGCCGATGTGTATGACCCCGATCCCGATCCCGATCCCGACCCTGATCCCGATAAAATCCGGCGTGGGTGGCCGATAATCCCGCTGGCAAGCAAGCCACCTATCCAAGCCGCGCTACCCGATGCCCCACATCAACGAGTGTTCTACGTAACTCTCCCGTTGGTGATACAATAAACACCTGAAACGTTCTGTCTGGAACGTTCTGAGAGAGGATGTATCATCACAATGCCAATCATTGAAACAACTAGAGGAAAACTGTTTGTCGCGCAGCGGAGAGAGCAAACTTATCTGAAAACATGCCCCACGCTCATCTGCATTCACGGGGCGGGAGGAAGCCATCAACATTGGGGGTATCTTGCGCGTACCCTTAGCCCATCGTATCACGTGGTCTCGGTTGATTTGCCGGGCCATGGCCGTTCCCCCGGCCCGGGGCGCTGCTGTGTAGGCGATTATAGCAATATCGTCATTGCGCTGCTTGATGCGCTTGAAATTGAGCGGGCGGTATTTGTGGGTCACTCAATGGGCGGGGCGATTGCCATCTGGACGGCGATCACCCAACCGGAGCGCGTTGAGGCCTTAGCTCTGATTGGGTGCGGGGAGCGGTTGCCGGTACACCCTGCCATCATCCACTATCTGGAGCAGAATGACCTTCCTGCGGCGGTTAAGGTGGTGGTAGAGCACTCCTACACACCCAAAACCCCGCCTCTCTTACGGGCATCGGGGGAAGCAGCATTCCTGCAAAACGACATTCACACGCTCTACGGCGATATGCTGGTCTGTTCGTCATATGATGTGCGCGGGCAGGCAGGGCAGGTGACATGCCCCGCCCTCGTGATGTGCGGGACGGAAGACCACGCCACCCCGCCCGCCTTCAGCGAGCAGCTTGCGGCCAATCTGCCACGCAGTACCTATGTCCCCATCGACGGGACAGGCCATATGGCGCTGATAGAAAAGCCGGACGAGGTTGGGCATGCGTTGGATGAGTTTCTCACTTCCCTATGCAAAACCGACTGAAAATGGTATCAAGCAAGTCTTCCGTGACTGTCTCCCCCGTAATCTCCCCAAGGGCATGCAGCGCTGCGTGAAGATCTCCCGTCAGTATATCAAGGGGAACCTGCTGTTCACCGTCGCTCATGCCTTCCATCGCACCGCGAAGGCTTTCGAGCGCCCGCCTGAGAGCGTCGCGGTGCCGGGGGTTGGTCACCAGATGCGCCCCCCCCGCCACGACCCTACTCTTGCCAACTAACACTTCTCGCATCTGCTTGACGAGCGTCTCAATGCCGCGGTAGGTCACCAATGAGGTCGTCACATCGCCAGCCATATGCGGGTGGTCAAGGGGGAATGGTGGTGGTTTTTTGTTCGAGGAGGAGAGATCGGCCTTGTTGCGCACCAAAATCGTCGGCTTATCCATGGTCAATTCGGCGATCTGGATATCATCCGGCGTAAATGGCTCATGACGGTCGGTCACGAAGATAGCGATATCGGCCATAGAGAGGGCTGCACGGCTCCGCTCCACCCCCAACCGCTCAAGCGGGTCGCTGCTCCGCTCATTGATGCCGGCTGTGTCGATTAGGATGACCGGCACGCCATCTAGGTTGGCCATCTCCTCAAGCGTATCTCGCGTGGTGCCGGGAATGGAGGACACAATGGCGCGGTTGGTGCGCAAGAGCACGTTGAGTAGGCTTGATTTGCCGACGTTTGGCCGCCCTACCAACACCGCCCGCGCTCCTTGCCGGTAGATAAGCCCTTGATCAGCCGTGTCCACCAGATGCTCAACCGTTTCAAGGCTAGAGCGCAGGAGCGGGGTGATATCTTGTGGCTCAACTTCGTCATCTGGGAAATCGACCACCACGGTGATATAGGCAAGCGCTTCAAGCAACTGCTGTCGTACCTGCTTTACCTCGTTGGATAGCCACCCCTGCAATTGCGATTGCGCCAATGCTAAGCTGGTCGTGGTTTGGGCGCGGATAATGTCTAATGTGGCTTCGGCCTGCGAGAGGTCGATCCGGCCATTGAGGAAGGCCCGCAGGGTAAACTCGCCCGGGTTGGCAAGGCGGGCATCGTGGTCAAGCGCAAGCTGTATCGTGCGTTGGAGGGGGAGTGGCCCGCCGTGGCACGATATCTCAACCACATCTTCGCGGGTGAAGCTGTGAGGGGCGCGCATCAGTGTTACGAGCACCTCATCAACCACGTCGCCGGTTGTGGGGTGCACAATATGTCCATAGCGGACGCGGTGCGAGCGCAAGGGGCCGGAGCGGGCGGGGCGAAAAATCATCTCTGTGATGGCCACCGCCTCCGGCCCGCTCAGCCGCACAATACCTATCCCGCCTTCGCCCGGCGGAGTGGCCACCGCCACAATAGTATCCGTCATATCGGGCGTTTCCGTTCGATCTGCCCTATCCTTGTCATCTTTGTGAAGAGGCATGAGATCATTCTCTATTCAGATCTTGTGCGTTTGTGCATATCGTGCGTCCGGTCGGCTCTCACATCTGCTCTATGGGCAGGCTTAGGGGATTTGCAGGACGGGGCAGCGGGCATGACGCAAGACTTGCATACTCACACTGCCAAGGATCTCCTTGAGACTATTGCTGCCGCGCGTCCCCATAACAATCATATCGATGCCCCGCTCATTGGCCATATTGATGATGGTTTCGGCGGGTGAGCCAACACAAATCTCTGCCTGTGCCTGCACGCCATCCTCGCGCAACTGCTCGACCACCTCATCAACCACGTTCTGAGCAACGGCGCGATATTGCTCAACGAGTTCGTCATACCCCTCAAAACTCTGATAGCGGTCAGGCGGCTCGTAAACGTGCAATACAATCACCTCTGCCTCTTCGACGCGGCTTAGGTGGCCAGCATATAAGACCCCCCGCTCAATTGAGGGTGAACCATCAGTCGCTAACAAGATTCGCTTGAACATTGAGCACTCCTATTGGGCTAATTCGACGAGTTCTACCGGAACAACCACCTCTTCGCCATCACGTATCACTGTCACATCGACCGTCTCCCCTACCCGTGTCTGCGTTTCGAGGTAGACAATCAAGTCTTGCACGGTAGGCGTTGGTGTTCCATTGACTGCCGTAATGATATCACCACCAATGGGTACCAACAAATTGCCGATACGCGCTTGGCGGTCGCCCGTGCGCAACCCCGCCCGCGCCGCAGACCGGCTTGTCTCAACGACCAACAGCCCTTCCTGCTTGGGAATGTCCATCCCCGCGCGCTCTAGCAAGTCAATCCAGTCGGGTGTCAGCTCAAAGAGTTGCACGCCAAGCGAGGGGTGGGGGTAGCGGCCATCCTGAATCAGGGCAGGCACTACTCGCTGCACCGTCTTGGCGGGGATGGAAAAGCCAATACCCGCCGATGCGCCGCTTGGGCTGAGGATGGCAGAGTTCACCCCAACGACCTCTCCAGCGAGGTTGAGGAGCGGGCCGCCAGAGTTCCCCGGGTTGACGGCGGCATCTGTTTGGATGACCTCGCCGATAAACCGTTGATTGGGGCTTTCGATCACCCGCCCCAACGAACTCACCACGCCAAATGTCAGTGTACGTTCAAGGCCAAACGGGTTGCCAATCGCCACCACAAACTGCCCCACACGTAGGTTGGGCGCGCTGTTGACCGGCACGACTGAAATCTCCTCGGCGGGAAGATCGGCCCGTATCACGGCAAGGTCATTTGACGGGTCGCTGCCAACGAGCGTGGCGGGGACAGTCCGCCCGTCCGCAAGCGTCACCTGCAATTCTTCCGCATTCTGTATGACGTGATAGTTGGTCACGATATGGCCTTGGCTGTCGTAGAAAAAGCCAGATCCGGTGCCTTCCCGCGGTGTTGGCCGCATAAAGAAGTCAAGCTCAAAAGAGCGGTTTGTGATATTCACCACCCCGCTGCCAACCCGCTGGTAGACCGACTCTATCTGCGCTTCAAGCTCATTGGCGCTTTCGCGGACAGAGAGCGGTGTGGCAGTTGGGAGCATTTGCGCGGGCGGGTTAGCGTCGAGCTGTTGGGAGGAAACCTGTGGGGAAGGGCTTTCTGTATTACCAACGGGTTTGAGCGTGCCTGCGCTGGTGAATAGCCACCCGACAGCCGCCCCTCCCAAGCAGAGCAACGGTATCAACAGCCCGATGCTCAACCAAATCAATATACGTTGGGTATCTCGGTTGTGAATCATAGATGTTTACCCTTCAGGGCGGGAAACCCACCCGCTTTCAGCGGTGGG
>CAZGLO010000117.1:0-8455 GCA_964526735.1 uncultured Chloroflexaceae bacterium | reverse complement strand
GACTGGGGCGGCAGTCCCTGAAGCCCAGGTGCCTTTGGCCCTGGGAGCCGTCACCCGCTGCTTAACGCATTGCCCAAGCGCAGTGAGTTGGTCACCACAAAGACCGAGCTAAACGCCATCGCCGCCGCGGCAATAATCGGACTCAATTGCAGGCCGAGGGCGGGGTAAAGCACCCCCGCGGCAATCGGGATACCTATCACGTTGTAGATAAACGCCCAAAACAGGTTCCATTTAATCGTCTTGGTGGTTTTCTTGCTCAGGGTAATCGCTTCCGCCACGCTGCGCAAATCGCCGCGCATCAGGGTGACGTGGGCGGCTTCCATCGCGACATCCGTGCCCGTGCCAATCGCAATCCCGACATCGGCCTGCGCAAGCGCGGGGGCGTCGTTAATGCCGTCTCCCACCATCGCGACGGTCTTGCCTTCCTGCTGCAACCGCTGCACTTCGGCGGCCTTCTCGTGCGGGAGCACTTCTGCAAGCACGCGGTCTATAGAGACGCTGCGGGCGATGGTATCTGCCGTGCGCTGGTTGTCACCCGTGAGCATCGCCACCTCGATCCCAAGGTCGTGCAGCGCTTTGATGCCTTCCTGCGAGGTGGGCTTGATCGTGTCTGCGACGGCTATCGTCCCAATCGCCATACTCTTAAAGGCAACGACCATCGTGGTTTTGCCTTCGCTCTGCAGGCGGGCTACGCTCTCCTCCACCCGGCTCACATCAACATCGTGGTTTTTCATCAGCCGCAACGTGCCAAGCAATATGTTTTGGCCCTCCACCTGCGCCCTGACGCCATCCCCTGCAAACGCCTCAAAGTCGGTGATGTCGCGAGGAGGCAGATAGCGCTTTTTTGCTGCCCGCACGATGGCCTCTCCCAAGGGGTGTTCGCTCCCTTGTTCAGCGCTGGCGGCAAGCGAAAGCACGTAGTCTTTGTCCAGCTCCTCAATAGCTACCACATCGGTGACCGCTGGCCGTCCTTCGGTGATTGTCCCCGTCTTGTCAAGGATGACCGTCTGGATGGCATTGGCACGTTCAAGGCTTTCGGCACTCTTGATGAGGATACCATACCGTGCGCCGGTGCCTGTCCCCACCATAATCGCGGTTGGCGTGGCGAGGCCAAGAGCGCACGGACACGCAATCACCAGCACAGCAACGGCAAAGATCATCGATTGGGTGAAACCGACATTGCCAATCAGCAGCCACGTGAAGAACGTCGCAATGGCGATAATAATCACCACAGGGACAAAAATCGCCGCCACCTTGTCAACCAGCCGCTGGACGGGGGCACGACTGCCTTGCGCCTCCTGCACCAGCTTGATGATTTGGGCGAGGGCAGTCTCCTTGCCGACGCGCGTGGCGCGGAAGTGGAAACTCCCACTTTTGTTGATGGTCGCGCCGGTGACGGTATCGTTTTCCCGCTTCTCAACGGGCATACTCTCACCCGTGATCATGCTTTCGTCAACGCTGGAGTAGCCCTTGACGACAGTGCCATCAACGGGAATTTTCTCGCCCGGCCGCACAATCACCACATCGCCCTTGCGCACCTCTGCAATGGGGATATCCTGCTCTTCGTCGTTGCGCAGGACGCGGGCGGTTTTGGCCTGCAGCCCCATCAGCGCCTTGATGGCACTACTGGTTTGGCTCTTGGCGCGCGCCTCCAGGAACTTGCCGACCAGGATCAGGGTGATGATCAGGGCGGAGGTCTCAAAGTAGACGTGCCCCGCCATCCCCAGCACAAGCAGCGCGACGCTGTAGAAGTAGGCCGCCGACGATCCTAACGATACGAGGGTGTCCATATTGGCGGTCTTATCTTTGAGCGCTTTCCAGGCGTGGATGTAGAAGTCTTTGCCGCTGTAAAACTGCACGGGCGTGGCCAAAATGAGGAAGAGCCAGTTGAGCAGGTCGGCGCTGGCGGGATATTCCATCCCCGCGCGGGCGGTTTCTACCGTTCCTGCCGCGGCCCCGCCAATCAGCCAGGGGGAGATAAACCCAAAGTCACGCGCCATAGAGATGAGGAAGAGTGGGGCACCAAGCGCAATACCCGTCAGCAGTTTGCGCCATTTCCCCGCCACTTCCTGCGCACGCGCGGCCTCTTCAACGTCCTCCAATGCGGTGTCGTTTGTGTCATCCGGCTCAATGACACCATAGCCCGCCTTCTTGACCGCGTGCTTTATCTCATTCCAACCAGTTTCGGCGGGGGCGTAGAAAACGGTCGCTTGTTCGCTTGCTAAGTTGACGGTTGCCTCAATGACGCCGGGGAGCTTGTTGAGGGCCTTCTCGACGCGCTTGGAGCAGGTGGCGCACGTCATCCCCGTCACCGGAAACTCGATCTGGTCGGTCACGACGCCATAGCCTGCGTTCTCCACGGTGTTGAGGAGGTTGCTTGCTGATGCTTGAGATGGGTCGTAGCAGATGGTCGCTTGTTCATTGGCAAGGTTGACGGTGGCGTTTGAAACGCCATCTACCTTGTTGAGCGCCTTTTCGACGCGCTTGGAGCAGGTGGCGCACGTCATCCCCGTCACAGAGATATGAAGCTCTTGCTCTGCCATATCATGCCTCCTTGTGGGTTCTTGGGAAGTGCTTTTGTGGGTGGAGGAGAGAGCGGGTGAACGTGTTGGCTAGGTAGACCAGCTGATAAGGGAGCCGAGTACTGGGTGCGGAGAAGATTGCACGACCACCCGCTTTGGTGGGTTCTTAGGGGAGAGGCTGAACGTCGTCGTAGCCCGCCTCGACGATAGCCTCGACGATAGCCTCTGGCGTGATAGAATCGCCGTGTTCGACTACCACAGACTTCTGATCGAGGCTTACCTCGACATTCTGAACGTCCATAAGCTGTGAAACTTCCTGCGAAATGGCATTCACGCAGTGGTGGCAGGAGATTTCGGGGACATGAAACTTGTGGGTTGCCATATGGTATCGCTTCCTTTCGACTTACTCGAGCGTTTTGCCTGTGGCTACTTTGGCCTTTCTTGGCTATTTTCCTTCGTTGCCCTGCGTCGCATCAAATACATTGAGGAGTTCGCGTAGGACACGTTCGCGGTCGTCGGGGCTATCACTCCGTATGGCATTGGTGACACACGTATTGAGATGGTTTTCAAGAACGAGGTGGTCTATCTTGCGCAGTGCTTGGCGGATGGCGCGGGTTTGGTTGAGGATATCGATGCAGTAAGAGCCGTTCTCGACCATCCGCTGCACGCCCCGGATATGCCCTTCGACCGTCTTGAGTCTCCTGAGGAGTTTGTCACGATGTTCGTTCATCAACCTTTCTCTATCTACCCATCCCCCTAGGGGGGGGTACTCATGGTATATCATATACCGCTTCTGTTGTCAACACAACCGAAGCAAGGCACAATCGCACAAAATCAAATCTAGCGCACACTCGCCCCGATGCGCGCCAGCCGCCCAAATGTCCCATCGCCCTGCTTTTGTAGTTTTGTCCCTTGTGCCAGGAAGAGTTGCGCTGTGGTGAGCGCATCGCTCAACGCATTATGTTGGGCGTGTACCGGCACATTCGACTGTTCCGCAAGCGCACGCAAGGTGATATCGCGGTGCGGCTCCTCGTTATAGCCGTTCATCATCTTGTCGTGGTGGCTGAGCATCCCTGCCAGACGGGCGGTATCAATAACCGGCCCGCGCAACTTGACGCCAAAGAAGTGCTTCAACGCACGGTTGAGGAACTGGACATCCACCGCGGAAACGTGCACCACCAACACCCGCCCCTTGACACGGCGCAAAAACTCCAGTAGGACATCTTGGGCGGGCGGGGCCTGCGACAATTCTTCACGCAGCAGCTTGTGGATGCGGATCGAATCAGCCCCGACCTCATAGGCATTGGGGGGCCGCACCATGGTATACCACCGACGATCCATCCGAATACGACCATGCTCAATCTCTATCAACCCAATCGCCAATACGCAATCGCGGCGGTGATTGAGACCACCCGTTTCAATATCGACGACGCTGTAGGGCACGGAACGCCACGGGGTACGTTTGTCGGGGCGAGAGGCCGTCTGATATTCGTGCACACACGCCGGATGTGTAGGGGTTCCCTGACGCTGAAAGAAAAACATACTGTTTCTCGCTTCTGTCTGGTGTCTGGGCGCTAGGCGAAAAGATCAATCTGGAATGATAGCTCAACACTTTGTTGGATCCGTTCGACTGCCCACAACACCTCCTTAAGTTCACGCCGTTCGAGAGCGCTCAACCACGACACGGGCACTTGATTTTGAGGCTCTTTGCCAGCGCGAATCTGTTGATATTGGTATCGCAACCGTAACAAGCTAATAAGCTCAAATGCGGCAATAAGTTCTTCTGCTCCTGTCTCACTCAAACCGCTACGAGCGCTACTTGCCCGCAACCGTGCGGGGGTATTCGTCTCAACGCAGCCCGTCTGAATGCAGTAGAGCCGTGCCAAATCGACGATCAAGGCAGTGCCGCGCGCCTTAAGGTCGATCAAGTCTTTCGCCTCGCCACTCCGCTCAAGCACCAACTGCCGGAAAAAGCTAATCGGGGCATGCTGCCGCAGCGCAACGCGAGCAAGACGCCCAAGAAATACCTTGTTTTGGCTTCCACCTTGAATGATGGGTCGGAGAGCCGGTTCGGCTGGTAAGGTGCCGTAGATTTGCCGGTAGTCGAAGAAGATCGAGACGCGGAGAAGGGCTTCCTCTTTGGGGTTGTTAATCCACTGGTAGAAATATGATTGCCACACGTGCAGCGGTTGCCGCCAATAGGGGTTGTTGGCCATAATGTAGCCCGGACACGGCGGGAACCCACACTCCACCAACTGCCGCACGATGCGGTCGGCCAGCGCACTGAAATATTCTGGTGCATCTGGCGGGGCATCATCAGCATAGATCAGCGCATTATCTTGATCGGTACGCAACGTCTGCTCATACCGCCCCTCGCTGCCCAGCACCAGCCACGCATAGGGACACGGTGGCGGCCCCATATATCGCTCTGCATCCTGCAAAAGACGAACCAGAAGCGCATCGTGGGCGACAGCCACCACCCGTCCAATATCACTCACCCGCGCCCCCTCATCAAGCAGGTTGCCGACAGTGGCCGTCACGTGGTCAGTATAGGCTTGCAGCTCGTGCATACTGCTTGCACGTTCGAGCTGGCGGGGCAGGAAGAGCGGGCTTTTGCTCTGCCGCCGCAGGATGTCGGTATGCGTGACCAGGCCAACGATCTGGCCCTTCTCCTCAACCGGAAGATGGTGAAAGCCGCGCTCAAGCATCGTCAACAGTGCCTCAAAGACCAAGCTGTCGGATGACAGGGCCAAGACTGGCGAAGTCATAATCGTCGTGATGGGAGCATCATCGGTGAGGCCTGCCGCAAGCACTCGGTTGCGCAAGTCGCGGTCGGTCACAATGCCGGGCGGGGTTGATTCCACCACCAACGACGAAACATTATGCTCGCTCATGATGTTGGCAGCCTGCCGAATGGTAATATCCGGTGGCGCGCTGATGAGGCGGCGCTGGATCAGATCCCGCAGCCGGATGCCAAAGAGTTCGGGAGAGGCATTGGCCTGACGTGCCTGGAGCCGATGTGTGAGCCGCTCAATGGTCGATGCGGCAAAGTAGCGCGCAAAGACGGGGTATTCACGGCGGAGGCGGTCGAAGGTAGCAGCAGGGATGAGGTAGGCAAGTGTTTCCTCGCGGGTACGGACGGTCACAATAGGTGATTTCTTCCGAATGAGCGAGGGGTAGGCAAAAAGGTCGCCTTCGCTGAGGGTATCAAAGACTTGCACTCCCTGCTCGTTTTCACGCAACAAATCAACGCTGCCACGTTGAATAATGTAGAGATAGGCTGCAGGCGTTCCTTGATAGACGATGATATCGTGCCCTTCGGGGAAATATTCTATCTGGATGTGTTCGGCGATGAGGCGGTTTTGTTCGTCGGGTAGCTGCGAGAAGGGTGGAATTTCTTGCAGAAAGCGTGTGATTTCTTGCATGGGACACCACAGGGTAGCTCACACTTCGGATGCATACGGAGGACATGTCAGTGTGGATGAAAAAAGCGCAGCGAGGGAACTTGGTGGGTTCCCCAACTGCGCCCATGGAAACGAGCGATGGTATCGCCGGTATCGCCGGTATCGCCGTTATCGCCGTTCGACGAGAAGCCGAATGGCGGTACGTTCTTGTTCATCAATTGCAATATCTATGAACGATGGCACACACGTAATGTCGATGCCATCCTCACGAAGATAACTACGCGCAATCGCAACAGCCTTGATCGCTTGGTTGGTGGCTCCCGCCCCGATAGATTGGACTTCGGCAACACCGCACTCACGAATAATACCTGCAATGGCTCCGGCAACGGCACTTGGGCGCGAACGAGTCGATACTTTGAGCATCTCAGCGGAAGTGCCTTGTTCAATCGTCACGGCTTCTGGCTGTTCTCCCACTGCACGGGCGATAGGAAGTGATTGGACTGCATTCATTGCAATTCTCCTCATTCGGAACGTTGTGATCGTTGATGATCGTTGATGATCGTTGGTCGTTGATCGTTGATCGTGTCCATTCTCACAAGAGTGATGAGAATGGGGGGTGGGATATACCCCTAAAACTATGGCGTACCCACAGCTTCTATATTCAGAGCGATACTTGTTTCGATCTATGCTTCAGGCCACAAACCGAACACAAATATTCTCGCACTGACTCAGATTGTTTCCGATACTACAGCCCAAACGATGATGTTGGCAAGAGAGTTGGCGTGAAGTATCTTCTTGACATTGTTCGATGTTGTTTACTGTGCGTAGTTGACAGCCCGTGTTTCTCGAATAACCGTTATTTTGATTTGGCCAGGATATTGCAAGCTCGACTCGATCTTCTTTGATACGGTATGGGCAAGATGGATACTTGCCAAGTCGTCGATGGTTTCTGGCTGTACCATCACGCGGACTTCGCGGCCAGCCTGCACGGCAAAAGCACGTTGGACACCGCTGAATGATGCGGCAATCGTCTCCAGTGCTTCGAGACGCTTGATATATAAATCGAGGGTTTCCCGACGGGCACCAGGACGACCACCTGAGATAGCATCGGCAGCCTGGACAAGAAATGCCTCGACACTTTGTGGCTCTTCATCATTATGATGCGCAGCAATAGCATGTACGATGGCGGTAGAGCGGCCAAGCCGACGAACAATATCTGCGCCGACAAACGCATGTGGCCCCTGTACTTCGTGATCCACCGCCTTGCCGATATCGTGGAGGAGCGCTGCCGTTTTGGCAACATTGGTGTTGGCCCCAAGTTCTGCCGCCATGTGCCCTGCCAACAATGAACATTCTAGTGAATGCTGCAAGACGTTTTGCCCATAGCTGGTGCGATATTTCAGGCGGCCAAGGAGCTTGATTAGGTCAGGATGCAACCCCTGAACATTGGCCTCATAGGCGACGCGTTCGCCCTCCTCTTTCATCAGCTGCTCTATCTCTTGCCATGAACGCTGTACCACCTCTTCAATGCGCGACGGATGGATACGACCATCCTTCAGCAGCTTGATGAGAGAAATGCGCGCGACCTCTCGTCGGACGGGGTCGTGGCAAGAGAGCGTCACGGCTTCGGGAGTATCATCAACAATGATATCCACGCCGGTAATCTGCTCAAATGCGCGGATATTGCGTCCTTCTCGCCCAATGATACGCCCTTTGAGTTCTTCGCTGGGCAGGGCGACGGTTGAGACCGTCACCTCGGCGACGTAGTCAGACGCACATCGCTGAATGGAAAGCCCGATAATCTTCCGGGCGGTTTTTTCTGCCTCCTCACGAGTTGCCTGCTCGATCTCGCGGATGAGCCGGGCGGCGTCATCGCGGGTTTCGTGTTCAACTCGTTCTAGAATAACAGCTTGTGCTTCGTCTTGGGTCAGCCCAGAAATCCGTTCGAGTTCATTGCTTTGTTGTGCTTTCAACCGTTCGGCTTCCTGGTACATCTGCTCGATTTCGCGTTCGCGTGTTTGTTGCTTGCGTTCGCGACGTTCGATGGTTTCCAGTTTCCTATCGAGATTTTCCTCTTTTCGTTGCAGGCGCTCCTCTTGCTTTTGTAACCCCTGCCGAGATTCTCGGAGTTCGACTTCAGCTTCATTGCGAATACGGAGGGCCTCATCTTTTGCTTCTAAGAGGATTTCTTTCTGTTTAGAGCGTGCCTCTTCTAATAATAATCGTGCTTCCGATTCCTGTCGTTGGACTTGACTAGTCAGATTGGTTCGCGACCAAAGGATACCCAGGCTAGCCCCAATGATCAGCCCAAGGATTAGAACAGGCACAGTCCAGAGTAACTCTGGCGACACGTGCAGCCTGCTACCTTTCTGTACTTACCTCATATCCGAAGATATGTTGCTTCCTCACATTTCCACGAAATGCTCATGGGGGTGTGTTTTGCACACCATTGCGCAGATTATCGCAATGAGACCGTTGTCAGCTACCCAGAGCTAAAGCACCTGGGCTTGTGCTCGCTCCTCCACCCGT
>CAZGLO010000116.1:0-8493 GCA_964526735.1 uncultured Chloroflexaceae bacterium | reverse complement strand
CCCACCGCTGAAAGCGGGTGGGTTTCCCGCCCTGAAGGGTAAACATCTATGATTCTCCGTTCCCCCCATAGCGGGCTCTTGCGGTGGATTATCGTGACTACGGGCTATTTTATGATGGGCTGATGAATATCGCCTGTGCAACCGCGTAGCTATTGTGTTGAGTCGCCTGTCGAGTCGCTATCTTGTGGTGGCTTGTCTATGTGTGGCGGGTCAGCCGATGCTGATTGCGATTGATTGCGCTCCTCTGCCGAACGTTGTGGTATCTCATACCGCGTCATCATCCACCGGAAGGCGCGATTCCAGATAGCGTCTGGTCTGCCGAAGAGGTGCTTCGGAGGCGAGTCGGGGCCAAGGTACTCAAGCCAGAACGCGCCAAGCAACCCGATGATCAGACCGAGGAACCCAGCGATGGCAAGGTTGAGCCGCTTCTCCCTGACACTCACAGGGACAGTTGGCACCGGCGCGCGCGCGGCAAGGCGAACTTCCGTGCCGGGGAGTTGGTCGGCCACCTTGAACTCCGCTGCCTTCCGCGATAGGGTGGTGTATGTGTTCAAGGCGAGGTCGCGGGCATGCCTTAGCATCTCTCGGCGGGAGGTATCGCGCTCAATTTGGGCCTCTAGATCACGCACTTCCTGCTCAAGGCTGCTGATGACATCGCTCAAAGGGCTTTCCTTTGATGAAAGATCGAGCAATTCCTGCCGATCCCGCATCTGCAAAATGCTATCTGCAATAGAGAGAGCAGAAGTGGCGATAGGGGTGTTGGCCGAGGCTGATCGGCTCATCGCGATGAGATCATCCGTTTGGAAAAGTGTCGGGTAGGTGTCGTGGATGAGGGTTGAGACGACCGTGTCGGTAATAGGCTGTTCTGTGGTAAGACCATCGCCCGCCAGCAGCACTTGACGCTGTTTCTCTATTGTTTCGTCAATCTCATCCCGCTGCTCCTCCAACGCCTTGACCAGTGCTTCCGTGTCTTTCTTCAGGTCTTCCGCCGTGAGTGAGCTTGTGTCCTCCAAACGCAACTCAAACGTGTTCTGGAAGGGGTATACCCCAGCGACTTCGGCCTTGAGTAGGGCAAGCGCAAGCGCCGTAGACTTAGCATCGCCACCCTGTGCCGCCTGCTCCTGCAAAGCGCGGGCGCGGCGGAGAAGATTATCATTGATAGCCTTTGCCCGGTAGGCGTCGTCGAAGAGGCGTTGGCGTTCTTTGGCCTGGTTTTCAAACAAACTGACCCGTGCCTTGCTGTCTGCCTGGATGTAGGCGTCTACCAAATCTCGTTTTCTTTGTTGCTCTCCCTCAACAGCCAGGAGATGGTTTTCTGCTTCGGCCTTAAGATAGGCTTGGTAGATTTGGGCCTTCGCATCTATTTCTGCGTTCAGGGTTGTCGATATGGCCTTTTGCCGGGCCGAGTGGAGCAAAGCAAGGATCTTCGTCTTCTCAGTGAGTTGGCGGCGGGCTTGGTTGATATGGCTTTCTTCAAGGAAGGCGGTAAGCGCTTCCTGCGACTGGTCATACTCATCTCTGGCTTTTTCCAGGTCTTCGAGCAAAGTGCTGCTCGCCTCTGGAGGGCGACCATAGATGTCGTTGACTAGTTGCTCATATTCTTCCGCCCACGCATTGGCGATTTTGCTTGCTTTTAGCGGGTCTGGGTGCTCAACAATGATCCTAATCAGATCGCTCTGCTCTTGGCCAGAGCCACCCAACTCAGCGCTGACCATGCGGTTGAGTGCCCCTGGTCGCCGCTCTTCCTCAGTCAGCTCATCGCCGAGCCGCTTCGCAACATTCTCCGCGATAGCGCCGTTGTTGACAATACCCACCAACGTTTGCCGACGCACTGCAGCATCGGTTGCGATGGCTGATTGTCCACCCGCCTGCAATTGCTGTAGTTGATCCTCATCCAATGTTCTTGCGGAGGTGTCGAACGTCACTTGTGTGCGCGATTTGACGATTGCGACCCCCGATGCAGCCTGATATCTCTCCGGCGTGAAGATCGATATATTTCTGACACTGGTGAAGAGAATCGCAATGAGGGTGATCCCAGCAATCAACCGCCACCAATGCAGCGGGGTTTCAAAAAACGGACGTAGGTCGATAGTTGTTTCTTCCATGCAAAACCTTCGGGTCTGTAGACGATAGTTCTCTTAATACAGCGGTTCACAATTGGTTTGCCAAATTAGGAACGACACATGAGCCTATGTGTTACGAGCGATAAAGCTACATGTGCCTTTTCTAGGGAGAGAAAGATGTGGTTATCTTGCCTGAAACGCCTACCTATGGTACCATAATTCTTGAACGTATCTTGCAACCCCAAAAGGCGTGTTTCGTTGCATCGTTCATATGCACCCTTGACTTGTCGTTTATGGTACCTCGTGCCTTTGGGCTTTCTGAAAAAGCGTAGAAGTACCCATGACCACCGCCATCTTAACTGACCCTCGGTATACCAATCACACCAACCCGTCGCACGTCGAGCGCGCTGAGCGGCTCAATGCGATCAACAAGGCGATTCAGGAGAGTGACCTCTCCCCTGATCTGCTTTCCCTCTCCGCCCGTGCCGCCACTGATACGGAGTTGTCGGCAGCCCATGCTCCTTCCTACCTCGAATCGCTACGTCGCTATAGCGAGCAAGGGGGGGGAGAACTCGATGCCGACACCTACATGACGGGCGATTCGTGGGAGGCGGCTGTGTGGGCGGCAGGCGGCACAATACAGTTGGTAGAGTCGATTGTGCAGGGCACGTGTCACAATGGGTTTGCGCTGGTGCGCCCCCCCGGCCATCACGCCACCCAAAAGCGTGCAATGGGCTTCTGTCTTATCAACAACATCGCGGTGGCAGCACACTATGCGCTCAGCACCCTCGGTATGGAGCGCGTTGCTATCGTTGACTACGATGTTCACCACGGCAATGGGACGCAAGATATCTTCTACAACGACTCCCGCGTGCTCTACTGCTCAACCCATGCCTCCCCCTTCTACCCCGGCACCGGTATGGCTGATGAAGTAGGCGAAGGTGCTGGACGTGGGTCAACCCTCAACCTCCCTCTGCCCCTTGGCCTTGGCGACAAAGGCTACGCTCGTGCATACGAACAGGTGATTATTCCGGCGCTGCAGCGCTGGAAACCCAATCTGATCCTTGTCTCTGCTGGTTACGATTCCCATTGGAGTGACCCAATTGGCCACATGATCCTCTCCATCACCGGCTTTGCAACTATCACCCAGATGCTCTACCAGGCGGCGGGCGAGTTGTGCCAAGGGCGCATCGCGCTTGTCCTCGAAGGTGGCTACAACCTCGATGCCATCGGAGCGGGGGTTGTTGCATCGTTGCGGGTGCTGATGGGCCGTCCTCCCGAAAAAGATGGCCTTGGGGTGATTGATGCACCAGAGCCGGATATCCACGGGGTTATCTCCTCGTTGACCAGCCGACATCCACTGCTCACATAGCCTGTTCGCACTTAGTAGATCAATCTTTAAGATCAGTCTGTTGTTTCCTTGCACATCTCTGCAGAGACCTCTTTATCGAAATTCGCTCCCCTCCCGCCAGACCAAATACACGTTCTTGGGCTGGCTCTGCTATGGGGATAACACGCAAAAGAAGCATGCCTAGGGGATTTGTGTATGATTGCTGTGATCAACTATGGGGCGGGCAATTTGCCGAACGTCGTGCGGGCATTGGAGCATGTTGGCGCTTCGATACACGTCACCGACGACCCCGCAGTGATCCGAGATTCGTCCGCGGTGGTGTTGCCTGGCGTCGGCGCAACACGTGATACGATGAAAAACCTCGAATC
Organism: uncultured Chloroflexaceae bacterium; assembly: GCA_964526735.1. Taxonomy (GTDB): domain Bacteria; phylum Chloroflexota; class Chloroflexia; order Chloroflexales; family Chloroflexaceae; genus JAAUSY01. The sequence goes on along the minus strand of CAZGLO010000116.1, from coordinate 4,711 downwards.
GCTTGGTATTGCCGATGTCCTTCCAGAGGTGGTGACAGATGGACGGCCATTTCTTGGTATTTGCGTCGGAATGCAGGTATTGTGCACGCAGAGTGAAGAGTTTGGGACGCACCCCTGCCTTGATATCGTACCTGGCACGGTGCGGCGGCTCCCGACTGGCCAGAAAGTGCCGCAAATCGGGTGGAACCAAGTGCACTACGCGGCGGCAACCTCCTGCCACCCGCTGTTCGCGGGCATCCCAAGCGGAACCGATTTCTACTTTGTCCACTCCTACTATTGCCACCTCTCCGAATCCTCTGACATCGCTGCCGAAACAACATATGGGATCTCGTTTCCGAGCGCCCTCATCCGGCAAAACACCATGGCTGTGCAATTCCACCCGGAAAAGAGTGGCCAATGGGGATTGCAGCTCTTGCACAATTTCGTCAGTCTCTGCAACTAATCTCACGTATGGGCGTCTCTTCTCATAAGAGCATTTAATGAAGAGCATTCTTGTTTGGAAGAGCGCCATCAGCAAATAAAGCGCTAGGGATGATATGGAGCTTATTCCGGCAATCGATCTCAAAGATAACCAATGTGTTCGTCTCTACCAAGGCGATTTTCAACAGGTGACGGTGTATAGCACCGATCCAGCCGAGGTGGCGTGGCGGTGGGAATCCGAAGGCGCATCGCGCATCCACGTCGTCGACCTTGATGGCGCAAAAGCAGGTCATCCGGTCAACACCGACGCCATCCACGCCATTGTTCAAGCCGTCTCTGTGCCTATTCAGCTTGGCGGAGGCTTGCGGCGTGCAGAAGATATCGAATCGGTGTTGTCGCTGGGCGTTGCGCGTGTTATCCTGGGGACAGCCGCCGTGCGTTCTCCCGACCTGGTGGAGCGCATGGTCAAGCAGTTTGGCGCACGCATCATTGTGGGGGTCGATGCCCGCGACGGCTACGTTGCCACCACCGGCTGGACAGAGACAGAGCACATCTTGGCCACCGATCTCATCGCGCAGATGGCCGAAAAAGGCGTACAGCGCATCATCTACACCGACGTGAGCCGCGATGGCACCTTGACCGAACCAAACTACGACGCGACGGCAGCATTGGTGCGTGCTGACGGGCCTGCGATTATTGCGAGCGGGGGGATCGCCGACGTGAGCCATCTCCAGCGCCTCGCCACTATTGGCGTTGAGGGGGCGATTATTGGGCGCGCGCTCTACACCGGCGCTATTCACCTCCCCGACGCGCTGGCAGCTATTGCACCATAACCGATACGAAAAGGAGTAGTATGCCGCTGTCATCAAATCTTACCGAAAAATTTGAAGAAGAACGTCTGCGAACGCAAGAGCAGTCGCAGATTGTCTATCTTCAGGGGCAAATAGATGAACTTCGCCGCCTGATAAAAGAGCAAACGAACAAATATCAATGGGCGGTAGAGCAGGTTCGCAAGACCGATGCCGCCGTTTTGCAAGTCCAAAATTCGTTTGAACGTCATGCCGAAGAAGTGGCGCAGGTGGTTGAGCGCTCACGCCGCGATGTTATCGACGTGCGCAAAGAAATCTCCGGCGCGATGGTCAAAATCCAAGAGAGTGTTGAGCCGATCCGGCAAATGCAAGCCCAAATCCGTGAGCTTGCCGAGTCGCGCAAGCAAGACCGCGATCAGTCATTCGGGTGGGTTTCCCGCGTGGAAGATCTGGAACAACGCATCTCCTCTGTGCATTCGGTGATTCACGAGTCGGAAGAGCGCCATCGCCAGCTTGCCTCGCAAATCAGCAACCTCCGCGACGCCGACGGCGAAACCTTGCAAGAAGTGCGCCGCTTGAGCGAGGATGTGCAAATTGAGAAGCAAAGCCTTCGCCGCCAGGCCATCGAAGCACAACAACTCGTTTCCGACGTGCACGTCATCCTGGAGGAGCACGATGCGCGCATTACGCGGGTTGATGAGATACGCCAGAATATTGAGCTATTTGCCGAGTCTGTCCCCTCGCAGATACAAGAAATCAACAAGCGGTTTCCTGATATCGAAGCGGCAATTAAGCATATTGAGCGTGTCTCAACCGAACGCTTCTTGATGAACCAAGAGCGGCTTGAAGAGCTGCGCCATCAGGCCGACAACCAGATTGTTGAGCTGCAAGAGGCCGAAGAACAGCATACGCATCAGCACACGACGTGGCTAGAGCGGATTGACGGGTGGCTCCATGAGCTTGACCAGCGGATGATCCGCAGTTTCAGCCGTTTAGACGAGTCTATCCGGTCGCAGATGGTGCTGATTAACGCGATTGAAGAGCGCGAACTGCGGTCTATCGCCTCGATTAGCTCGGTCGTCCGCGATCAAGTGGAGTATCTGCGTGAGGCGCAGGAAGAAGCGCGCAAGGCATCGGAGGCGGTGCTTGGCCACGACCCCAATGAGACGAAAAAGCTCAATGGCGGGCAAACGCCGGATAATGGTGGTCAGCAGTCGGGCCAATGAGTAGCCAATGAACAGCCAATGAACAGCCAACGAGCGGCCAATCGCCAAAGTAAGTAGAAGGAACCCGTTTGTGTCTCTCTTGCCCAGCCAGCCCGTTCAACCTGAACAGCCCAACCAGCCCGACCAGCCCGTTCAACCCAACCACCTGACCCTCACCACCGCAACCGCAAGCTATCCAGTGGTGGTGGCGGCGGGTGCATTGCAAGACCTTCCCGCCACCTTCGATGCGCTCAATGTGGCGGTCAAGGGCGCGGTGTGGCTGATTAGCGATAGTGAAGTCTTCCCCCGCCACGGCGAGCCGCTTGTGGAGCGGTTGCGCGATGCTGGCTATGTGGTGCATACCCGTGTTGTGCCGTCGGGCGAGGCCAGCAAGAGCAATCAGCATCTGTGGGATATCCACACGTGGATGCTCCGCAACGGCGTCGAGCGGCGCGATACCGTGTTGGCGCTTGGAGGCGGGGTGGTTGGCGACCTGGCGGGTTTTGCCGCGGCGACGATATTGCGCGGGATTGGGGTGATACAACTGCCCACCACCCTCCTTGCGATGGTCGACGCGTCGATTGGGGGGAAGACGGGCATCAACCACCCACTCGGCAAAAACCTGATTGGCGCGTTTCACCAGCCGCGGTTGGTGCTTGCCGACACCCACACCCTCGTCACGCTGCCAGAACGGGAATTGCGCGCGGGGTGGGCCGAAGTCATCAAGCACGGGGTCATCCGCGATGTGGCGCTGTTTGAGCAGCTTGAGGCCAAGGTTGAGGTGCTGACCGATATGACCGGCGTCCAAAACCCCGATTCGCCAACGCACGAAGAGTTGAGCCATGTCATCCATCAGGCGGCGGCGGTGAAGGTCGATGTCGTGAGCAATGACGAGAAAGAGCAAGGGCTGCGTATCATCCTCAACTACGGCCACACGATTGGCCACGCCCTTGAGGCAACCACAGGATATGGCACATTCCTGCACGGGGAAGCGGTCGCGGTTGGTATGGATGCCGCCGCCCGTATTGCGCAGGAAATGGGCCTCTTCTCGCAGGAGGAGGTGGAACGGCAACGCGCCCTGCTCACCGCCTATGGCCTCCCGACCACGGTTCCCGCCAACATTGACCATGTTGACCATGCCCGTGTCCTTGCCCTCACACTGCACGATAAGAAGGTGCAAGGCAAACGCATTCGTTGGGTGCTGCCGACGGCTATTGGCGAGGTGACGGTGCGGGATGACGTGGCGGACGAGTTGGTGCAACGAGCAGTCGGCGCTACATAAGGGGAATGGAAAACTGTAGGATACAGGAGGGAACGGTATGATAAGAGATAAATCGCTTCGCGCCAAGCTCAACCCGCGCATCAGGAGGATCAACGACTCGCTCCACGATCTCATTCTGCTGCGCGAAACCGGGCCAAAGAGTGCGGTCTGGCACGATGCCCGCGTACGGACGATATGGCGCATGCACGCCTTGCTCGACCGGGCGCTGCAAGAGGAATCATCATCAATCGCCCACGAGGGGAATCCACCGGATGCTCCTCCACGCGCTGGCTACTAGCTTAACGTCGCTGCAGAGAGAAAGAGGCAGAGACATGAAAGAGACCATGAACAAGCAAACGCTTATGAACATGTTCACGACCACTCGTGATCGAACCGTCGCGTATCTCCGTCATCGTGTATGGCCGGTCTTCCGCCTCGTCCTTGGCTGGACGTTGATCGCTTTGGGAATTGTCGGGTTAGTGCTGCCTATCTTCCAGGGAATCGTCTTGATTGCTCTTGGCGTGTCGCTGGTTGGGCGGCGCAATTGGCGTATCCGCTGGACAAGCGTGCACATCAAGCTCTTCATACGACGGTTGGCAAGTTCTCGTTTTTGGTTTATCCGCAAGCCAGGAAAATTGGCGCTCCAAGCGCAGCAAACCTTCTCGCGGCAGCGCCGCCGTACGACATGGTACTTCATTTGCCGTTTTGATCCCCAACGCTGTATCCGAGATGACCTTTCTGAGCCATCCGATTCGCCAGAATCGATAGAATCTTCAGAAATATCATCAACATCATCCTGTGCCTCATCCTGCGATACGCCAGACAATGCGGACGAGGTTGAGAGTACTCGCCCAGAGACGCATTCAGACTCCCCAAACAGCTCAAAAAACAGCTCGAAAATCGTCACCACCGTCGAAAAAACAACATCATAGATGTTTACCCTTCAGGGCGGGAAACCCACCCGCTGAAAGCGGGTGGGAGGAACGCCCCAGCTTTAGCCCGCTTTAGCGCACGCT
>CAZGLO010000115.1:0-8522 GCA_964526735.1 uncultured Chloroflexaceae bacterium | reverse complement strand
GCCGTGCGACGCCTTCTTGCCAAGCTTGTCGACCAGGCGGAGGAGGGCGCGGGCGATACGCCGGTCAACGCGCTCGGTCGCCAATTCGCGATATTGGCGCTGCAAATCGACAAACCGTCCGGCGATCATCCGCAGTGTGCGGAATGCGACCAGTGGGTAGGCCTCCATCAGCCACATCAACGTCTTCGTATCCCATAGCAGCGCCTCACTCTCTTGCACCGCCTGCGCAGAAAGCGGGTATTCGGCATTGGGGAAGGCGGCGATAATACCTACCCCATCGCTTGGCCCAAGAAACCCCATAATCACCTGATCCCCCGTGTCGCTCAACTGGGTTAATCGTATGCGGCCCGTGTGCAGCACGTAGAAGGCGGTGGCGATTTCGCCCTCCTGGAAGACGAATGCCCCCTTCTTAAAGTGAGACGTTTGCGCGGCGGCGTGGATGGTTTGGAGGGCTTGCTCATCCAGCCCTTTGAAGAAAATACTGTTGCGAAGCGTTGCGAGTGCCATTGACTCTCCTCGAAAAACGTATGATACTATCAGGTGTGACCCAAAAACATCTGATTTCTCTCTTCAACCTTGTCCTTTCTCCCTCCTTAAGCATACACCCGAACCTATGTCCCCGTGTAAGGTTGCGGTGCGCACGCGCTTGTGGGTATAATAAGACAACCTTCCCACATACCGACCGTAAGGTGAGCTATGGCAGATAAAGAAGAAGTTGATGCGCTGAAAAAACGGCGTAGAATGCTTAGAACGCTTGACGAATTACTTGATCAAAGAGCCGCTCAGGGTACCTACACTCCTGCGCATGTCAAGCTTGAAATTGAAGACAAAGAAACTGAGATAAGCGAAATTGAGGCCGAATTGCGCGGGTTGGGGGTGAAACTTGAGAATCTTCCTAACCATGTGGAAGAAGAGAATGTTTCTCCTTCGGGAGAATCATATTATTTCACTTTTGAATATCTTAAATGGATTTCAGCAGTAGCAGTAATAGTAGTCATTGGCTCATGTCCAACCAGTGTGCAATCGTGCTAGAATAGCATGACAAATGTCAGGTATCGATTACATGCCAGAAGGAACGTATGATCGATTTTCCGATAACAGATTTACTCGATGATGCGGCCAGCACGCAGTGGCTGGAGCAGCATCTGCATCCCAACGGCCTGCATTTGCCCCCACTGTGGTAGCGCAGATCGACGCTTCTTTCGCCAGCAGGAGGCGTTCGATGCCTATCGGTGCCGCGCCTGCGATGGCTACTATACGATCTTGACGGGCACCGCCTTTGCCAAGACCCAGCAGTCCCCATCCACGCTCGTGCTCCTCCTACGGGGGATTGCGAAAGGCGAACCGACTACTCGGCTGGCACGGGAACTAGGACTCTCCCGCCAGACCGTGCATACGTTGCGCCAGCGGGTGCAGGACAATGTGAACGAAACGGCCCCTCAGGAACTTCTGGCAGGCACCGCGTTTGAAGCGGACGAGCTCTACCAGAACGCGGGGGAAAAAAAGTGACCGCCATGCTGACCCGGCAGACCCGCCGCGCCGCCGGGCGAACAAGCGGCGTGGTCATGGGCGTTCGCCAACGATCGCCCACCGATCTTCAGTGTGGTCAGCCGTGACACCGGCGAGATACGGTACATCGTCTGCGACCAGGCCACCAAAGAGACGTGCCGCGCCATCGTGGCAACCTATGTGCCCGCTGATGGCACGATCTTCTACACCGACGAATGGTCGGGCTATCACGATGTGCATCCGGTCTATCGAACCGTGTGTCACAGTATCCACGAATGGGCACGCGATGATAACAGCGATGGGCGATGCGAAGTCCACTGCAACACGTGTGAAGGCTGGGGCACAGCATTGCGCACATTCCTGCGCGCGTTTCGCGGCGTCCACAAAGCCTATCTCGCGTGCTATGTCGCGCTGTTTGAGGCTATCGCCAATGCCAAGCGCATCACGCCCGACCTGATACAACGAATGTGCTATGGAAAAGCAATTTGCACGTAGATTAGACATAAGCCGCATTATTTTCATTCGATTCGTGGTAAGGGTACCCATCATCTTGCTGGAACAAAGCGCCGAGTTGGAACACGAAAATAGGATGTTTTTTGTTTCTTGGATAGAGGATGGCAATACTGTTATTAATCCCACCCCGTCCCGCGTAGGGCAATTGTACTATTCACAGTACCAGAACGATGCAAACTACCTACGAGCAAACAACTTGCTTGTCGAGTGTCTCAATCTCGCCTACGTCTCCGACCGCCAGGGCATCATAGACCGCCTCCTGCTGCCGCCCGCTGGTGCTACGGGCTAGCGGTGGGGTATGCCACGCGGCCTTTTCTTGCAGAGACCTATTGGTTATGGTACGATCCAACGCATGCTTGGGAGGGGGAGGAGGCGTGTGCTGTGCATTCTAAGCGGGTATCTGCGGGTGTGGCGGGAGGGGGAAGCCCTTGAGATTTTCATCTGCGGCAGGCGAGAAAGCGCATTGGGTGTTGAAAGAACAGAAGAGTTGTCATATACTGACCATATGAATGTGCCGCACGGGGTGCGTGCGAGGTGTCAGGATGGCGCGGTTTGCGAGGGGCCAGACGCGGCTGCGGGTCGTGTCGCTTCCGCCGCCCAGCTTGTGGTGAAAGGACGTAGCAGTGATGGCAGAGAAGATCAACCCCTCCATCTTCCGGGCCTACGATATCCGTGGGGTGGTCGAGAGCGACTTGACCAATGAGACGCTTGCGCTGGTGGGCAAAGCGGCGGGGAGTTTCTTTCGGCAGGCCGGAGCCAAGACGTTGGTGGTGGGGAGAGATGCCCGGTGCAGCTCGCCATCGTTTCAACAATCCTTCATTTCGGGGGTGCTTTCGACCGGCGTGGATGTGATAGACATCGGGGAAGTGCCAACTCCGGTGATGTACTTTGGAGTGGAGCATTTGCAGGCAGACGGCGGGGCGATTATCTCTGCCAGCCACAACCCTCCTGAGTACAACGGCGTCAAGCTTCGCCGCGCTCATCCGGTTTACGGCAGTGAGCCGGTGTCTGGCGCAGATATCCAGCAGGTCTACGACATCGCGAACCGCGAAGCGTTTATGACGGGCCAAGGGGTCTACCACTGTACCGATGTCCGCGATGCGTATATCCAGAGTGTGGTGTCTTTGCTCCAACTGCCCGACGGGTTCCGCGAGCCGACGACGCGCCCGCGGGTCGTGGTGGATGGCGGGAACGGGGTGGCGGGGCCTATCGCGGCGCGTACTATCGAAGCGATTGGGGCGGAGGTTATTCCGCTCTATATTGAGCCAGATGGCCGTTTCCCCAACCACCACCCAGACCCGCTCAAGCCCGACAACCTGCGTGATTTACGTGCTGCTGTGCGTCAACACGAGGCTGACCTTGGGCTGGCGCTTGACGGCGATGGCGACCGGCTTGGCGTGGTCGATCACCATGGCGAGGTGGTGTGGGCCGACCGCTACCTCATCGTCCTGGCGCGCTACTTGCTGGCACAACGCAAGGGCGCGGTCGTGTTTGATGTGAAGTGTAGTAGCGTGCTTGCCGATGCGATTACGGCGCTTGGCGGCACGCCGGTGCGGTGGAAGACCGGCTACGCCAGTATCTCTGCCAAGATGCGCGAACTCAATGCGGTGCTTGGGGGAGAGCTGAGCGGGCATACCTTCGCCACCTACCCGCGCCACTACTACGATGATGGCACCTTTGCCGGAGCACACCTCATCCGCGCGCTCTGCCACATCCGTGAAGAGGAGGCGGGGCAAAGAGAAGGGCAAGATGAGCAAGCACACCGTATCTATCCCTTGGCCGACGTGCTTGGTTCCTACCCGATTTTGCCCTCGCTGAAGGATGATCGCATTCGCTTCACGGACGATACCAAGTTTGCCGTGGTTGAGCATGTGCGCAACCATTTTGCTGGCCAATATCCCGTGACGGATATTGATGGGGTGCGAGTGGACTTTGGCGATGGGTGGGGCGTGGTACGGGCCTCCAACACCGAGCCGGTTATCACCACCGGCTTCGAGGCCGCAACCGAGGAGCGAGTCCATGCCATTCGCGCGATGATGATCACCGTGGTCAACGAATTTCGTCAACAGACAAAGGAACACACACTCACACAATCATGATCATGATGAGTGCGATACAGTTTTATGGATGAAAGTCTGCAATTCATCAACACGATGTGGGAAGGTGTCTTCACCGCCGACTTTACGCTGACGCAGGTGCGAAAACGCTGTAGCAACCTGTCGCACGTGCTGAAAGAGCAAGGTGCTTCTTGCCTCATCGGCTACGACACGCGGTTTATGTCGGATCTGATTGCCCAAGACATCTACCATACGCTCGAACTCTGCGGTATTCCGACCCACCTCTCAGCAGGCCCCGTCCCATTGCCTGCTGTCCACCATGCGTTGGGCCAACACCAGGCTGACTGTGCGCTGGTCGTTTCTGCGCGCAACAAGCCCTATTGGTACAATGGCCTCGTGCTTCTCAAGCCCAATACCGATGATTCCTACCCCCTCCTCGCCGAGGTCGCACCCGACCAGAGTGAGGCTGCCGAGGTAGATGAGGTGGATGAGGCTAATATCGCAGATGACACGAGTCCCGTCGCAAGCTCAATCGAAACCGAACCCTTCCCGCACCAATCCCCAACCGCCGCCTCTCTCGAATCTCCCGGCCCCGCTATCATCAATCTCCGCAAGCCTTATGTTGATACGTTGATACAGCAGGTCGATGTTGGTGTCATTCGCCGGGCAACGATGACAATTTTTGTCGATGCCATGCACGGCACAATGGCGGGTTATCTTCCAGCGATTATCGGCGAAGACACCCAGACGATGGCCATTGAGATCAACCGCGAGACCGATCCACTCTTCAACAAACTCACCCCTTCTCCCGCTCTGTCAGAACTCAATCGGCTGCGTAAGCTTGTTCGCGAGAGCGATTCCAATGTTGGTCTGGCTTACTCTGCCGACGGCACCGCACTGGGGATTGTCGATAAGAATGGGGAGTTGTTGACTCATTTGGAGATTGCGCTGCTGTTGGCGGCCTATCTCGTGCGGCAATACCGTCAGCAAGGGGTGGTCATTGCGCCGCTTGCCTCTGTGAGCCAACATGTTACGCCAACCGGCCTGCAGAAGTGGCAAGACTCCGTCGGTGTGCGGCTTGAGTTGGTTGAAAACCCCACCGAACGCATCACTGCCGCGCTGTCGGATGATTCGATGAAGGTGCTTGTGGGGTGCAACAAAGAAGGGGCGCTTGTGTTGGGCAACTACAAGCCCTACTCCGATGCTCTTCTGGCGAGTTTGCTCTTCATTGAGCTTGTTGCCCGTAATGGGGGGAATCTACGCAATCTTCTTGATGAATTGCGCGCAACGCTTGCCACTCCATCATCGCAATAGGCCACACCAACGCATTCCCGCCGCCGCCATGCCATCCACCACCTTCTAATATTCCTGGCCACAATCGCGCATATCATCCCATCAAAGGAACAAGGAACGTGGAAATAAAGAACCAAGATGGTTCATGATGGCCCACAGACAGCCCCAAATGGTTGAGAAGATGGCCCAAGATAACAAGATAACATTCCGTAGACGGTCTATCAGGTCTCTATCACGGTCTCTATCACGGTCTCTATCACGGTCTCTATCAGGTCTCTATCACGGTCTCTATCACGGTCTATCTAGGACGATATCATGCAGAGAATCAAAAAACGATTAGCGTCTCTGGTCTTTTTGGTTCGCCCACTTTTGCTTACTTTTATTGGGGTTGTCTTCCTCTCCCTGAGCGCCGCCAGCGTAATAGTTTGGTTCTACCGCACGGCAGATGTACCACCGATCTTCACCTACCTCACCTTGCAATTTCTCCCTGGATTGGTGCGGAGCCTTCTTCTAGGCGTGATAGGCCTCGTGACGGTGATATTAGGGATTTGGCATCTTAGTGGGATAGCAGTGATCCGTCTCCACGGCAATGCCGAACCTGGTAGCGAGGTGGTGCTGGGTTACCAACACTCGCAGAAACCGCCACGGGTGGTGGTCTTTTCGGGTGGGCCGGGGATGCTCATGCTCTCCAACTTGGGCAAGAATGTGGAGCGGCTGACATGCGTCACCCCCATCCAAGATCCGGTCGAATACTACTACCGCGCATCAAGTTTATACGATATCCAGAACGTTTATTACGTGGTACCGACGCCCGTTCCGGCCAAGGTCTATGCCGAGCTTGACGACGGGATGATTATCAACGTGATGCGTGTCAACCCCGACCCAACCTTTGCCGAGCGCTACGTTGAGCGGCTGATATTGGTGACCGAAGAGGAGATAGATGCACAGCCGCACGGCGATAATAATGGCAATCAGGCCGCAACGTATGCTGCCCAGGCTGCTAGCCAAGCCGCCCACGATTCTCAGACCTCGCAGGCCCACACCTCGACGACCCAGACCTCTCTTGCGCCGGTCACCAAATCGCTCCCCCTGACGCGGCTTGCCAAGGAAACCCTCCATGATGCCGACGTGATTATCCTTGGGCCGGGGAGTATTTTTGAGAGTATCGTCCCCAATCTGCTGATAGATGAGGTGCGCGAAGCAATTCGCCAGAGTAAAGCACGCAAAATCTACATCTGCAACCTCATGACGGAGCCGGGCCTCACAACTGGCTTTGGCGTACGCGAACACATCCGCGAAATCAAGCGCTACGGTGGGTTTACTCCCGACTATGTGCTGGTCAATATCCAGCGGATAGACCCCGAAGTGCGCGGGCTATATGCGGCGATGGGGCAGGTGCCGGTCTATCTATCGCCAGAGGAATACGAAGAGATTATGGTGGTCTCAAGTGATGGAACGCCGCAACGGCGGGTGTTGGTCGAGGGCAGTGTCGTGATGGAGTCCGACCTCGCCAGCGCCGTCATCCAATATAGTGCCTCGCTGGACAACCCGGGCGAGCGGCGGGCGGTACATGTCTTGCGGCACGACCCGCAAAAGCTTGCCACGGCCATCCTTGAGCTGCTGCGACGGGAATAGAAGCCATGAAACTGGTGTTGTTTGAAGACGACTTGTGGTATACCTTTGCACCCATCGTCTACTCCCGCCCGCTCTTCTCTCTGCGGTGCGGGGCTTTTACCCTGCAAGAGCGATTGTTGGCCTTTGTTGAGCGATATTCGGGGTTAGAGCTTACCACGCCTTCGCCTTCCTCCGACGGCTCTCAAAATGGCTTGTGCAACCCCTCGTTTGAGAATGAGCATTTTGCTGTGCACGGTATTTGCCGCTCGCACTTGATGGGCTGCCACGGGCCAACGCGCGGCATTGGGACGTTCTTGAGCCGCAGCGAGCCGATCCTCTTTGTCAATGCGCGGGTCTTGCGCCTTGACTGGCTGCCTTACTTGCTTGAAGCGCCGGTCGGCACGGCCTTCTGCATGGGCGATACGCTGATTGGTGCGCGCTTATCACCTGCACTTGCCACAACCATCGTCTATTACCTCTATGAGCAGCAGGTGAGGTATGCGCTTGAGGAGCTAAAGCGGTTTGCGCGCGTGCAAGAGATTGAAACGCCACTCCTCTCCTACCCGTGGGATCTTGTTGCTGTCAATGGAGAGCAGCTTGTCGATGACATCCCGCTCTTGCAGCAACGACTTCCCGCCTACAACCAGCGTCAAGCACAGGCACACGACCCTTCGATTACTATCCGTGGCGATGAACATCTCTATGTTGCTCCAAGCGCAAAGCTAGAGGGGCCACTCGTGCTTGATAGCCGGGATGGGCCGATCTTTATTGACGAAGGCGCGCATATTGAGCCATTTAGCTTCATACAGGGGCCTGCATACATCGGCAAACGTACGCTCATCTCTAGCTCCCTGATCCGTGGCGAGACGAGTATCGGGCCGGTATGCCGTATTGGTGGCGAGGTGGAGGCGAGTATCGTCCAGGGCTTCAGCAACAAGCATCACGAAGGTTTTTTGGGGCATAGCTGGTTGGGCGAATGGGTGAATATCGGCGCGATGACCACTAATAGCGACCTCAAAAACACCTATGGCAATGTACGGGTGGCAATTGACGGCATTGGCAACCTTGATAGCGGCCAGATGAAGCTTGGGGCGTTCTTGGCCGACCACGTCAAGCTGGGCATTGGCATTCACCTGACTGGCGGATCAGTGATTGGCGTGGCAAGTAACATCTTTGGGGTGCATATGTCGCCCAAAACCGTCCCGCCGTTCACCTGGGGCGGGGAAGTCTTCCGCGAATTCCGCATTGACAGTATGATTAACGTCGCTCGCAAGGTGATGGGCCGCCGTCGGTGTGAGATGTCCGACGCCTATGAGGAGATGCTGCGGACGGTCTTTGCGCAAACCCACGAGAGCCGGGTGTCGTTGCGGGGGATTGGTGTCACGCAATCGCGCCCTTCGCCCACCTCGCAAGGCAATATCGACCCAACGCTGCTCTCTGAACACGAGCGAATCCGCGAAACCGTAAACCGCTAACAAGAATGTCAGCTACCCAGAGCTAAAGCACCTGGGCTTGTGCTCGCTCCTCCACCCGTCG
>CAZGLO010000114.1:0-8572 GCA_964526735.1 uncultured Chloroflexaceae bacterium | reverse complement strand
CCCACCGCTGAAAGCGGGTGGGTTTCCCGCCCTGAAGGGTAAACATCTATGAGCGACTCGTATGTCCCATCAGAAGCAGGTGAAGCGCTTCATCCCTCATCAGCATGCGCCACATGTTCCATCTACCAAGCGGCAAATTTGCGCAAGCTTGGCGTAAATATGGACAAATTTGATTATGTGGTGGCGCTGGCAGGCAACCCCAATGTGGGCAAGAGCACGGTCTTCAACCGGCTCACCGGCCTGCGTCAGCATACCGGCAATTGGCCCGGAAAAACCGTTTCCCGTGCGGAAGGGGGCTTCCACTACCACGGCTATAGCTACAAGCTGGTTGATCTCCCCGGCACCTACTCCCTGCTCTCTGACAGCTACCACGAAGAGATTGCCCGCGACTTTATCCTCTTTGGAGAGCCGCACGCGACGATTATCGTGGTAGATGCAACTATCCTTGAGCGCAACCTTAATCTGGTACTCCAAGTGCTTGAAATCACGGATCGGGCGGTGGTCTGCCTCAACCTGATGGACGAGGCGCGCCGCAAGCAGGTACAGGTAGATCACCGTCGGTTGGCGCGCGACCTTGGCGTGCCAGTGGTGCCGACATCGGCGCGGCGCGGCGACGGGCTGAAGGAGTTGGTTGAGACCGTCAGCGGCATCGCGACTGGCAGCATTCGGTGCACTCCTCACCGCGTCTACAACCAGCCTCCCGCCATCAGAAAGGCGGCGGAGCAACTGATCGAGCAGCTCAACGTGGCCTTTCCGCACCTTCCCAATGCGCATTGGGTTGCCTTACGGCTGCTTGATGGCGATGAACGTATCGCAGAGTTGGTGCGCACGGGAGAGCTTGGCCAACTTGGTGAGCTTGAACAGCCCACCAAAGATGACCAAGGTGAGCAAGGCGGTCAGGGCCAAGAACAGCCTTCCCAAGTGCAGTATGGAGCGCAATGATGGCAAATCAGGGAAGAGCTTCAGCGATTTCAGCAGTGTCGGCGGAGGATATTCTCAACACCGCCGCACGCCTGCGCCAAAACATCGGCGAAACATTCCACGACGACCTTGTTGAGGCGATCTATACCGACGCCGCCTCTATTGCCGACCGTGCGGTCACCCGTCCGGACGAGCGAGAGCGCTTCGACCTCAGCCGCAAAATCGACCGCATTGTCACCAGCCGGATATGGGGGTTCCCCCTGATGATTGCCCTCTTTACGTTGGTCTTTTGGATCACGATTGAGGGAGCAAATGTGCCGTCGGGGATGCTGGCGACGCTACTTGTTGATACCTTTCATTCCGTTCTCAAGGGGGCTGCCAATACGATTGGGCTGCCGTGGTGGCTGAGTGGGCTGCTGATTGATGGGATGTACCTGACGACGGCGTGGGTTGTGAGCGTGATGCTGCCTCCAATGGCGATTTTCTTCCCGCTCTTCACGCTGCTAGAAGATTTGGGCTATCTACCGCGTGTCGCCTTCAACCTCGATAACATCTTCAAGCGAGTCGGCGCGCACGGCAAGCAGTCATTGAGCATGATGATGGGGTTTGGCTGCAATGCAGCGGGGGTAATCTCCACCCGCATCATCGACAGCCCGCGAGAACGGCTCATCGCTATCATTACCAATAATTTTTCGCTCTGCAACGGGCGATGGCCAATGCAGATACTCATCGCGACGATCTTTATGGGCGCATTGGTGCCATCATACCTCGCAGGGTTCATCTCCGCAGCGGCGGTCGTCACCGTGGCGCTGCTTGGAGTCGTCTTCTCGCTGATAGTCTCGTGGGGGTTGTCGCGGACGCTGCTGAAGGGCGAACCGTCAATGTTCAGCCTTGAACTGCCGCCCTACCGCCCGCCCAACATCCTCCACACGATTTACACCTCTGTAATCGACCGGACGCTATTTGTGCTGTGGCGCGCGATTGTGTTTGCGCTACCGGCGGGCGCGGTGATTTGGCTTTGCTCAAACATCTCTATCGGCGGGGTGAGTATTGCAGAACACCTGATCACCTTCCTGCAGCCGGTTGGGTGGCTGATGGGGCTGAATGGCGTCATTTTGGTGGCGTATATCGTCGCCATCCCCGCCAACGAAATCGTCATCCCGACCATCCTAATGCTGACTGTGCTCGTCACCGGCCAACACGAGATGGGCGCAGGAGCGGGTGTCATCTTTGAGCGGGGCGTGGGCGAAGGCGTACAGAGGTTCTTTGATATGGGCGGGTGGACGGTACTTACCGCGGTCAACCTGATGCTGTTTAGCCTCATTCACAACCCGTGCAGCACAACTATCTACACCATCTACAAGGAAACCAAGAGCGCAAAATGGACAGCCGTCGCGGCGCTTCTGCCGTTGGCGCTTGGCTTTGTGATGACGGTGGTCGTTGCTGCCGTATGGCGGCTTGTCGCGGGGCTATAGCGGCAGAAGGAAGAAAACGAAAAGAAAGGCACAAGGCAGGGCAACGAGTTAGCATCAAGAGGGAAAAACGTGATTACTAGTGCGACACATACCATTCAGGGCTACAATATCCACCATATCGAGGCGGGAACGGGGACGCCGGTCGTTCTGCTCCACGGGTTTGCGGGGTCGTGCAACGAGTGGCGAGAGACAGTCGCCTTTTTGAGCCAGCATGGCTACCGCGCCATCGCCGTCGATGCGTTGGGCTTTGGCGAGTCGGATAAGCCTCACGACGCGCCCTACTCTCTGCCGCTCTTCGCCAAGATCTACGACGATTTGCTTGACGTGTTGGGGATAGAGAGCGCGGTGTTTGTAGGGCACTCGTTTGGCGGGAAGTGTGCGCTTGCAATGACTATCCTGCACCCGCATCGGGTTAATCGGCTTGTCATCGCCGACAGCGAAGGGTTTATCCCCATTCCCCTGTTCATGAAGAAGGCGGGCGTTATTCCCTTCCTGGGTGAGGTATTTCTCTGGCTCTCCCGCAACCCGCGCCTCTTCCGCATGCAGCTTGCGGGCACCTTTGCCGACCCGAACCTCATCCCGCTTGAGCTTGAAGAGCATTTCCGTTCGCTCCTCGGCGACCGCCAACGCAGTGGGGCATTGCTGCAACTCAGCCGCTGCTATGATGACCACGACCTTATCCGCACCGGCCTGCGCAAGCGGCTCAACGAGGTTACTTGTCCGACGTTGGTGGTGTGGGGCGCACAAGACCGTATTTTCGCCCCGAAATGTGGCCATAACGCTGAGCGCGAAATCCCCAACTCACAACTTGTCCTCATCCCGCGGAGCGGCCATTACCCCCATATTGAGCGGCCACGGGCGTTCCGGGGTGTGCTACTTGGCTTCCTGGCGGCGGGGGAGGGGAAAAACAGATGAGCAATGAAATGAGCGACGGCCAGACATACAGCCAGACATACGACCAGATACACTGCCGCACGCTGAACATCAACGGCTACCGCATCTATACCTGCACCTGCGGAGCGGGAGAGCCGGTGTTGTTCCTGCACGGCTTTGCCGTCTCCTGCGACTACTGGATGCCGACATTGGCGTATGTGGGGGCGCGCGGCTATTATGCCATCGCGATTGATATTCTTGGGTTTGGCCGCTCGGAACGCCCTGACAACGCCCCCTACTCCCTCCAATTCTTTGCCGATATCTTTGCAGGGGTGCTGGACGCGCTTGGCATTGAGCGGGCGGCAGTTATTGGGCACTCGTTTGGTGGCAAACTTGCCATCGCAATGGCCCTCGCCCACCCCGACCGCGTCCGCCGTCTCATCCCGATGGATGCTGATGGTTTTCTCCCCCCAACTTCCTCCCCCCTGATGCGCAAAATCGTGATACATCCGAAGTTGGCAGAAGGGCTGTTGTGGCTAGTGGGCCGCGAATTTGTCATCAAAAAGCAGCTGACGATGTCATTCTACCGGCCAGAAGAGTATGTCACTCCGGACTTGATCCGCCGTGCCCGCGATGCCTTGCTGCTGCCGGAAAATCGCCGGTCGTTGGTCGCGATAAGCCGCCACGGAGCCAAAATCGACCTCCATACATCGGGGATGCGGACGCGGTTGCATGAGATCCAGTGCCCGACTATCGTGATGTGGGGCGAAAACGACCGTATTTTCCCCCTTGCCTGCGCAGAAGCTGCCCACCGCGAAATCCCCGTCTCTCGCCTGGTGACCTTCCCGCAGTGTGGCCATTTTCCCCATCTAGAAGCCACCCGCTCATTCTATGGAGTGTTGCTTGGGTTCCTGGCCCAGCCGTAGGGCAGGAAAAGTAAACAGGAAGAGCAAAGAAGAGAGGCAGAGAGGAGGAGAAAAAGTCTATATTCACGGTATGTCCACCAAATCTCTCCTTTTTTCTCCATCAGTTCTCCACATTTTTCCGGTAGGCTAAGAAGAGGGCAAGGATTTTTGCAGTATCTCTGCAGTATCTCTGCAACATCTCTGCAACATCCTGGCCCATACCACGTCTTTTCTATCAGCAATAAACACTATTGATATACCTATCAACCAGAGAGTGAAAGAGTATTTCTATGATTGGGCCGCGTTGGAAGAAAGTCGCGAGCGATCTTTGGAGCAACCCAACCCGCACCGCGCTCGTGGTGCTTTCTATCTTTATCGGCATCTTTGCGACGGGGTTAATCAACGCCACGCGCCAAATCGTCTCTGAGGAGCTGGCAAACAGCTATCAGCGCACCAACCCCGCCGATGCAACCTACAACTTTTCAAGCGCAGATAGCTTCGATGAAGACTTGATTGCGGCAGTCGAAAAGATAGATGGGGTGGTCGAGGCAGAAGGACGGCGTTCTCTCTCGCTCAACGTCTTTGTTGGGCCAGATACGAAGGAATCCATCCGGCTCACCGCGATTGATGATTTTGATGAGATAGATATCAAGAAAATATCGACGGTGGCGGGGGCAAAAGAGCCGCGTGATAAAGAAGTCTTGCTTGAACGCTCTAGCATGAAAGAGCTAGGCCTTGATATTGGCGATTCCGTCGTGGTGGAGCGCAACGACGGCAAGCAGCGCGTGATGGAGATTGCGGGTCTTGTCCACGACCTCTCCGTACAACCGACCTCAATGAGCGGCAACTACTATGGCTATATCACCCCCAACACCGCCGAATGGCTTGGAGGCGCGACCGATTTTACCGAGATGCTGGTCGATATCGACAAGAGTACGGTCAATCGCGAACTCCTTTTTGCCTCCGTCACGGCGGAACAGCTCAAGGAAAGTCAGGGAGGGAGACCAGGGGGTGGCCGTGGCGGTGGTGGTGGTGGCCATCCGGGGATGGGTAGACCGCGTGTTGACCTGGTCACAACGCTCATCCTCCAAGAGATCACCAGCAAGATCGAGAAGTCGGATCGGGATGTGCGCACGCCACGTGGGCCACCCCGCGACGGCAGTGAGCATTGGGCGACTGGCCTGATCGACAACCTCTCTGTGATGATGAGCGCGCTTGGGGTGATGTCTATTGTGTTGAGTGGCTTCCTGGTCACGAATACAATTTCGGCGTTGTTGGCGCAGCAGACGCGGCAAATCGGCATTATGAAGGCGATTGGCGCGCGTACCACCCAGATGATGATGATGTATATGGTCTTGGTGCTGGGCTTTGGTATGCTTTCGCTGCTAGTTGCCATCCCCGCCACGCTGTGGGCCACGGATGTCTTTGTGAATGTGGTCGCCGACTACTTCAATTTTGACCTTTCCCAAGCCATTTTCCCGCAAGATGTACTCAGGCTCCAAATCATCGCCGGTCTTGCCATTCCGGTGGTGGCGTCGCTGATCCCCGTCTTCCGCGGGACGCGGGTGACGGTCTTAGAGGCGCTCAACGACATCACGATAGAGACGCGCAAGAGCAAAGCCCGCAAAGAGTTCATCAAAAAGGTCTTCTGGTGGATTTTCTTGCCGGTGCGGCTGCTATTTTGGCCTATCCGCCTCATCCTGACGCCTATATGGCGATTGCTGTGCTATATCGTGGTGGGGGCGCTCAAACGGCCATTACTGCTCGCCGTGCGCAATACCTTCCGACGCAAGGTGCGGGTCTCGCTGACGCTCTTCACGCTGATGATCGGCGGGTTGATCTTCATTGGCATCTTCAGTATCCGCACCTCGCTCATCAACACGCTGAATACCTTTATCGACCGTGAGTTTCAGTTTGATGCCGTGGTACTGTTCGACAAGAGCTACCGCGATTACTACATCATTGATGAGGCGGAACGGGTGCCGGGCGTGGCGCTGGCAGAACCGTGGCTTGATGGAAGTGTGTCGCGCATCTACCCCGACGACACCGAAAGTGACCCGATTTCGGTCTCTGGCGTGCTCTACAATACAGAATTGGTCGATCCGGTAATTATTGAGGGGCGATGGCTGCTCCCCGAAGATGAGCGCGCGATTGTGGTTACGCGGGGGGTGCTTGAGGACGACCCCGATATGACCGTCGGCACCGAAGTGGTGCTCTCGATCAACGAGGAAGAAAGCACGTGGAAGGTGGTCGGCGTCGCGACAAGCATCGGCGACTCGCGGGAAGGCTATGTCCCCTATGAGCACTACAGTCGGGCGATTGGCGAGGTGGGGAAGATTTCCACCACACGCATCAAGATGGCTCCTGGGTTCGATATTGCTCCAGAGGTGTTTGAGGAGACGCTCAAGCAGCATTTTGAGCTGCAGGGCATCACCGTGAACCGTGTCTTTTCCATAGATGTTCTGCTTGAGCGCGTGACTGAGCAGTTTGACTTTATCGTGATGGCGCTCCTCGCGATGGCAATACTTATCGCGGTGGTTGGCGGGCTAGGGCTGGCAGGTACCATGAGCTTGAACGTCATTGAGCGTATTCGGGAGATTGGCGTGATGCGGGCGATTGGCGCGTCCGACAGCATGATCCTGCAAATCTTCCTGGGCGAAGGCATCATTATTGGGCTTATCAGTTGGTTTTTTGGCGCAGCCTTCTCATTTCCCGTCAGCAAGTTCCTAAGCGACCTGATGGGGCAAATGTTCTTCCGTACGCCGCTCACCTTCGATTTCTCTTTCGAGGGGATGGGCATTTGGTTGGCCTTCTCCACCGCGATGGCCATCCTTGCGAGCTTCCTGCCCGCCTGGAATGCCGCACGCCTCTCCATCCGCAATGCGCTGGCCTTTGAGTAGCAGGCAGACAAAAAATAGTAGCAGACAGACAAAAAATAGTAGCAGACAGCAAATAATAACGATCACCCGCCATAATGTACCCCATGGAGCACGGCGGGTGATCGCTATTTTTGTTTCTCCTATCCTCTCCCCGCCCCTTTATTGCTGCTTTTCCTAATGTTGACGGATAATCTGAACGTCTTCAGGTGAGTCGGCCTCTCCAAAGGCATACACCGTGTCGGAGTCGTGCAGGAGGAGCATCAAGCCGCCAGAGAAACTCTGCACACTTGCGCGTTGTTCCTCTTCCGCCCGCTCAATCGCCCATCCGATCTCTTCCCGCAAAACGGGGTCTTCCTTCCAAACCTTGCCAAAGCCGCCCCGCGGTGCATAGCGCCCTGACGGCGGCGATACATCCTCAAGCTCATATGGGTCATCGTAGGCATCCCACGTATCGCGGTAGGGTTTGAACGTTGGCCCGGGCGTGATGACGGCATAGATATGGCGACCTTTGGCCTCTCCCAACGACGAAGATGTGCCACGGTCGAACCAAATCATCACGCCGTGCTCCATCTGTTGCGTTGCCGCCTCAATGTACTCCGACGGCGTCAGGATAGGACACCCCAATGACTGCCGGAAGGTAACTTGCTCATATGCGGTACGGAGGGCAGGCAAGACTGAGCCTACACACGCAGAAACATTTGGAGTTGGGGTCTTCTGTTGGAAGGGCGGGGTAGAGGTGGCTGTTGGAGCGGGGGGAGTAGGCGGCGACGTGCGGAGGTCAAGCACTTCTTGGCCAAGCAGCCCCAACAACACTGGACTACCTTGCAGCTCGGTGTGATGCTCCATCCGGCGGCGCTCAAAATATTGTACGGTTCCCTTCCAGCGGACGGCATCACCGTCGGAAAGCTCCTCTGTGATCGGCTCAGTGATGGGATAGCCCAACCGCTCAACCCCTCCATTGTCGAGCCAATAGCTCAGGAATGGCTCACAGATGCTATGCTTGGTCGCGTCCATATACACACACCCGGCTTGTGTCCTGAAGACTTGGTCATATTCCGTCCACGGGCGGCCTCGCAGTGCGAGGAGGTCAACGCCCAACCGCCCTGCCATCACGCCCTCACTGCCGTGGTCTTCCAACCTATCGCGCTCAAACCACTGTACTTGACCGCGCCAGCCATCGATGGTCTCAATGCGGAGCGGGGTGATAGGGTAGCCGAAGACGGCAAGACCACCCTCTTCCTCCCAATAGCTGCGGATAGCCCCCGAAATGCAGAAATTGGTTTCCGGGAAGCAGCGCTGATCGGTCTGCGCTTGTGTGGTGGCTGAGGTGAATGGGCCAAATGAGCCAAATGAGCCAAATACTGATGCACATGCGGCAACCACGATGAGGATCAGGATATTCACCGTGAGGCGGTGCCGCGATTGTTTCTGTTTTTCTATCATTGCAAACCCCTTTCGTTGGTAGGGATGGTTTTGTTTGTATCATAGCTGTTTACCCTTCAGGGCGTTCCTCCCACCC
>CAZGLO010000113.1:0-8707 GCA_964526735.1 uncultured Chloroflexaceae bacterium | reverse complement strand
GACGGGTGGAGGAGCGAGCACAAGCCCAGGTGCTTTAGCTCTGGGTAGCTGACAGAAGTGGCTTTTTCGGTGGTGGAGAGCAAAAGAGAAGGGATATTATGAGTGTTGTTTGGTTGTTTCCACCCACGTCCGCCAGTCATCGCTGATGCGCCCGGCCTCTCGCGCCGATTGCATCGCTTGGCTGCATAAGCATGTCCGATCTTTCGGCATGCGCTTGACTGCCTCGGTTATCACGTCTTCAAGGATAGTCTCATTGCGGGTATCGTGGAGCAAATTGTGCACTCCCAAGACATATGGGTGTGAGTAGGTGACGACCATGCCAATCGGGGCGTAGCATAGCTCCAATTCGCGGGCTAAGAAGCTTGTCGGTACGCCTCCCACGCCCGCCGCATCGATATCATAGTCTTGCAGCAGTGTGCGGGTTTCTTCATCAAGCGGGCCATAGGTCTCCACACCACCATAGACTGCCCGCGTAAAGATACGTGGTTGCGTCGAGAGCGGGATGAGCGAGACAATGTGGCGCGCCGCCTCAACCAGCCCTTCGCGGGTATCGGGGCAGTAGGGCGGATGGTGGGGCAAGAAGCCATACCCCTTGTTGACGAAGAATGTCCCATATTGCCCCGTGGTTAGGTCGATCAAGTCTTCAGGCAGCACGATATCTCCAAGCGCCATCATGCGGTTGACGGCCTGGAGCGCAAGGATCTCTACCACCCGCTCAATGCCAATTTCCTTGGCAGCATAGATCTGAGCGCGAGGCGAACCCGTGGCGATCCACGGCATATTGCCGACGGTGTAGACATCCACCATCCCGTATGGGGTCGAAACGACGCGACGTGGCACCGCAAGTGGAATAAGCGTTCGGGGGGCAAGGACTCCAAGAGATGTAGGAGACATAGGTGTTCCTCTATCTACCACCATACTCAGGTGTGATTACTCAGGCTGATGTTCAGGTTCGTTTTTTAGATAAACGGAGCGTGTTGCACCTTCTCCCCCTCTGCGCTATAATCGCCCATTGTGCATCAACCTGCAACAACATCGGAACTATCATACAGCATAAGGTTATTTTCATGAACGTTTCGTGTCTACAAGATGAGCTGAAGCGTGGCGTAGCGACGGTCAGCCGGGCCATTTCATCAAAATCATTGATCCCTCTCCTTTCCAACATCCTGCTGACCACCGAAGATGGGCAGTTGCGGTTGTCGGCAACCAACCTCGAGTTGGGCATTACTGCCTGGATAGCTGGAGAGGTCTCCTCGCATGGGGCTATCACCCTGCCCGCCAAACTCTTTGGTGATATTATCGGCAATCTCCCGAATGAGCAAGTCACGCTGGCGCTGGATGAGGAAACCCAAACGGTGACCATCACGTGTGGCAGCTTTACCAACAACATGAAGGGGACAGCAGCAGATGATTTTCCCGCTGTGCCGGTGAAGGATGATCGTCCTCCGCTTGTCACTCTGCCGACAGACACCATGCGACAGGCGATTAATCAGGTGGCGTTTGCGGCCTCCGACGACGAAACCCGTCAAGCCTTGACCGGCGTTTTGGTGCGCATCAACCCCAATGATTCGGCTGGCGAACCGACTCTGACCCTCGCCGCCGCCGATGGCTATCGTCTTGCCACCCGAATGGTACCAATTGAAGAAGGGGTGAGCGCAGATGTGACCGACATCCAGGAGATGATTGTACCAGCACGCACCTTTATCGAGCTTGCCCGCGTCATTGGCGACGCCAAGGGTGAGGTTGCCATTATCTCAACGAAAGAAGAGCAGCAGATTCTCTTCTCAACCGAGCACGCGACGATTGCCTCGCGGTTGCTCGACGGCAAATTTCCCGACTACCAACGCATTATCCCCTCTGCCTACGCCACGCAGGCCGTGGTTGAGACCAAAGACTTTATTAAGGCAGTCAAACTGGCATCGTTTTTCGCCGTTGAGAGCAGCAATTTTGTCAAACTGACCGTTGAGCCGGGCACCGATGATGAGCCGGGACGCGTGATTATCAACGCGAATGCCGCCGAAGTGGGCGATAATACCGGCCAACTCGATGCGGTGGTGCACGGCGAGGGCGGGCAGATTGCCATGAACGTCAACTTTTTGATGGAAGCGCTCAATGCCGTCGGGACATCGCGGGTGAAATTCGAGATCCAAGAGCCGCAAAACCCAGGAGTCTTCAAGCCGGTTGGGCAGGACGCCTATACGCATGTCATTATGCCGATGACGCTCCGTTGACGCTCCGTTGACGCTCCGTTGACGTTGCGTTGACGCTCTGGGAATGCTGCGATGTGCCATTGTTTGCAGCTGAATCAAAATATAGACAAAAAATCGTCCCGTCTATGCTATAATGGAGGAAGGTACCTCCCCGCCACCAAGTTGAATGGCAGGGCACACAGCGGGGCACACAGCAGGACACATAATAGACGCACGGCACATCGGATCTGGTTCTTTATCGTGGGCTGCACTGCTCAAACAGCGTCCGGCTCACTATCATGGCAGCACTATGAAGGTCTCTTCCATCATTCTCGTCCATGATCATACGTTCTTTCGCGAAGGATTACGCCACAATATCGCACGTGAGGCGAGCTTTGAGGTGGTGGGAGAAGCGACGCATGGACAGCAAGCGATCCAACTTGTGGGAGAATTTGAGCCTGATGTCGTTCTCATGGATGAGAATTTGCCCGGCGTCAGCGGCCTTGAGGTGGCGCGGGTGCTCAAACGCACCCATCCGCACACCAACGTCGTGCTGCTGAGCGATGTTCACGAAGGGCAATATGTCGTCAAGGCGATGCGGGCGGGAGTAGCGGCATGGCTGCCCCGCAATATCTCGTGGGATGAGCTGCTCGTGGCGCTGCGGGATGTCTGCCAGGGCCACTATCCCATCAACGAACTGGTGCTGTCGCAGCCGGACGTGGCAGAGCAAGTGTTGCGCGCCTTTCGGCAGATGGCGATAGATGGCGAAACACAGAGCATCTACTCGCCCCTCTCGCCGCGCGAGCTCCAAGTGCTTGAGCTGGTCGCCTCCGATCAGACCAACAAAGAGATTGCAACCACGTTGGATATCAGCAATCAGACGGTCAAGAACCATGTGTCGTCGATTTTGCGCAAGTTGGCGGTAAATGACCGCACGCAAGCAGTCGTCTATGCAGTTCGTCAAGGGTGGATAAAGGCGGTTGTTCCTGGTGAATAGCAGCAAACGACTCGTGACCCTATTACGGCACGCATATTCACAGAGAGGTTGGCAGGCGGGGCCGGGGCCATTGGCAGTCATAGGAGTGATCCTCGCTCTGTTGCTTTTGTGGTCGTGCGAGCAGCAAACGGTCACGCAAGAGGAGTCTATCCTCAACATTGAGACGATTATTGCCTTGACGCCCACGAGCACGCCTTCTCCCACCTACACGCCTTCTCCAACATATACACCATCGCCCACATTGACGCCTTCAATGACGCCCACGCCTTCAATGACGCCCATCCCCTCGCCAACACCGCTCCCGCCCTCCGCGACGCCCGATCCGGCATTACAAGCGTTCAGCTATTGCGATCAGGCGGCAGTGAGCGAAGAGAACGAAGAGAATGATGATGGCACAGGGTTATTCTCGGCACAGGCCACCGGCGCAATCACGGTTGAGACCTTCCCCGCCTATGAGCGCATTTCGCTCGGCTTTGAGGTCGCGCCCGGGTCAACGCCATTGAGTGCACGGGCGACTTACCTTGACGATGAGGAATTTCGGCGGCTGACCAACCGGCCATCTGCCCCTTCTGCCTATGTATTGGTCGTTGAGCTGCCCAATTGGCTGCACGATGACTACTTTGATAATTCGGTTATCTCTCCAACGCAAACCCTCTCCGGGACACGGGTGGTTCGGCAAATGCTCTTCGACCCGCATCCAGGGGAAGAGGTCGGGGCGACGTTGATGTTTGCGCTTGATGAGCCAAATGTCTACCAGCTATCGCTTTCAAGCGACTCCTCGCAATTGCGTATTTCGGTGGCGCGGCAGTCGAAGATTGGGGTGGCGAGCGACGTGTTGAGCCTACCCGCCAACGAACGTGTTCACATCCCCGAACCGCTCTACTTCCTCCACAAGGGCGATATATGGCGTATCAAGGGAACTGAAGTTGTCAGCTTGACGCAGTCGCCGGAGGAAGAAGTTGCCCTGGCCCTCGACGACACGCGCCAATTATTGGCCTTCTGCCGCACGCAGGAACCTGGCTTCATTCCCTTTGCGACGAGGGCCGCCGTACCTGGCTCTCTGTGGATGATGTGGGCGGCGGGGGGAGAGCCGGTGCGTGTGCCGGATGACAACGTGAATTGCGATGAGCCGGTGTTTAATGCCAATGGGACGATGCTGGCGATGAGCGTCGATGAGACCGGCGTGATGCCAGAGCAACGCGCCATCCAAGTAATGACCATTGCAGAGCTATCTCCCACGCCCACGCCCACCGCGACGGCTGGTGGCGGCGACACCACATTCATCACCACAACCGCCAATTTGACTGCCACCGCGACAGTTGCGGCTCTTCCGACCGCCACGCCATCCGTCAATACTGTGCAAGGCACGACGACAAAGCCATTTCCCGTGCTGACGCCCCGTGAACGCATTACGGGCGGTGGGTGGAACCGCTTTGCGCCGCAGTGGGTAGATGAGCAGACATTGGTTTATGCAGCAAGCGCGCCCGACTCTCGCCACACACTCTTCCTCTTCGATACAGGGCTTGGAGTAGAGCAGGATATCGGCGCTGAGCTGCAGATGGTGAAGAATACCTATCGCTATAATGGGTTTGGCAACCCCACCGTATCGCCAGATGGCCGCGAAATCGCTGTGGAGGCGTATCGGGTTGATGACGATGGTACCGATTTGCTCCTCCTCGACTCGCAGGGCAACCGCAAAGAGACCATTGGCGAGGGCTATTGGAATCGTCCGTTGGCGTGGGGCGAAAATGGCACGCTCTACTACCTGACGACCGAATGCCAGAGCAACCTTGCCCGCCACTACTCGCTCTACCGCCGTGAGCGGTCGGGGGAGGATCAGGTGGTGGTAGCGGGTATCACTCTCGAAACCTATGGCGATGCGATTGCCTTAGGGGATGGTGAAGAGCTTGCATATGTCTCGGCGCGGGCGCTGCCGGGCGGGGAAGGGTTCTTCAAGACATCTTCTCCCTATAGCCCGTCGACGCTGTGGTACTGGGATTTTACGCTGGGCATACGCAGCGAACTCTTCACCGCACCGCATGGCATCACTCACCTGGCACAATAGCGGAGCATTTCCGTAATCGTGTACATTCTCTGAAGATTTACTGAAGATTTACTGAAGAGATACCTTTCTCCTGATTGTATCGGTGCATTTCCCCCCATAGATTAGGCACGAAAACCATATGTTGTCGAAAGAACGCGCCCGACTCAATATCTGTCTCTTGGTGGCAGCAGGCTTCATCTTGACGCTTACCCTGAGCATATGTGTGGTTGGGGTTTTTTCCTATGTCTTGGTTGGACAAGAGTCGGAATCGGTGCTCTCCCCCCGCGACGTAGATCTCTTCACCTCGTCCAGCAATATTAGCTCTGCCCCGCTCATCACTACTGATACCTTTGATAACCTCGTTGATGCGCGCCACATCGATATGGGCACGGTTGGCCAGGCGATTTCGTCTCCTGATGGCCGGTGGCTGACCATCGCGATGGGGCGAGATATCCTGCTCTATGAGTCGGCTGCCTTCGGCACGGCACTCACATTACGCGGCCACGCGGGCGATGTCAGTGGGATGACCTTCGCCACGCACCCAGAGCGCGGGACGGTGTTGGTATCGGGCGCGGCGGATGACCCGACTATCATCGTGTGGGATATCCAGACGGGGGAGCAGATATGGCGGCTCCCGGCGGGAGACGGGTGGATACGTAGCCTTGCGGCCTCTCCCACCGCGCCGGTTGTCGCGGGAAGCTCCACAGATGCCACGATCAAGCTGTGGGATATCGCCACTGGCAAGCTCATTGGCTCGATGGAAGGCCATACGAAGGTCGTGAGCGACCTCGACTTTCACCCCGACGGCACACGGATTGCCTCCACCTCCCGCGATGGCACGGTGCGGCTGTGGGATGTAGAAGAGCGCGCGGAGGTGATAGAGCCGCGGCCACTTTATAGCCTCCTCGGGCACACGACGAATACTACCCGCACCTCCGCTGTGATACCCACAGGCATTTCATTCCACCCCGACGGCGAACATCTTGCCGTGGGCGCGACCGACTCGGTGGTGCGCATTCTCTCGCTGGCCACGCAGGAGGTGGTTGAGGAGCTGCGGGGGCATACCGATTGGGTGGTGCTGCATGGGGTTAGCTACAGCCCCGATGGGACAACTCTCGCCTCCGCCAGCCTTGATGGCACCGTACGGCTGTGGGATGCGGAGCGTGGTGAACCGCTCCATGTCCTTTCGCACCAAGAGATCGAGCTATTGAGTGTGTCGTGGTTCCCCGACTCAGAGCGGCTCATCGCGACCAGCCATATGAGTGGGCACGTGTGGGTGTGGGATGTGGCCAAAGAGGAAATCGTCAATCAGTTGCCGCTGGCGCAGGGAGAAATTATTGCGCTTGACTACTCCCCAACCAGCGAATATCTCGCAACGATGGGCGCAAACGGCACCGTGCGTATCTACGTGCTTGGCGAGAACGAGCACGTAACGGTGGCGGGCGGGGGACGTTCGTCGCAGCCCATCGCCTTCCTCAATGCGCTCAACGCAACCGACCTTGCCATCGCCACGCAGGATGAGGAGGGACGCGTGGTGGTGTTCGATATGACCCAAGCCAAACGCCCTCTCACCCTGAAGCCGTTTGATGGCCAGGTGACGGCGGTCGCGGCACACCCTTCAAAGCCTATCCTCGCGATTGGCACCGAAGAAGGCACGGTGACGTTGTGGGATATTGCGCGGAATAACCGCCTTCGCACGCTACCTGCGCTTGACGGCGGCATCGAGATGATGGAGTTCTCAACGGACGGCACATACCTCATTGGGGGCAATGATGTGGCGGGCTATCAGAGCAGCAGTCGCCCGACTATTGGCGTATGGCGGGTGCAGGAGGGTGAGCTTGTGCACGAGCTGCACGGCCATTCCGACACCATAACCGCGCTTGCCGTGCAGCCAGCAGCGTCATATGTGGCGACCACGAGCAATGACGGCACCGTGCGGCTGTGGGACTACCAGCGCGGCGCGGAAGAGGCCAAGGTCGTGGCGGGGGATGACCTCTTCCTCTTCACCAGCGTCGCCTTCTCCCCCGACGGCACGTTCTTCGTGGCGGGCAGCCCGGATGGGATGATCACCCTCCGCGACCCCCGCACCGCCAAAGAACAGCACCGGCTTGATTTGCCCGGGCAAGGGGTTTTCGCCTTGCAGGTGCGCCCCGATGGGCGGCAGATTGCCGTCAGCACCAACCACCACGGCGTCTCGCTGGTCGAAGTCGGCCCATAACCATCGTGCTCTCGCCCGCCGCCGTCTCGCCCGCCGCCAATGGACTACGACGGCGCGGCATTGCCAAGCAGGACAAGCTGGATCAATGCGATCATAATGCCGTTCTGCAGCATGTGGAGGAGGATGCTAGGCAGTAGCGACATACTCTTCTCCCGCATCACCCCCAATATCAACCCCACAAAGAACAGCGATGGAATGAGGATGGGGATAAAGTGGACGATGGCAAAGATAAATGCACTCCCCACAATCGCCACCGCCGCCCCCCACTTCCGCAGCAGCGCATAGAGCATCCCCCGAAAGAACAGCTCTTCGGCAATGGGCGCAACTATCGCAATCAGAAAGAAGAGCATTGCGAAGGAGGTGGGGCTGAATGGCCCGCCACTCATCAAGGCAGCCTGCTGTGGGTTGTCGAAATTGCCCCCCTGCACCAACGCAATCGCCGAATTGATGGCGAAAATGCCGATAAACTCGCCCACAATGATAACCGGAATGAGGATCATCATCGAGAGCGGCGGCACTCGCATGCCCAACGCTTGCCAGCCCCCCCTCCGGCGGCCTGCAAAGAGATAGACCCCAAGAGCCACAAGTCCATAAATAGCGATAATAGCGATATAGATGACCGGAGAGGTGATGCCCCCCTCCCGCTCCCCCACTAGGCTCAAAATCACAACGATCCCCAGGCCTACCAGGCCTACCACCTTGGCCAGATCAAGCCACCCCCACGGCACGTAGAGCGGCGCAGAAGGCCGGGACGGCGGGTGTGTTGAATACATAGCGTGTTTCTCTCTCCGCTAATTCCGGTGCTCTGCCTAGTATAGCATACGTGGCGGGGGGAGAGAAAACACCCCTTGCCCCCCCTCCTCCTCCGGTGTATACTGAACCCAGGAATACCACGTAGCTAGGAATGAGAGGGAGGCTATGGAAGAGCTGAAAGAGCTAGAGCGGCAAGCCGAAGAAGCTAATAAGCACTATGAACAGACGTACGACCTCTCCGACCTCCGCGCCGCCGTGGAGGCCTGGGAGCAACTGCTCAACCACCTGGGCTTTGCGAGCGCGGATGACGACTTCCGGGCGTGGGTGCTGAGCAATGCGGGGGGCCAATACTATTTCTTGAGTGAGCGGACGGGCGAGGGATTAGAGCGCGCCATTGAACACTATGAGAAAGCGGTCGACCTCACCCCTGAGGGCCATCCCGACCGCCCGAGGTATCTCTCCAATCTGGGGAATGCGTACCAGAGCGCGTATGAGCGCAGTGGCGA
>CAZGLO010000112.1:5484-8989 GCA_964526735.1 uncultured Chloroflexaceae bacterium | reverse complement strand
GTTGGGTTATCTGTAGTCGTTTCATCCTATAAGTATACACCCGGATTTGGTATGACCCATATTCGCACGCGCACGGACAATGGTTGTAGACGCTCGCAGCGTCGTCTTCGCACGAGTTGGGCCTTTCGACAATTGCGCACGTTTATTGTCTATAAAGCAGCACAGGCTGGTGTACTGGTCGTGGCGGTTGACCCGCGCAACACCAGTCGCACCTGTGCTGCATGTGGCTATTGTGATAAAAACAATCGAAAGACCCAATCCCATTTTTGTTGCCTCTCGTGCGGCCATACCGCCGCTGCGGATACGAACGCTGCCGTGAATATCGCATATCGGGCTGGTTGTCAGCCAGCCTATTGTGCTGCACCACCGACGGGTGGAGGAGCGAGCACAAGCCCAGGTGCTTTAGCTCTGGGTAGCTGACAGCGCGGTGTTCTGGATACGCTATTCTCTGGGAAGCACCATCACCCTATGCTCAACTACATAATTCAGGGATTGACACTTGGCCTATCGGCATCGGCGATACCGGGGCCTTTTCAAGCCTACCTGCTCTCACAAACGATGCGAAATGGCTGGAAACGCACCTTTCCAGCGACCTTTGCCCCGCTCGTGAGCGACGGGCCGATCATTATCCTGGTGTTGGTAGTGCTCTCACAAATGCCGACGTGGTTTCTCCAAGTGCTCCAACTGATTGGAGGCGGATTTCTTCTCTACCTGGCGTGGGGAGCCTATCAGGCATATCGCATAGGGAACGTCGCAGAGGAACTCCCGACCGAATCGACCATCCAGAGCTTTGCCAAGGCGGTGGTCGTGAATATTCTCAACCCAGGCCCGTACATCTTTTGGAGCACGGTGACCGGCCCACTCTTTCTAGAGGGGTGGCGGCAGTCGCCGAGCCTGGGTGTGAGCTTCGTTGTAACCTTCTATATCGGGTTTATAGGCTTTCTGATAGCCCTGGTCACCCTGTTCACGCTGGCCCGCTCTTCTGGTGGCCGCGTTTCGCGGATGCTGGTTGGGATATCAGCCGTCGCCCTGTCGCTGTTTGGGCTGTACCAGATTATCTTTGCCGTGATTGCGCTTATTTCAGGGTGAATTGCTCTTCCACGCCGTTCACCACGACACGATATTTCCCTGCATCAAGCGGTTGATTGCCAGATTTTCCATCTTCAAGCGTCACCGTGTGCTCAAAGGGGACTAAGGCCATCGTGCACATCATTCCTTTGGGGCGGCGCGTCGTTAAGGTGATGGCAAAGGTATTGCCAACGCGCTCTTGGATAACCTCACCCATTTTGGTGCAGCCATCAGGGAAATTGCCGAAGGCGGTCACGTTTACCTGCGGCGGGTCGCTCTCAAGGATGGCGATGTCGACCTTACTGACCCTCGCCACGCCCGTCACGATGTCTGTCTTCCTCGGAAAGCCGACATCAGGCTTGCCAATGGGGCGAGAAGGCTTCTCTGCCCCCGTGCTTGTCATCGGATCGGTTGGTTTGCTGTCATCCACTTCGATCATCCTTTGGTAGAGGTTGCTGTGGGTGGGTTTGGTCGATGTGATAGGCTCACTGCTCTGCCGCCCTTCGAGCATCGACGACGAATCGCCCTCATCGCCACCCTCTCCATCATCGGTCTCATCATCTGAAGGCTTGGATGGCGCATTGGGGCGGCTTTGAAGCTCATCGGTTGGGTCGTCGGTTGGGGTGATCACAGGAGTACTATCAATGTCTTCACCATCTTCACCGTCTTCGCCATTTTCCCCTTCCGTATCAGCAGTATCGGTTGGAGCGTCATCGGGGGTGGGCTGAGCGTCGTCGGATGGGGGGGGAGTAACATCAGCATTGACATCATCATTGACATCATCAGTGACATCATCAGTGGCGGGAGTGGTGGGCTGTTGGGCACCTTGCGGGTTTTGCCCCGCCGCACAGCCAACGATGGCGAGTGTCGTTGCGATACCTAGGATGATTGCCAGTAACGACGGTCGTAGAAGTGGCCGCAATGGCCGCAAAAAAGGCAATTGCATACTCTGCTCCTTTCAGGTTGTTTGCGAGTCGTTTGCAAATAGATCTTGCTCTATTATAATGGACGAATGCGATCGGCAGAACGTTCCAATTTTAGCTCTCTATGGCTCATTTTACGAACATCACTCGTGCGACCAGCAAAACTCATGCCATCTACGCTATTCATGTAGGGCTTGCGGCCTTCCGCGCAGAAATGGCCCTCTGGCGACGCGCGCTCTGGCAACGTCCTTTTGCGCTCCTCCTCCTCCTGACGCTCTTGAGCATATGGGTGGTGGCGCATATACCGCTCTTCGTCACGGTAGACGTTGGCTTAGAGGAGGGCTACGGCGGCGATTATCCCCTCATCGCGGCGTTCAACACCGCCGAGCAGGATGAGCACGGTACTTACCGCTGGACACAAGATGGCTCTCTCATCCGGCTTCCAGCGCTTGGCAAGCGTCCGGTGTTGGTGCGGCTTGATATGGTGCCGATGAGCGCGGAAGTGGCGGCTCAAGCCCCGTCGCACGTCGATATTTCGCTTGGGGGAGAGCCATTCACCACCCTCCCGACAAACACAGACGGTCGGTATTTCCACATGCTTGTGCCAGGGGAGCGGCTCAATGGCGGGGCGCTTGCGATGCGGTTCCGCTCTGAGACATTCACCCCGCCCGACGACCCGCGGTCATTGGGGGTGCCGCTTGGCGGGGTGCGGGTGACTTCAGCTCATTCTCCCAATGGCTTCTTGCCCATCGTCTGGCCCGATTGGCGTGTCCTACTGCAATGGCTTGGCAGCTTGACGCTCTTTTGGGTGATTGTGCTGAGCTGTACCGGCTCACAGCAGTGGGCGTGGCGGTTGGCGGGAGGAGTAGCACTCGCCATCATCCTCGCCTCGCTCCTCGACCCGCCGCGGTGGGGGTTTGGTGCATTCCCTGCCCTCGCCGCGACGACGCTCTCATATGGGCTTATCGTGGTGTTGCGGCCCATTCTTCCGCGCCTTGCCCGCCTGCTTGATATCCCCCTCACCCCGCAGACATTGGGATGGCTGCTGCTGATTGTGGCGGTGGCGTTTGGGATGAGGACGGGGGGACGGCTCTACCCGCTCTCGATGTGGGGCGATATCGGCTTCCACACCAATCGGTTTATTGAGACGTTCGGCCTTGGCGATATCTACCTACTTTCGCGCAACCGCGGGATTAATTTCCCCTACCCGCCCGCTGGTTATCTTGTGCTTGCGCCGCTCATCCTGACCTCGCTTGATATTCGGCTTGTGCTTCAGCTTGTCGCGACGCTCTCTGACCCGATTGGCGCGATTGCGGTCTATGCTATCGTGGCGCAGGCGCTGCAGAAAGAGACGCATCAAAAGACGGGTCTACTTGCAGCCGCGCTCTACAGCTTTACGGCGGCGGGTATTATGCTGACGTGGTGGTCATTCGACACGCATATCTACTCACAATGTGCGACACTTATCCTGATCGCCGTGCTGATTATCGGCAACCACCACCAACACACCCGCG
>CAZGLO010000112.1:0-5474 GCA_964526735.1 uncultured Chloroflexaceae bacterium | reverse complement strand
CATGCCCTCAACCTCCCTCGCCCGCCCAATCTTGCTGCGTGGATGACACTGCTTTTTCTCTGCTCTTCAATCGTGTTCCTAGGGCATTTCGGCTTCTTTATGAATACGTCGCTGTTGGGGCTATTTCTGCTTGTAGTGGCGTGGATAGGGGGACAGTGGTGGCAGGGGGGCAATGCATGGGCGCGGGCTATCCGGTGGCCGCTGACCATCACAGCCGTGAGCGCGGTGATTGTGGCGTGGCTGCTCTTCTACAGCAACTATCTATGGCTCTTCAAAGACCAATGGTACGGCATTATGAACGGCGGCTTGACCGACTTGGCCGACCGTGCGCCTGTTGGCCGCGACCGCCTTTGGAATACGCTGTGGTATGCGGGGCTGATTGAGCATTTTGGATTTTTCCCGCTTGTACTGCTCCCCGCCGGTATGTGGTATCTATGGTGGTGCGTGCGCAAATATGAGCATTTCTCCCACCACCCGCTCTCGCCCTCTGCCCCGCGTGTCCTTTTCATCGTGATGGTCGGCAATCTGCTGATTAGTGGTGGATTTGCGATATTGCCCTTCATCACGCTCTCTACGCAAAGCACTCGTTGGCTGACCTTCTCGGCATGGGTGATGGCCATTGGCACGGCATTGGGAGCACGGATGATATGGCGGCGGGGGCGGGGAGGGCGTCTTGCGGCGGTGGCGATGGCGGGGTTTGTGGTGTGGAATACCCTATTTTTCTACTTTGGCCCAATGCTGTGGCGTATCCGCCCGCCAGAACCCTTCTAATCCCTATGCACTTGCTTTCTTCCCCCACAATAAGCCCTAGAGCCGCTCTCCTCTCAAGACGCCGTGCCTGGCGCAATGTGTGGTGGGTGGTGGGTATCCCCGCCATCCTGATGATTGTTCTCATCACGATATCGCAATTGCCGCGGCACGATGCGGTGGATGTGGGTGTGGGCGAGGGCTATGGCGGCGATTTACCCCATCTACAAGGCTTCCACACGGCAGAGCAGGGCGAACACGGCACGTATCGCTGGACGCGGGATGGAGCAACTATCACGTTCCCCGGCATAGGCCAACGCCCGCTCATCCTCCACGTGGAGATGCTGCCTATCACAGAAGCTATCGCTGCCGATGGCCCGCAAGAGATGGCGTTGTGGGCGGGCGACCAGTATCTCGCGACGTTGCCCGTGCGGCGGGAAGGCGCACACGTGGCCCTCCTCACCCCGCCCCGCGCTACGGCATCGGGGGTGTTGGCCTTGAAGGTGCATACGCAGACCTTCTCTCCAGCCGGAGACCCGCGTGACCTTGGCACTCCGCTTGACCGCGTAGCGATTGCCTCTCCAATGGGCCAGGGCGCAACATTACCGCCGTGGGGCGCGATTGGGTGGTGGGTGGGGAGTGTGCTGCTCTTGGGGATAGTTGTCGCCATCTTGCAGCCGCGAGGGGTGTTCATCGTGGGGATTGCCGCGGCGGGTATCGCATTGGCGGCGTGGCTTGATGCACCACGGTGGGGGTTTGGCGCATTCTCCGCATTCAAGACGGTGGTGTTGAGTGGCGTGCTCGCATTGATACTCTTCCTCCTCCTGCCACGGCTGGCGCGGTGGGCGGATATCCCGCTGGGGAGGGGCGTGGCGGGGTGGCTTATCCTCTTGGTGATAGTCTGCTTTGGGCTGCGGTATGGGGGACGGCTTTACCCCAATGCGATGCATGGCGATATCTTCTTTCACGCCAATCGCGTGGTGGAGGCGTTTGGGACGGGCAATCTCTACCTGACCGCCCGCAATCGCGGCGTCGATTTCCCCTACCCGCCTGCGGGCTATCTTCTCCTCGCGCCGTTCACCCTCTTGACCAACAGCGGCTATCCAACAGCCGTCTTGGAATGTGGCGCGGCGTTGGTCGAGAGTATCAGCATTGTGCTGGTGTATGGGGTGGTGGCGGTGGCGGTGAGAGAGCGGGTTGCATTGCTTGCTGCCGCCGTCTATGGGCTTGCCGCGGCGGGGTTGATGACCTCGTGGTGGTCATTCGACACGCACATATACACCCAAGCGATGGCCTTGCTGCTGATGACCGCCATCGTGCTGCTAGAGCGACCGCCTCTTGCAGATGTAGGGCGGTGGCGGGCAAGTGGGGTGCTCTTTGCCCTGCTGACGATGGTTTTCCTTGGCCATTTCGGCTTTTTCATCAACACGGCGGCGATGGGTGGGCTACTCCTCATCGTGACATGGCAGATGGCGCGCCGCGGCGATATGTGGGCGCGGGCGATGTGGTGGCCACTGAGTATTGCCTATGGCGGGGCGATGATCGTGGCCCTTGTATTCTTCTATAGCGCGTATGTACCGCTATTTCTATCGCAAGCGCAGATCGCCGCCACGGAAGGTCTCTCTGGCCTCACCGACCGTGAGCCTGTCAGCCGCGAGGTATTATGGCGCGTGCTGTGGGAAGACGGCGTTGGGCGGATGATTGGGCTTTTCCCGATTGCTCTGCTGCCAGGCGGGCTGTGGGTAATGGCGAGGGGCGGGAAAGGCCGCACCCGACGGCGGTTGAGCGTGGTGATTGGGGCGAGCCTTGTCGTGAGTAGTGGCTTTGCGCTATTGCCCTTCCTAACGCTCTCCACCCAGAACACCCGCTGGATGATGTTCTCGCTGTGGGCCATTGCAAGTATCGCGACAGTCGGTTGGGCGCGGCTCTGGCAGCGGGGGAAGGCCGGACGTGTGGTGGTTGGCGCGACGGTGCTCTTTTTCCTGTGGAATACGGCGGTTTTCTGGCTGCAACCCCTGGCGTGGCGTATCCGACCGCCGGAGCCGTTTTGAACGGGGCACTGGACAAAATCGACCGTCATCGACCGTCATCGACCATCATCGACCACCATCGACCACCATCGACCACCGCCGTATCATAGATCGACGACCGTGCCCGCGGTATCGGCGGGGGAAAGGCCATCGCGGTAGCGTCGGCGGAACCACATCAACGCGATGGCCCCCAATGAGACGCCAAACCACAGCGTGCAAAAGCGGATGATGATGGTTGCTGTCGTGGCGACGCTTGCACTAGTGTTGACCATCGCAATCAGCAATCCTGCGCTGGTCACTTCGGAGGTGCCAAGCCCACCCGGCAAGAAGGATACAAGCCCGAATATCGTGCTGGCGGCAAAGATGAACGTTGCTTGCAGGAGGAGGAGCGCAGAAGGCTCAACGTGCAGCGCGGTCAGCACAAAGTAGAACGCAATGCACTCAAACCCCCACGATATGATGCTCAGCAGCGTGGAGACAAGCAAGATACGCCATCCAAGCAGCTTGCGGGTGGTTTGGTAGAGGGTACGCAGCTTTGGGGCGACCTTCTGCCCAAGCGGCACCCGCTCTGCCAACGCGACCAATCGGTGGAAAAGCGGTTCGTTCTGCAGCACGGCAATGCCAATGACACTCATCACGACAAAGAAGAAGAATGCCGGACGTGCGGGCGGGTAGATCAGAAGCCCCGCCCCCATCAGGAAGAGCATCCCAAG
The DNA here is from genome assembly GCA_964526735.1 of uncultured Chloroflexaceae bacterium. Taxonomy (GTDB): domain Bacteria; phylum Chloroflexota; class Chloroflexia; order Chloroflexales; family Chloroflexaceae; genus JAAUSY01. The sequence goes on along the minus strand of CAZGLO010000112.1, from coordinate 1,984 downwards.
GCCGTCGGTGAGCCGTTCTGCCAAGACAATCGGCGCAGAGACGCTGACCGGCGTTTGGTTGATGCGCCGGAGAAGGTAAGACTTGAAGACTTCGCCTATCTTCCCCGGCGTCACGGCCATCACCATGCCCGATGTGAAGAGCAGCCCGCTATCGCCATAGCTCACCCCTTCGCCAAGGTGGAGGCGGCGGAGATAATAATCCCATTTGAGCCACCGCAAAAGGTAATTCAGCAGGGTCAGGATGAGGATAATCGGGAGTATCGCCCATTGGAATGAACTGATCGTCTCGCCCACCTCGCGGATATCGCTGACCAGGCCGAGGATGACCATGATGGCCAGCCCTATCGCGGCAGAAGTAAGGATCTTCCCACGGAGTGTCTGGAGTGCCATATATGCTTTCTAGTGCGCAACACGATCCAATACAGCAAGCAGGAAATACTTTGTTCCTTTGCTTTGCAGCAATTTGTGGTATTATAGCATACAGGTTGAATTTCTCTTGAGATAAGATAATGCTATTTAACTCACTTGTTTTTCTCGTGTTTGCCGCATTTTTCTACAGTTTTTGGCCACTCTTTCACAAAAGAAATAATCTTAGATGGGGATACCTGGTTATTGCCTCATTTATCTTCTATGGCTGGTGGGATTGGCGATTCCTTTTCCTGATTATCGCGAGCGGTATGCTCGATTTCGGTGCGGGTTTGGGGATGCAAGCTTATCCTCGATATAAACGGTTTTTCTTGATTATATCTATCCTCGGCAATGTTGGTTCGTTAACGTCATTCAAGAACCAGTCTCAAAAATGGTATAATCTTCGCCCAGGAGGATAGAAGAGGTACACTCCAAAGAATAACTGCAAAACAGAAAGCCAGGTCTATGGAACGTTTTTCAAGATATCGCATACTGCCTACTATTCTCTAATATCTCATATGTATTATTCAATCCGACATCTCACCCGATTTCGTTACAGTGCCCCCATCAGCGAGAGTGCAATGGAGGTGCGGATGTACCCGCGCTCCGAAGGGGCACAACGGTGTTTAGAGTTTCGGCTCTTTACTGAGCCTGTGTCTCAAGTGATGCATTACCGCGACCATCTTGGCAACTACGTCCACCATTTCAACATTCCCGAACGGCACACCCAACTGACCATCACGACCGAGGCACTCATCCAGCTCTCTTCTCGTGAACCTATCCCCTACACACTTGGGGTTAACGCCTGGAGTGAGCTTGATGCAGTAGTTGCAGGAGATGAACACTGGGATATGCTTGCGCCGAGCCATTTTGCCCAGCCCACCCAACTCTTACACGAGATGATGAGTTCGCTGCAGATAGAGCGCAATGGCGACCCTCTCTCTACCTTGCGCCACATCAATGAGATCATCTACGATCATTTCGACTATGTGCCTCACAGCACCACGGTCGATTCTCCCATAGACGATGCCTTGCATATTCGTCGGGGGGTCTGCCAAGACTTTGCTCATATTATGATTGCGATGGCGCGTCAACTTGGCATCCCCTGCCGCTACGTGAGTGGGTATCTCTTCCACCGTACAGAAGACCACGACCGTTCAGAAGAAGACGCGACACACGCTTGGGTAGAAGCACTCTTGCCTCGTCTGGGGTGGGTCGGGTTCGATCCGACGAATAACCTGATCGTGGAAGACCGCCATATCCGCACGGCTGTTGGCCGCGATTATGCCGATGTGCCACCCACCCGCGGCGTTTTCAAGGGCGAGGCAGAAACCATCCTTGATGTGGGCGTCAAAGTATCGCCAACTGAAGCACCTATCTCAGCCGATGAGGAGCTACTCCCGACGGTAGACTGGAACCCGATGCCGCAACAGCAACACGAAGATCCGATGCAACAGCAGCAGCAGCAACAGCAATAACCAAAAAGCCATACACAAGGAACGTGTAGGGCTTCTCTTGCACCTTGTCAGCTACCCAGAGCTAAAGCACCTGGGCTTGTGCTCGCTCCTCCACCCGT
>CAZGLO010000111.1:888-9120 GCA_964526735.1 uncultured Chloroflexaceae bacterium | reverse complement strand
TTTTGAAAGGATACACCATCTTGGGAGAGGTATCCACCTATCCCGAACTCAGGTTCGACAGCTTTCGCGTAACCTTTCATATACAATCCTACTCCTCTTAAATTTGCGCCGAAATATCAGATGAATGTACTTACTACACAGGTTGTTCACGAGAAACGAATGATCCGCAGGAAGTTTCGAAGATCGATAGTATTCTTTGCGCACTAGAGTATTTCCCCCTACTCAAAGAGGAACATCCCTCCTGCGACGAAGAGTGTTTGCTGCCTGCCGTCCTCCTGCGAGGTGACGACAAGGCGTGCGTTTGTATGGATATCTGCCACTTCGACCATCTCGTCGGACGGTTCGTAGAGGAGGTAGAGTGTATCGAGGTGTTCATGCCACTCCACCTCGACAGCCAATGCATCATCGCGGTCTTCCACCACGCGCATAGTGGGGCGATAATCGTCGTTGTGGCCCGCAACCACCAGCATAGTAACGACCCGCATCTGCCGGAGGGGAAACTCGTTTGCGATGCGGAGGGAAGGTCGTTCTTCCCGCCCCGCCGTGACGCGCAGGGGCGTGGTTGAGCGCGGGGAGAGGTGGAGCGATGTATGACCTTCTACCGCCACCCGCCACCATGCTTCTTCCCGCTGCGGCTCGCCGCCGAGGTGCCATATCCACCTGAAGATGTGCGGATGCTGTGCAATGAGCCGATCAACCACGATGAGGTAGTTGGGCCGTACGAAGATGACATGCCGCGTGACATCTTGGATATCGGGTAGATGGCGTTGGTAGCGGTGTGTGGCATTGGCGGCGACATAGGCGACCATATCGGAGTGTGCTGCCACCTCAAGAAAGCCATCGCTCTTGATGAAGTCTTCAGGGTCTTGGCCGTAGTGGTCGAGGGGTGGGCGGAATTGCCCTTTCCCGTCGATGAGGAGTGTATTGTGGTACTGGGCCTCATACAGCCCATAGCCTTCGTGCTCTGGCACCAGCCACGTCCCGCCGCGGGCCAGATAAATCGTGTTCGTATCATCGTGATCGTGCTCGGTATTGAGTTGGCATTCGGTGTCGTAGCAGGGCAATTCCCATGGCGGCTGCCCTTGCGTAAACCCCTCAACCGCGTGTCGCCCGCCATACGCGCCGGTCTTAAGGCCGAAGACAAGCGAATCGCTATCCCACCCCGTCCGCCAGATTACCCCTTCAAAGTCGGGAAATGTTCGCGTCCAAGGCAGGGAGTAGGGCGGGACAGGGGGGAGGGTAGGGTCGTAGGCAAAGAACTCAAAGACATACCATGGCGTTGACCACTGGTTTGGCGCACGGCCAACGGTGGCCAGAAGCTCCTGTGCAAGCCATTCCGCGTAGCCAATCTGATAGCGGTTGGCGGCATGGCGGAGGAGGTACAACGTCTGCGCGCCATTGACCCACGACCATTCAAAATCGCCGTGTGCGAAGAGAAATTGACCATTGGGGAGGTGATTATAGAGCCGCCACGCCACATAGTTCTGCATGTAGGTGTCAGGGGTGAGGGGAGTTTCTTGAAGACGTTCAGCATTCGTGGCGAAGGCAAGCAGCATGGTCAACCCGTAATCTTGGTAGAGGAGGCCCTCGTGCCAACTCCCATCGCCCACGCCCTCCAACAGCCCTTGGACGTGGCTGATTTGCTGGCTGGCGTGTGCAAACCATGGGGATGTTTCTTCTGGCAGCTCCTGGGAGAGCGCCAAACTTGCCATCCCCAGCGCGCTGTTGTTCACCCAATGGTGGTTCTGCATATACGATTTCCACCACCAATTGTTCCATTCAGCCGTTCGCGGCAGCGAACTCGCTTCGTAGAGCTTGTGCGCCCACCCCGCCAACTGCCCTCGCATTGTTCCCCGCTCTTCTGCCGGAATACGTTCATAAAGCCAATCGTACCCGAGGGAGCATCCAAGCAGCATATGGCTGTGGCCCAGATCGCGGTGGCCATTCTCATCCCACTGCTCCCAGCTGAGGTAGGTGCGGAGGTGTGTCAGCGCAAGAGTGCATACATCGTCGCGGTCGGATATCACACAGGCAAAGGAGAGCGGGATAAGCCGGTTTCCATATTGGCGGAAGGTATCTTCGTCGGCATTCGCAGGGGCAGAGGCAGGTGGAAGAGTATCGCGTTGCGAGAGGGCGTAGGTGATGATTGGTTGCCAGATATTTTGATGAGTAGTTTCGGCCTGCTCACGCAGCATTGGAATATCTTCGGAGGAGAAGAACAACCGCGGGTGGGCAGGAGGAGGTGCATTGCTTTGCCCTCCTACCATACACCCCACCCCCGCCATTGCGATAAGCCCCATCACCAAGAGCGTAGTCAATGTGGTTACGACGTGCGTTGGCACAGTTGGAGTAGTTCGAGTAGTTCGAGTAGTTCGAGTGGTTCGAGTAGTTCGAGTGGTTGGGATAGATGTTCTCATTCCTCTATTGTTTGCTCCAACCCGTCGTGAAGCCCCACCAACGGTCGAAAACCAGTATCCTCTGCCAGGCGAGAGACATCGGCGCACGAATGGCGTACTTCGCCACTCCGCGGCGGTGCAAAAATCGGCTCGACCTTGATATTCAAGAGCGTCCCAATGGTGTGGGCAAGCTGCAGGACGCTGGTAGTCTGCCCACGACCGATATTATAGACCCGCCCGCCAATATTGGGCATTGTTGCGGCTGTCCACAATGCTTGCACCACATCGCCGACAAAGACAAAATCACGGGATTGGTTGCCATCGCCGAAGATAGTTGGTTGACGACCTTGTTTGAGCGCGTCGATAAAGCGGGGGATGACTGATGCATAGGGGGAACGGGGGTCTTGCCGTGGCCCGTAGATGTTAAACCCGCGAATGGCCACTGTTTCCAGCCCATACAGGTTGCTATAGAGCTGACCATAATACTCTGCCGCGAGCTTCGATGCAGCATAGCCAGAGAGCGGTTCGGGGGGATCCGTCTCGCTGACAGGGAGATCGGTTGTATTGCCGTAGACCGCGCTTGAAGACATCTGGACGACCCGCCCGACACCGCCCATCCGCGCAGCATCAAGTACTTGCAGGCTGCCGGTGGCATTGATGTCGTGGGCCAGCAATGGCTGTTGGATAGATTCTTCAACGGAGATGAGCGCGGCAAGGTGAAAGACAATCTCTTGGTTCTCTGCCGCGGCCCGAATAGATGCTTGATCGCGGATATCGCCCTCGATAAGCTCTATGTCGTCAAGGAACGGCGCGATATGTTCGCGTTTGCCAGTGCGAAATGCATCAAACACCCGCACACGATGTCCTTCCTCGACCAGCCACCGCACAAGATGAGAACCGATAAACCCGGCACCACCAGTAACAAGGATACGCATATGACCTCTTTCTCTGTATCGTTCGCAAAAATGGTACGAATGGTACAGATAGTACGAATAGTACGAATAGTACGAATGGCGCGAACGATGTGATAACCACAATTGGCGCGATTGCTATTATATCGGATCAAACGCGATTCTCGTACCGAATCTCCATGAAAACGAAGCAGATACCAGACGAATACCGGATGGATGCTAGCTCACTCCTCACTCTTTATGTGGTTTTTGGCAGGAAGCCGACATGCGATCACAATGAGCGTCATTTGCTGTTCATCCCGCCCGCGGGTGATACGTATCTTCGTGCGGATCGGAGCCGGATGTTGGTCATCATCCGTCGTGGTGCGATACGGCAAGAATGTTCCTTTTCCTTCAAACGCACATCCCCTCCCAATCGCCAACAAGATATCTTCTTCGGTTGTTGAGTCTTCTAAGGTACAGAGATCGTGGAAGGGGGTCAGGGTGAGCGCGTCGGGCGAATAGCCAAGCTCATATTCCACGGCTGGGTTCCATTGGATAACCCGCATCTCATCATCAAGGAAGAAGAGGAAATCGTCTATCTTCTGCATGAACCATTCAAGCATTTCATAATTTCTGATCAGCCGTTCATATGCTTCTGTGCGGGCGAATGCCTCACCAATCTGCGAAGTGAGCGACTCGATAACCGTTTGCGTACCAGAGCAAAGCGTGCTGTGGGTGTGCGAGGCAAGGCTCAGCATCGCGATAATCCGCCCCTCATACGACACAGGAATAAAGGCCACTGAACGGATACCTTGCTTGCGGAGGCTTGCGAAACCATTCTTTTCCTTCGTGAGGTTGTAATAGGAGGGTTGCGAGATGGTGGAAATAGTCGACTCGTCGGCTTCAACCATGCGCATCGCCATACTTGGCGAAATGCCCGCCGAACTAACTAACCGCAGGGTTGCGTTCTGCTGCTCAACGACGTAGATAGCACCGCAATCTATGGCTTCGAGCCGGAGCAGCGTTGATAACACCGTATCACACACTTCTATCCGGCTTGAGATGGAAGAAAGTACAATCGCAAGGTCGTGCTGCATCTGGAAGGCCAATTTTGTCCATCTTTTTCTGCTGGTATCCCTCCCAACCAACTGAAACTCAATCAAGTTGCCCTGCTCATCGAAGATGGCGCGGTCACTCCACCGTTGCCAGCGCAGAGAACCATCAGCCATCACGACGCGGTGATCATGGGTAACCAGAGTCTGTTCTGTTCCCAGCGATGCCAAGTGGAGCATAACGTTGGTGCGGTCTTCTTGGGCAATCTGGTTGAAGAAGTTATCACCTATCATTTCGGTGCTGCTCGTCCCAAAGTAGTGTGCATATACCTCATTCACAAAGGTAATCGTGCCGTCGGGGCGGAAGCGGCAAATAAACTCAAGCTGGTCTTCTACGATAGTGCGGTAGCGAGTTTCGCTCTCTTGCAGACTTTGGTGAATATAGCGTTGATTGGTCACATCTATCACCACCGTCCGGTATTGGAGCTGATTCTCATTGCGATCAACCACAATGCTTTCGAGCCGAGCGTAAAAATGCGACCCATCACGTTTCTTCAGCCGGACAGAGCAGGTTTGTGGGTGTGCATAGTTGATCAGTGCGGTGCGGTGAGTTTGGTAGACTTCCATATCCTCTGCAAAGACCAGTGCGTCAAATGGTGTCCCGATCAGCGATTCGCGGGTGGCGAGGATAAGGTCGATGCCAGTTTGGTTGACCTCAACGATGTATCCCTCTTCTTGGATGGTAAAATAGCCAACCGGCGCACTATGATAGAGATCGGCGTAGCTATTGCGTGAATGTTCAAGTTCACGTTGTGCCGCCTGCAGTTGTTCATTTTGGCGTTCTAGCTCTATCTGGTGCTCCTGGAGCCGTCCGGTTTGCTCTTGCAGGGCAGCATTGACCTCCTTGAGCTCACTCTCGACAATCTTCTGCTCCATAATTTCGCGGTTGCTGCCGCGTCGCCCCAACCACGTGCCATCTTCGTTGTAGACAGGCTGGCAGACGTGGCCGATCCAAACTATCCGACCACTCTTTGTGACAATGCGAAACTCCAATTCCCCCGTGCCTTTGCTGGCAAAGTCATCATGCAAATGCTCTATCACCCGCTCATAATCGTTGGGATGAATAATCCGCTCAAATAGTTCCGGGTCTTCGATAAAATCTTCGGGGCGATAGCCGGTAACACGTTGGCACGAAGGCGATACATAGAGGTAGGTGCCATCGGGGGCGAGCCAATATTCCCAATCGTGCGTGAACTCTGCGATAAACCGGAACCGCTCTTCACTTTCGCGCAGGGCTTCTTCTGTCTGTTTGCGGTCGGTGCTGTCGACCGCCACTCCACCAATTGCATAGATCTCGCCATTGCTTTTGTAGATGGGGAATTTGACCGTGCTATAGATGCGTTGGCCCTCGGGATGGGGGATCACGTTTTCCGTTTGGAGGTGGAGGTTGTTCGTGACAACATACTCATCGTTTGCCTGTATCACTTCTGCGACCTCTTTGGGGAAAAGGTCATAATCGGACTTGCCGATAAACTCACACAGCCCGGGGGCATTGGTGCATTCCTTGAAAAACTGCTCAAATTGGCGGTTGGTGAGGATGTACCGGCCACGAATATCCTTGGCAAAGATAATCGTAGGGGAGTTGTCTAGGAAGGACTGCAGAAGCTCACGGCTCTCTTTGAGGGCTTGCTCGGTTGTGCGCCGGTAGGTGATATCACGCGCTGCGCCGTAGATGTGCGCCATCCGGCTAAGGTTGGTATTCCACACTGGCCGCCAGTGGTTGCGGAGCCAACAGGTATTTCCATCCTTGGTGATGATGCGAAATTCGCTGACATCTGACGATTGCCCGGCCAAAATCCAGCGTTGACGGTTCTTGACCATCGACATGTCATCGGGGTGGATGAGCGCATCCCACCCTCCTTTCCCGCGCAGTTCTTCGGGAGAGAAGCCGGTTGTGCGGGCAAAGGCATCGGTTGCCCATTCAAGCTCAATGGTGCCATCTTGATGGATACGCAGCGCATAGGCAAAGTCGGAAATAAGTTCGGAGATGAGGCGGTAGCGGGCTTCGCTCTCTCGCAGCGCTTGCTCAATGCGTTTGTATTCGGAGATATCACGCCCAATCGCATTGATACACGAAATAGAGCCATGTTTGTCGTAGAGCAGGTTGATCGTCCATAAGATATAGAAGTGGCGGTTGGCCACCGCGCTGACCATACGGTTTTCAAAGGTGACATGGGTCGCATTGTTGCGTATCCAGCCTTCAAAGGCAAGCGCTGTGCGGTCGCGGTCGTCGGGGTGGGTGAAGTCGAAGAACTGTTTTCCGATACACTCCTCAACAGATAGCCCGAAAAATCGCTCTGACGGGCGGTTGAGGTAGAGAATCTGTGCATATTGATCGATTTGCGTGACAATATTGTCGGTTTCTTCGACCAACGCACGGAATAATGCCTCACTTTCGGTGAGTGTCCGTTCGTGCTCTACCCGATCGGTGACATCGTGGATGATGGAAAAGAGCAATGATTGGCCATTCTTCTCAATAGGGCCAGAATAGACCTCTACATTGCGTACTTCTCCCGAGGCCAAGCGGTGCGGGAAGAGGAAAAAGAGCCGGTCAGTATTCTTGGCGCGTTGCATCTCCTCTTGCACCTGCTCAGGCGGGAGCATGTTAATGTCGTTAATACGTTTGGTGCAAAGCTCTTCGTGCGTATAGCCATAAAACCGGCACGCCGCTCCATTGGCATCAACAATCGCACCATCTTGGGGGTCGATCAAGAGCTTAATCGCCACATTTTGCTCAAACATCGCGTGGTAGAGGGCACGATGGGCTTGTATCTCCCTCTGCAACTGCAATTGTATTGTCTCGTCACGATGACTTACCCGTGTCCCGATCCAGCGTTGGTTGTCGTCATACACCGGCTGTATTTTGCGTCGGAGGCGGCGTTCCTCGCCTGTGCTGGTCATGATACGGAATCTTGCTTCCTGCGGAGGCGGGGGCTGGAGAGAAGAAGAAGGCAAAGCGAATGTAGTCGGGAGGGGGGGGAGATGGTCTTTGTCGTCGGGGTGGATTATCGTGTCGAGAAGCATGGGGTTGGAGAGAATCTGCTCGGCTGGATACCCCGTCACCAGGGAGCTGGATGGCGAGACGTAGGAGAGAACACCGTCAGGGGTAAGCCAGTAGACCCAATCGGAACAGGTATCGAGGGCAGCGCGCCATCGAAGTGTTTCCTCATACAGCGTCTGGTGAGAAACCAACCGGCTCAATACGGCCCCCATCATGCGGGCGGTCATTCGGAGCGCCTCACCCTCTGCCAGCGACCATACCCGTTTGGTTTCTGCTTCGTCTAGCTCCAAAAACCCCCACCATTTATCTGCGACAAAGATAGGAATGGCGAAGAGAGATCTAATACCCTGTGCTTCAAGAAATGTGCGTTCACTTGATGGAAACATCTGCACATGGCCGTAGACCGGAATTCGTTGGCGCAAGTGGTGTATCCATCGGGAAGATTGTTCGGGCGGGAGCACGCTATCTGTTTGCATGGTGGCGGGAGCCGCTGCAGAATACCACAATGCCCGTGGAACAAAGGTAACATCAGTGGCCTCTTCACCCGCTCCGGCATCTCCTCCTCCACTATGCTCTCCCCAATCCATCGCAACCAATACAATTCGTTCTACTCCGGTTGTCTCACCAAATTGTCCTAAGACATCGTGCACATCGTGCCAGAAATCATCTGTTTCGAGCAGCCGTAAGCTTGCTGTATTGATCGTCTCGAGGATAAGATCGCGTTGGTAGAGCGCTTTCGAGCTAAGCTCTGCAAGATGAGGAGGAGGTTGGTCGAGAGGTTGGTCGAGAGGTTGGTCGAGAGGTTGGTCGAGAGGTTGGTCGAGAGGTTG
>CAZGLO010000111.1:0-788 GCA_964526735.1 uncultured Chloroflexaceae bacterium | reverse complement strand
GTCGTCATAGAAAACCTCGCGCAACGTCGCAAGGAAAGCAGGCTCTTCATTCCACTCTATCTCTACAACACGGGCCTCGACCGTATGGGCTTTCCCTATGCGATCAACGAGGTCAATCGTTGTGGCAGTGGGGGGGGGCGGCGTGAGAGAGGCAGTCTTGGGATCACGTTCGGGTATGCGTATGGGTATCGTCAGTGGAGTTGAGAGCATATCTTCTTCTGAACAGTTGAGGAGCGTCAGGGCAGCCGGGTTGGCAAACTGTATTGCACTATGTTGTATCACAAGGATCGCATCGGCCATATGCGAAATGAGGGTGCGATAATGTATACATTCCAGAGGGTTCCGAGTAGCTCCATTCATACACGTCTGTTGTTGTGGAGATGCGTGGGTGGTATTGCGTTCGCCGGACATATTGCCAATTCCCCTTTAGATATGTTCTCATGTACGGATGATTTGCTGTCCTTTGCAAAGGTTACTGGAATGACCAGAGAGCGTTGACATGCACCGCAGGAAATGATTGATCTTGTTATCGCATGGTACCACACAACGTTTCACCATTCTAGGATCGAGTGGCTCTTATCATGATCACCACTGATCATCACAAGGTTGTCAGGCTGGTTGTCGGAGTGTCCTATGGAACAATATATGCTGTTTTGCCGTCCCTGTAAAAGGAAGACAAGAGAGGAGTGTGTCTTTTTCTTTAGAAGAGCACTCCACTCTCTCGCATGAGTGGCTCATCAATTCTTCCTGCACATTACCCAAACCAAAGCCAATCCCGATCCAGACGA
>CAZGLO010000110.1:0-9315 GCA_964526735.1 uncultured Chloroflexaceae bacterium | reverse complement strand
GGGTGGAGGAGCGAGCACAAGCCCAGGTGCTTTAGCTCTGGGTAGCTGACTATCTTTCGCTATTATCTTTCGCTTAAAGTTCTTCTTCTATTATTCGTCTTAATAGTGAACAACGACTTTTGTCCCAAGATCGGCCCACTTGTAGATCCATTCGGCGTCGTCCATCCCAAGGTTAATGCAGCCGTGAGACATCAGCGTGCCGGTGCCGAAGAGATCATGCCAATAGGTGCCGTGAATGGCGACACTCCCATTGATATACATCACCCAGGGGATATTGGGCACATTCCACGACTCGCCCGGCACCGACCCGACCATCGTCTGCTTGCGGAAGCGCAGATAGATCGAAAACTCGCCGGTGGGGGTATAGAAGCCTGGCCGCCCCGTCGTCACAGGAGCCTGGTAGACAGGTAAATCGTCCTCGTAGGCGGTGAGCTGTTGCGCGGTGAGGTTGATATCAATGCGGCGTGCCCACAGCGCTGGTGTCCAATGCGGCACCCCTTGCAATTGCTTGGTTGGCTCGGTGGAGATACCACGGTTTTGCGCCACCGTCCGCCCAATATCCACCAACTTGACCTCATACAACGTATCAAGGTTGAGGCCTTGCCACTCGTGGTTGCGGTAGAACAGCTCCATATCTTCGGGGTTGTGCTCAAATTTGGCGCGCTCAAAGTATTGGTAGGTGCGGCCATCTTCGACAACCTGCTCGCTGATGGGCAGGCCGAAGATACGCGCCCCGCCGCGGCGTTCCCAATAGCGCAGGAACTCGCCCCGCAACGTATGCCCCGTCTCTGGGAAGTAGCGCGAGCCATCGTAGGGGTTGGCGATTTGGGGGGCGGGGGCAGGGATGCTCTCAACGCCAAGCCGTCCGAGCTGCACTTCCCACTCGGTGCCTTCCCGTTCGGGGTAATGCTCAAACCGCGCCCGCTCGAAATATTGCACCACCCGGCCATCTACCACCATTTCTTCGGAAATCGGGTAGCCAAAGATGAGCACTTGGCCATTTTCGCGCCAAAAATCAAGAAAGCCAGCGCGATTGCTGAGGTGGTGGCCTGTTTGGGGAAAGTAGATTGTTGTGACTTCCGGCAGGTGATCGACGGCGATGGCCTCCTGCGATGTTTCCGATGAATGCTCCTGAGAAGGGAGAGCGCGATGGGCGGCATTTGCGACCGTTGCGACCGTTGCGACCGTTGCGACCGATGTAGCCCCTTGCCCTCCGAGCGAGACAGGCAGGAATGGAGCCACGGTTCCCACCACAACCACCACACAGGCAATAGCAAGACCATGCAGGCAGCGTTTCTTCATAGCAATGGCGGCGATATGACCCACGTCAACGGGTATCACGTCAACGGGTAGATGAGGATGTGCCGCCATCCTCCTTTCCAACGTATCGTTCCAATACTCTTCCTACATTGCACTTCAGAATATCTTCCGCCTCTTCACGCCACATTGGCGGCGACAGGCTGAACGGTTGCCATTGTACCATAGAAGCTGTTCGGCGGCAGGGATAAGAGAGACCACCCCGCTCTGCGCCCCCACCCCGCTTGGCAGGACAGTAGCTATTGTATGCTATAATCGTCTACCACAATAGCATGCAAATCTACTTCGAGGGGGAACTTTATCCGTGGTTATGTGCAATAGCGGCGCAGAATCGCGCCACAAACCAGATGTCACCTACGCAGTCTTGTTCATGTCCTATGGCGGGCCAGACTCTCTGGATGATATCGAGCCATATCTACTTGATATCCGCGGGGGGCGGCCAACAGCCCCCGAATTAGTGAACGAAATACGCGAACGCTATGCGCAGATCGGTGGGAAGTCTCCGCTTTTGGAGATCACCTGCAGCCAAGCCGAAGCAACCGAAGCGCTCCTTAAAGAGATCGACCCCGCAAACTCCTACCGCCTCTATGTGGGGATGCGCCACTGGACGCCCTATATCCGCGATGCGGTCTCTGAGTTGATCAACGATAGGGTGAAGGATGTCATTACTCTCTGTATGACCCCATACTACTCCCAAGCAACCGTGGGAGCCTATCAAGAGAAGTTTCAAGAGGCATACGAGTCGCTTGGAGCCACCTTCAAATTTACTCATATCGACCATTGGCACAACCATCCCCGCTATATCCAGGCAGTCGCCGAAAAAGTACGCGGCGGGTTGGAAAAATTCCCCGCCGATGTGCGAGATCAGGTGCAGATCGTCTTCACGGCTCACAGCTTGCCTGCCTCGCTGATTGAGCAGGGAGATCCCTACGATGCCCACCTGAAAGAGACAAGCAATCTCGTGATTGAGGAGCTTGGCAAGGGGGAAACCCCCGTCTCGATGGAAGGCCGGTGGCAGTTCTGCTACCAGAGCGCAGGCGCACGCAAGGTGGTGTGGCTTGGCCCCTCGATTGAGGAGACGATTGGCAAGATTGCCGAAGCGGGCCACAAATACCTTCTCGTCGCTCCTATCGGCTTCCTGTGCGACCACGTCGAAATTCTCTATGATATCGATATTGAGTGCAAGGAGTTGGCCGAATCGAAGAATATGCACTTGGAGCGCACCGATTCGCAGAATGCATCACCGACGTTTGTGCGGGCACTCGCGGAGATAGTCACACAAACGGCCGCAAAGCAGCAGTAGCTGATTTCCGCTGGTAGTCGGAAAGATCGAAGATAGTTAAAGGGAAATTGTAGTCAGAGGATAACCCTCCTCGTCCTGCGGCGGGGAGGGCTTCAGAGAATATTATGAAACACGTTATCATCATTGGTGGAGGCATCACCGGCCTGGCCGCCGCTCATCAGCTCCAGAAACAAGCACAAGCCGAAGATATTCCCCTTTCGTACACCCTCATAGAGAGCGACACCCGCGTTGGTGGCAAGATCAAGACCGAATACCCCGACGGGTTCGTGATTGATGGCGGCCCCGACTGCTTCTTGAGCCGCAAGCCGTGGGCAATCCAAATGTGCCGCGAATTGGGGCTTGAAGATGAGCTAATGGGCACCAACGACGACAATCGCAAGACGTTCGTGCTCAACCAAGGCAAGCTCACCCCCCTCCCCGATGGCGTCCTGCTCATCATCCCGACGAAAATGGCCCCATTTGCCGCCTCACGGCTCATCTCGTGGCCCGGCAAAATCCGTATGGGGATGGATCTCTTTATCCCCGCCAAGAAGGATGATAGCGATGAGACGGTAGCATCGTTTGTGCGCCGCCGACTGGGGCAGGAAGCGCTTGACAAGATTGCCGAGCCGCTGATGTCTGGTATCCACATCTCCGACCCGGAACGCCAAAGCCTCTTGGGGAGTTTCCCCCGCTTCCGCGAGATGGAGAAGAAACATGGTAGCCTTATCCGCTCGATGTTGGCGCAACGCAAGGCGGGTGCCGCCCATAAGAGCAGCAGTAACGGCTCCAAGCCGCTCTCGATGTTTATGACGCTCAAGAAAGGGCTGGGGCAGTTTGTCAAGGCGATTGAAGACTCGCTGACGGGCGATGTTGTCACCGGCAAGCAAGTGACCAAGGTTGAGCGCATCAGCGGCATGAACGGCACCGGCGAAGAGCCACGCTACCGCGTCCGCACGGCGCAGGGCGATGTCTACGAGGGCGATGCGGTCATTATGGCCACCCCTTCCTACGCCGCCGCTGGCATGATTGAGGAGTTGCTCCCCAACCTCGCCACTGCCCTCAACCGCATCCGCTACGTCACGACGGCAACCGTCTCGCTTGGCTTCCGCTACGAGGATATCGGCAGTCAATTTGGTGGATTTGGCTTTGTCGTGCCGCGGAAAGAGTATCGCAAAATCACCGGCTGCACGTGGACATCAACCAAATTCAACCACCGCACGACCGAAGATACCCTGCTTTTGCGCTGCTTCATCGGCGGGCCGGGCCACGAACACCTCGCTGAAAAGGAAGATGGCGAGTTGGTCAAGATGGTGCGGCAAGAGCTGCGCAGCATTATGGGCCTCCACGCCAACCCCATCCTGACGCGCATTTATCGCTGGAATAGAGCCAACCCGCAATATGACGTGGGCCACTTGGATCGCGTGGCGGAGATGAAAGAGATGGCCAAAGAACAGCCTGGCATCCTTCTTGCGGGAAGCGCTTACGATGGTGTCGGGGTGCCTGACTGCGTCCGCCAAGGCCAAGAAGCCGCCGACGAGATCATCGAACTGCTGCAGAAGCAAGAATCGCAAGAATCATCTGTGGAATCGAAGGTTGTCGGTGCATAACGCAGACGAATCGCACGCAATCGATTATAGCCGCAAGTGGTATGCGATGGCGGCGGTGGCGATGAGCATTTTCCTTGCCACCATCGACGGAAGCATCGTCATCATCGCAATGCCAACCTTCGTTCGAGAACTAAATACGACCTTCCCCACCGCCCAATGGATTGCGCTTGCCTACATGCTCACGATTGTGACGCTGTTGGTGAGCGTTGGCCGGTTGGCGGATATGGTGGGGAAAAAGCAGATCTACACGGCGGGCGTGCTGATCTTCACGGTCGGCTCCGGGCTGTGTGGGCTAGCGCCATCGGTCTATTGGCTGATTGGCTTTCGGGTCATTCAGGCGATTGGCGCTTCTATGACGATGGCCCTTGGTGCGGCTATCATCACCGAAGCATTCCCGCCCTACGAACGAGGCAAGGCATTGGGGCTGATCGGCTCTATTGTGTCGATAGGGGTGATGATTGGCCCGCCACTTGGCGGCATTCTGATAGATGTCTTTTCTTGGCAATGGATCTTCTTTGTGAATTTGCCGGTTGGGGCGGTGGGCGTGGCGATGGCATTGGCCTTTTTGCCCAACATGCGCCCACCAGAAAGCGGACAGCGGTTCGATTTCCCTGGCGCGATTACGCTGTTCATTAGCCTGTCATCGCTCCTGCTCGCCCTGACCGTTGGCCAGAATATCGGTTTTACTGCCCGCCCTATTCTTGCGGGTTTTGGCATGTTTGCCGTGTTTCTGGTGCTGTTTGTGGTGATAGAGCTGCGCGCCACGCAACCCATGCTCGATCTGCGTTTGTTCAAGCGCAGCCTGATTGGCATCAACCTGGCGATGGCACTGATCGTGTTTGTCTGCACCACGGCGATGCTTTTTCTCTTCCCGTTCTACCTCGAAAATATCTTGGGGTATCAGACGCGGAATGTTGGCTTTATGCTGATGATTATTCCGCTCTTTCTTGGGTTGGTATCGCCTATTGCGGGGTCGATCTCCGACAAGGTGGGGACGCGCAAGATCACCGTCGTGGGGCTGCTCATCTTGGGGGTGGCATTCATTGGGTTGCGGACGCTTGATACCGACACGACAACGATTGGCTATCTACTCGCGGCCTTCCCCATTGGACTGGGGTCGGGCGTCTTCCAGTCACCCAACAACAGCGCGGTCATGGGTGATGCTCCCCGTTCGCAATTGGGGGTGGTATCGGGGCTGCTTTCGATTTCGCGGGTACTTGGGCAGACCATGGGTATCGCGGTGGGAGGAGCGATCTGGGGTGGGCGCGTGATGCACCACGCTGGTCAGCCGCTCGGCGGTGATGCAACGAATGCCGCTGCCAGCGCGCAGGTGGCGGGGCTTCACGATACACTTGTGGTGTTGTTTCTCTTGATGCTCGTCGCCATTGCTATGTCGATATGGGCGGTTCTTCAAGAGCGCAAGCAGCATGATAAGCTTCAGGACGTGCAGCATCTGCAAGACCCACAGCAAGCGGTGGGTCAACAATCTTGCCCTCCATGCGAGACGGAGCGTGCGGGCTGATGTGGTGCTTGTTTCCACAAACATGACCTGCCTCAAAGAATTTCATGCATATTTCTGACGACCAAACGACCGACCAAATCAACCCAAGTGACCCTTCTGTCACGTCATTGCTGCAACGTGTTGCCGACGTGATAGAGGTCTCCACCATCGGCCCCGCCCCATCGCCCTACCCGGAGGGTTCCTTTCAGATGGAAGGGATTCTCCACCACGAGCCGCAATATGCGTATGACCTGCTTGCCAAGCGGTTCGATGAGATTGGCTATACCCCTCTCTTCAAAGAGGGAAAAGCAGATCAGAGCGAGAAGCCGGGCCAAGTGGGCCATATAGGCCAGACGGGCCAACACGTCACGCTGATTGCGTTGCAGGGCGGGTTTCCGCAAGAGCATCATTCACGGTTGTGGCTCTCTATCCTGCTGTTCTGCGTGACCGTCGTCTCGACATCGCTCATCGGCGGGCTGACGCCAACCGGCTATCATCTTGGGTATGGGCTTTCCTTCAGCGCAGGGCTGCTCTCAATCCTTTTCGTCCACGAAATGGGCCATTTCTTGATGGCGAAGCGGTTTGGCGTGGCGGTGAGCTACCCGTTTTTTATTCCCCTCCCTCTCCCGCCAATCGGGACAATGGGCGCATTTATCGCTATGAAGTCGCCCCCCCGCAATCGGCGGCAATTGTTGGGGATTGGCATTGCCGGGCCGTTGGCTGGGCTTGCGGTGGCGGTGCCAGTATTGCTGCTTGGGCTTTCCCTCTCCGAAGTCATTACGCTTGATCCGCCCGACCCCAACAATCCCTACATTATGGAGGGCAATTCGCTGGCATATGCGGGCCTGAAATATGTCGTATTTGGGAAGTTTCTCCCCGATGGCACGCACGACGTGATGCTCCATCCAGTGGCGTGGGCGGGGTGGATAGGGCTGCTGGTGACGGGCCTCAATCTCATCCCTGCGGGCCAGCTTGACGGCGGTCACGTGCTCTATGCGCTGGTGGGGGCGCGGTTTGCGCGCATCGCCACGTGGGTCATTATTGTGACGTTGGTTGTTTTGGGGATGACGCTCGATTGGCAAGGATGGTTTTTGTGGGCGTTCTTAATCTTTTTACTGGGACGAAGACGTGGGTCGGTGCTCAATGAGCTGACGACGATTACGTGGTGGCAGCGGGTGATTGCCATCATCGGGTTGTTGATCTTTGTGCTTGTGTTTGTGCCAAGACCACTTGTCATCGTGCCGTCATAAGGGGTATTTTCTTCTGTGGACATCCTGATATCTCCGCTTCTCTCCTCTATGACCGGTCTTGTGATACTCTTTTGTGGCGCGGCGGTGGTGATCGGTGTCATTGGGTCGCGGCTCTCCTACACCGCCGACGTCCTCGCTGACCGGACGGGGCTGGGAGAGGCGATTGCGGGGGCGCTTTTCCTTGGGGCGAGTACGTCTCTGCCTGGCATTATTACCTCTGTCACGGCGGCAGCAGAAAATCATCCCGAATTGGCTATCAGTAATGCGATTGGCGGTATTGCCGCGCAGACGGTCTTCCTTGGCATTGCCGATATCTTCTACCGGCGCGCCAACCTTGAACATGCGGCGGCGTCGGTTCCAAATATGCTGCAGGGGACGCTGCTTATTGTCCTGCTGACAATCCCTCTGCTGGCGATGACCACCCCTCCGCTGGCGTGGTTCGGGGTACATCCTGCCTCGGTAATCATGCTTGTCGTCTACGTCTATGGGATGCGGATGGCGTCGCAGGCGCATTTGCACGAGATGTGGCACCCCCATCAGACCTCTGAGACAAGGCGAGATATCCCCAATCACCACCAGTCAAATACATCTCTTCTCTCGTTGTGGCTACGCTTTGCGGTCTTTGCGCTGGTGTTGGCAGGAGCAGGGTGGGTGGTGGCCATCACCGGCATCCGCATCGCCGACCAGACCGGCCTCTCCGAAACCGCCGTCGGGAGTTTGTTGACAGCCATCGCTACCTCACTCCCCGAGCTGGTGACATCGGTGGCCGCCGTGCGCCAAGGCTCCCTAACCCTCGCTGTGGGAGGCATCATCGGCGGCAATGCCTTCGATACGCTGTTCGCCGCCGTCGCCGATATTGCCTACCGCCCCGGCTCCATCTACCACGCCATCACCGAACGACAGGTCTTCCTCATCGTCCTCACCATCCTCCTCATCAGCATCCTCTTGATGGGGCTGATCCGACGGGAAAAACGCGGGATCGCTGGCATTGGCTTTGAGAGCTTCTTTATTCTCCTCATCTACGCCGGAGCCGTGGTGTTTCTGGTGGGGGGGTAGGGGTGGCTCATGCCTAACCATCGTGCAAACAGCTTTTCCTTAGCACATCCGGCGCACCATTGCAAGATAGTCCCGAACCGCTCTTGCCTTGTGGTGACTGGAATTGTCCCAGATAATGGTCAGCTTCACGTGCGGGAAACGCAGACGCAGGTTGAGCAGAAAGTCCGTTGTGGATTTGTGCATCGGCGGTGTCGTAGGACACCAGATGGGTCATGCTGCTGACCATATCCACCGCGCCATAATAGGCCTGGCGCGTTCGTCCGTTATCTATGGGTGACCCGTTCGTTGCCTAACCCAGACGTAGTGCATCGCCCCAGCACACGACGCATTCATCGACAAACAGCATTGCGGTCGCCATGCCGGATCTACTCTTACATAAGCCATCAATTCCGCCTGACGTTCCGCGATCAGGGCATCGTTTTTTGGGATACGTCGCCTGGGACTTCTTCCAGCTCACTCCAGCCGCGTGCAGGATGTTATCATAGCTTTGCAACGACTGATACTCCACCTGAAACGTGTCCCTCAGAAACGGCACTCCCATTTGGGGATATAAAGACGTAAACACTGGTCTAGAACATAAGGAAAGGGAACCAACATGGCACGCACACGATCATTTGATGAGCATCTTGAGCAGTATGAGGGGTGGTTTAGCGCCAACAAACTCGCCTACGAGTCGGAAGTCTTGGCCTTGCAGCAAATGATCCCCCCCGGCACCGACAGCGTGGAGATAGGGGTAGGGAGCGGGTTGTTTGCCATCCCGCTCGGCATCACAATCGGCGTCGAGCCATCGGTCGCGATGCGCCACCGAGCGCAAGAGCGCGGGATGACTGTCTATGACGGGGTTGCCGAAGCATTACCTCTTGATGACGAGTCATTCGATGTTGCCTTGATGGTCACGACTATCTGCTTTGTCGATGATATTTTGGCTTCCTTCCGCGAAGCACAGCGCATTTTGAGGCCGGGCGGGGCGTTGGTAGTGGGGTTTGTCGATGCTGATAGCCCCATTGGCCAGCTCTACCAGCAATATAAGGACGAAGATGTCTTCTACCGCGATGCAACCTTCTATTCCACCCCGCAGGTGGAGGAGGCACTTGAGCAGACCGGCTTTCAGAACATCCAGTGGACGCAAACACTGTTTCTGGCCCTCGACCAAATCACGGCGGTGGAGCAGCCACGCGGTGGATATGGAGAGGGTTCGTTTGTGGTCGCGCGGGCGTACAAGCCGAAATAATCTCCCTCGTGATTTTTACGGATAGCCCGTAAAGCCCAGGTGCTTTAGCCCTGGGATATAAGGGCTTT
>CAZGLO010000109.1:0-9370 GCA_964526735.1 uncultured Chloroflexaceae bacterium | reverse complement strand
TGAGCACGGAGGAGAAGGGCTTGCATAGCGGGCTGGGGCTGTACATCATCCGGCGGACGCTGAAGGAGATGGATGGCTATATTCTAGAGACGGGAAAGCACGGGGCGCGGTTTGAGATCTATATCCCCAATGATATGAAGGAGGCAGAAGATGGCAAACAAAACGCAGAATGAGCGCCGGACGGATGTGTCGTTGCTGTTCGTGGATGATGAACCGGGCGTGTTGGAGGAGTTGCAAGAGTGGTTCGTTGAGGAGTTTGGCTACAATAACATCGATATTGCCAAGACTACGGTGGAAGCGAAGCAGAAGCTTGAAGCGAATACATACGATGTAATCGTTTCTGATATGCGGATGGAAGACAATCAAAGTGGCTTTGATATCCTGCACACGATGCGGGCAATGGATATTTCAAGTATATTCATTATCTTGACGGCAAATGACACGGTGGTAGACTGTCGACGAGCGTTCCGCGAGAAAGCATGGGACTACATCCCGAAGACTATATCTGAGAATGTATTTGAGGAGCTAGATCGGTCTATCCAACAAGCGTGTATCTACATCAATCGATGGGGCAACCAACACCATGAAGAGTGGATTGACGCTCATTGGGATGAGCTGATGGAGAAATATGATGGACAATACATCGCGGTGCTCAACGGCGAGGTGATTGAGCACGCGGCGACGAAAGAGGCACTCAACCGGGCGATAGAAGAGCGGCAACTGCGGCGCTTCCTGGTGACGGTGAAATGTATAGTTGATGAAGAGAGAATGACGGAATCGCTGGTGAAAAAGTTGATAGATCAGGGCGAAAGCCACCACATTGAGTTTAAGAGCAGTCTCCAGTATGATGTTCGGAATGGTCGCGGGAACAATAGTCTGCGGAAGAACGTGCTAAAGACAATAGTGGCGTTCCTCAACAGCGAGGGCGGGACGTTGTTGATAGGGGTGGAGGATAATGGCAACATTCTTGGCCTTGACAACGATCTTTCCACCTTCAGCGAAGCGCGCCGCAACATTGACAATTTTGAGCAACACCTCACCAACTTGATAAAGAGCCATATAGGGGTAAACTTTGTAGATGATGTGCAACTGCGCTTTGAGGAGGAGGCGGGGAAGACGGTGTGTGTGGTGCAGGTGGCAAAAACAACTACTCCTGCCTTCCTCGATGGAGAATTCTTTGCCCGGCTGAACAACCAGACCAATTCTCTGAATGCTCAAGAGACGATAACCTACCTCGATGATCGGTCAACGAAGGCAAAATAACCACATTATCCCCCTCTATAGCAACCCCCCCTCCGCCACGCTTGGATGCTCCGACCGCTATCTCTATCTTGTGCAGCCTATTGCTACTTTCTAGGTATTCACATGTACCCAAAGGTACGTTGTATTCACTGCACGGACGGTCGCTTCATCACGTGCCCCAATAGCGACCCCAACAATTTCTTGTGTATCGTGGTCAAGGGCCAGCCAAGACCCATTGCCGATCACCTTTGTCTCCAACAAACGACCACAGCTCACCACATCCCCGATGGGCAATCGATGCTTTTTTGACCGGATGAGCACATTCGTGGAGCATGGCGGATTTCTCCGTTCACATACGCCTGGAGCCAGCTGGCGCATTTCGGCTTTTTCCTGCACCGTTCGACCCATTTTTGATGACCTGGCCGGTCTGGCAGTCAGGACAATGGCGCATGCGTTGCTCCTCCATGTTTCAAAGACTACCTGTGCTTGTTGTTCTTTGGCATATATGCTACAATTCGTGAAATCATGCTATAATTAGACAATACCCTCTTTTTTTCCGACGAGGGGGCAAGACATGTAGGGCGCATTCAGCAGATTTGAACACCTAGAAAGTAGCAGTGAATATGGAACCTTGGACTATTCCATGGGGAATGCCATGGGGAATGCCAATGGAGTGGACGCTTGTTGGGATCTGGGTACTGCTCTCTGTACTGGTGGGGGGCTTATTCCTGTGGTCAGTATTCTCGGCTTCTTCTGAACTGGAGCCGGAAGTGCGGGTAGATTACTACTAGGTCGACCACTCCTTACGATGGTCTCGCCACATTTCGTGCATACAAACAACGCCGTTGCATTATAATCATTGTGGCGGATGATTGTTTGTGATCGTTTGGACAGCAGGGCGGCGTTGTTCGGCACACGATTCTGGCCCCGCCAGGACAAGCGCACGAGCGCCGTTCTGTTTGTCTTCTCCACCTACGAAACCATCATCTATATGCAGATCATACACCACGACATCGACCGCGTGCTCATTTCTCGTGAGCAGATACACGCCAAGATTAGCGAACTGAGTGACCACATTGTCCGCGATTATGCCGATGTTGAAGATCTCCTGCTTATTGGCGTGCTCAAGGGGTGTGTCATGTTTATGGTCGATCTGGCGCGGGCATTGCCTATTCCCGTTTCTCTCGACTTCATTGCCACCTCTAGCTATGGGGCAAGCTCGGAGTCGAGCGGGGTGGTGCGGTTGCTCAAAGACTTAGAGAGCGACATTACTGGCCGACATGTCTTGATTGTGGAAGATATTATTGATAGTGGGCTGACGCTTGGCTATCTCCACAACCTCCTCCTCTACCGCGAACCGGCTAGCATCCGTATCTGTGCCCTACTCAACAAACCAGAGCGCCGTGTTGCCGATGTATCAGTAGATTACCTTGGTTTTGATATCCCCAACGAATTTGTGGTGGGCTATGGGCTCGATTTCAATGAACACTACCGCAATCTTGACTACATTGGGGTATTAAACCCCTCGATCTACCGCGCTCAACCGTCTACGCTCAACAACCCCTAACCGCTCTCTGCCACACAGCAACTTTGGTATGCTCTATTCGTTATTTTCTAATATACTAGTATAATAGCTCTACGGTAGTTGAACGGTTATAATATCGAAACAGCTATGTCAGACAAAACCCAAGAAGTGCTAGACCTTGCTCGCCAACAGGTACGAGCAAATCGCAACGAACAACGACAAGAACGGGTCAAGAATGAGAAACATTGGCGCTCTGCGTTCTTGATTGGGGTGAGTATCGTGGCAGTGGCCCTGATCGCCATCCCCACCATGCCGCTTGACGAAAAAATGGCCTTCGTGCTACAAGGGATGTGCTCCCAAGAGCATGTGATCACCCTGGGAGGTATCAAGTTTCCTATCTGTGCGCGGTGTAGTGGTATCTATATCAGCACGATTGTCTCGTTGGTCTTCCTCTGGGCACGAGGGCGACTACATGCTGGACGCATCCCTCCCTGGCCAATCACCAGCATACTCCTGCTCTTTGGCTTTGTGATGGCTGTTGATGGCTTCAACTCCATGGCGGAGGGCATGGGCTATACCCCGCTCTATCAATCCATTAATCAATTCCGCGTGATTACCGGGCTTGGCTTTGGAGTAGGGATGGCCGTGCTGATTATCCTCATGATCAATATGTCTCTGCGCCAAAACGTTGATGATGAGATGCCTATTATCGGGACATGGCGCGAATTGGGGGCTATCCTTGCGTTTGATGCGCTGATATGGGCTGCTATCTACGGCAATGCATCGTTTCTTGCGTGGCCATTGGCTATCTTGTCGTTTTTGGGGATGGTCGGCGTTATTTTCGTTGTCAATCTGCTCCTTGTGAGCCTTGTGATGGGCTATGACCAAACCATCACCACGCTCACACAGTTGGCACGGCCCGCCACCATCGCGATTATCCCGACTATCCTGATGATAGGAGGAATGGCCTTGTTCCGCATCTGGATAGAAACCGGAGTAGCCGGATAGGATAGCTATTGGAGCAGCGATAAGCGGCATAGGTGCCGGTCATTGCCGGTCGTTACTGGTCATTGCCGGTCGTGACCGGTCGTGAGCGGTCGTGACCGGTCGTGACAAGCGATTATAATCGGGCATTCTTTACCTGCATACCCAGAGGAGATAGGGATAGCGCTCGTATCTGCCAGATGTGTCAGAGTTATAATGCACAATTATCAGCGACATCCGCTTCCCCGCCGTGAGTCTGTGTCGCTTCTCCGGTCTGTTGCACCAATGATTGGTGATCAGGCGGTCGATGTGGCAGAAGCATGTCGAGATATCCCGCTTGCCCTTCGGCTCAGTGGTGGTCTCATCGTGAGCGAGCCAACCATGGAAATAGATGGTTATCTTGAGGCTTTTGCTCGCGAGCGCGATGCGGTTGTTCGCAAGCCCCCCCAATCATCTCCCCCCGTTGCACCCGAAACCATCGCGGCTTTGCGGCTCAATTTTCATGCGCTCGGACGACGGGCACAAGACATCTTAAGCTGTATGAGCGTTTTCCCCGCCTCGTTCGATACCGCTGCTATCCTCGCCATCACCGGCTGTAATGGCAACCAACACCACGAAACACAAACCACAGTCGTTAAGAACATCCTCTCATCGCTCACTCTACGGCAGCTCTTGGAGTGGGATGAGCAAATCGAGCGCTATTCATTACACCCCATCGTGCAGACATTCGTCGCCGAGCGGCTCCACCGCCCACGGGAAATCTACCTCCGCTATGTAATTCACTACTTCAAGGTGGCAAAGCACGCCAGTGATCTGTGTTTGCAGCAGGATGAGACGTGTTGGCCCATCGGGATGACCATCTTTGATCGGGAGCGGGCACACATCGATGCGGCATGGGAATGGCTTACCAAGCAATCACCATCCACCATGACCGACTCGCTGCTGCTTGGTATGACCGGCGTGATAGCCCCTATGAGCAGATACCGCTACGATATCCGTGAAGACCGCATTCCGCGGGTCAAAACAGCATTGTGTGCGGCACAACGGCTGAAGCATCCTAAAGCAGAGATTGCGCTCTTGGGAGCACTTGGTCAGCTCTACCAAGAGATTGGTGAGGTGCGGCGGGGGACTGTCTATTATCAACAGCGGCTTGAGCTGCTGATGCAGGAATATCATAAGAAGCGCCCAAAACATCCGGTGCAGCTTGATGAGCTTTGCCGCAAGACCAAACAACGGCTCCGGCGACGGACGGTGTTCCGAATGATGCCGTGGCGCATGTGGCGGTCGCCAGCGAGACAGGTGCCCACGACCCATCGGAAGAAGACCCCACAACCAGGAGAGGTAACAGCACATGCGGCGGGTGGTAGCTCACCCGCTTCTTCGCCTCTCGCCCAACAGTCATCAACTTCTTTGCTGGGGCCCACCCCAAAGCCCTTTCCCGCGTTATCGCCAAAGAAGTCACCGGCCTTGCCCTCCTCTTCGACCTCCTCTTCGACCTCCTCCATCACGCCTTCACCAGCAGAGAAACCGGATCGGGTGGCGGAGGAGGCAGAGAAAGAAACAAAGACAAAGCATCTACGCATTCCGCGGGGCCAGGTTATGGCGACGTTCCTGCGGTGGGGGCGCGAAATTGTGCCCAAGATGTACCAGGGGCGGGCGTGGTTCGCATTGGCGCTATTTGCTTTTGCAGAGATCTTTACATTTTTCATCTCTCCCAACAACCCCTTTTTCGGGGTGGCAACACATGTCGTGTTGCTTATTGGGATGTACATCTTTGCGTCGCATGGGGAGAGTGAGACGCTTCGCCCTGCTCAACGGCTTGCGCTGGTCTCAACGATTATCCCGCTCAACCGCATTATCTCGATTTTCTTCCCCTGGTATATATTTGAGGGGGTTGTGGAGGGATCGGCTTCATATACCTACTACTTTGTGGGCATCGCAACGGTCTCCATCTTCCTGTTGATATCATTTGGCCTGACGCTGTGGCATTTTCGCCTCTCACGGCACGAGATTGGCCTCCACCTGCGCAATATCAAGCCGCAAACATTCCTCGTTGCGACGGGTATTATCATCACAGCAGGCGTGTTTTTCCTGATCGATATCAAGCCGCCTCTCGTGCTGTTTGGAGGCATTGTGCTTGCGTTGATGGGGTTTGGGGCGATTGAGGAGATGTGGCTGCGGGGTATCATCCAGACGATGGCACAACCAGTGTTTGGGCGGTTTGTGTTCCTTTATGTCGCGCTTCTTTCCGTCATCCTGCAACTCCACCTACAGTCGGCCCCGCTCATCCTCTTCAATAGCCTCTTGGGGATAGCCTTTTCCTACATGGTGCTCAAGGGGGAGACGGTGATTGGCGCGATGATCCTCCATGGCCTAGCCAATGTGACTTTTTTCTTGCTCATCCCTCACCTTGATGGTTCCTCAACCATCGCTCTGAGCATGATAGACACCACACGAATGACCGCAAATGTGCCATCAATCGGTATTTTAGGTGCCATCCCCATCCTGACCGTCGTTGCGCTGCTGACCCAACGTCAAGTCTTCAGCGGGGCGGGGGAAACGAATAAGAAAAACCTCCATCGCTATGTTGATATTGCCCTTGCGCCTATGCTTATCACTGGCTTTGCCATCTTTATCGCCAATATTTCAAAGCTCGCACCATGAGATTACTCGCCAAACCACGCAATTCTATCCCCCCTGCCTTCGCTCCCAGTCTCGCACCTCACCCGCCACAATCGTGAAGAGTGGGTGTGGGCGCGGCAAAGGGAAATCTTTCCAACGATGGTGGCGGGGAGGGTCGCGTTGTTGCAGCTTTGCCAGCAAATGATGCCACTCATAGCGCAATTGTCCATCGGTCTCTTCTATCACCCTATCCGTTGCGGTACGTCGTTCGCCAATCTTGCTCGTATCAAAGCGATAGCCGCGGGTATGAGCCTCTTCCGCCACGCCCGCCAAATACGTCGCAATCGCCGAAAGCGGGTCAGGCTGCGCCCAGAAGCGTATCAATTGCGGGTGATGGCGGTAGCCGGTCGTGAGGCCGCGTAAGACCTTTTGTGCAAGGAGCGCCTCCCGCCATACCGCCACAAGGCCTTTGGCGTCGAGGTAGGAGGGGTGGATTGTCCATATTCGCATGGTGTTATCCTCTGTCCGTTTATCAATAAGCGAAGGAGTTGGGACGATAGGCGATTTAGGGTGATCGGATCGACCCAGATCGACCCAGATCGACCCAGATCGACCCAGATCGACCCAGATCGACCGTTCAAACAGCAACATAGCACGATATCGCACGACTCGCAATATGCAACAAAGCGATCTACAAAAGCGTCCTACCGGCATATAGTAATAAATAGCCAACAAAAGACAAGAAACACGTACAAGGAGCCATAAGAATGCAACCGCGTTTAATTCGCAGCAACACCGATAAAATGATTGCCGGGGTGTGTGGTGGGTTGGGGCACTACTTTGCCATCGACCCTGTCATCGCTCGTTTTGCCTTTGTGATTGTCACGCTGACCAGTGGGATGGGCTTACCTGTCTACATCCTGCTGTGGATATTGATGCCGCGGCAGGGCTACGAAAAAGAGCACATCTTCTACCGCATTCAGCCGGGCAATGCTGTCCAGCACCATCACCAGCAGCCGCATCACCACGGGGCGCGGGTTGATGTGCATGTGTCGGTGGGAGGGGCAGGGCCAAATGGGCCACACCACGGCCATCATGCTCATCAAGGGCACGGACATCATCAGGGGCGTGGCTACCCCCATCACCACCAGCCACACTACAATCAGCCGCACGGGCAGGAAGAGAATCGTTGGAATTTGCCGCGCCGGAAGCCAGAACGTGTGTCGCTTGAGAAGGAAGAGCAAAACGTGCCGCGTTACCAGGAAGCACCACAGCCTGATGAGTATGAATTTGACCCCCAAACCGGCAATGTGGTCTACAAGCGTGCCCCTTCTACGGCTAACGAACCAGCAATGGGCAAGACGATCAATCTTGGCGGCAACCTTGGCGGCAACCTTGGCGGCAATCTTGGCGGCAACCTTGGCGGCAACCTTGGCGGCAACCTTGGCGGCAACCTTGGCGACGACCCCTTTGCCCCCTCTGATGAGAACGTTGGAGGTTCTTCCTACCACACCTATGCGGGGGGAGGCAATGCACAAGCACACACAGCCGGGTCATCCGCGGCGGCCAATGGCAGTGCACAACCGGGCGGGGCAAACGGGATGACTCCAACCGCCATCCTGCGCCGCAACCACAATTGGCGTAAGTTGGGGGGGATATTGGTTGGTTTGGGGATATTTGCCCTCTTGCAGCAAATGGGCATTGGTGTGCAATTTATCATTCCCCCGTTGATGATTATTGGGGGCGTCATGCTCCTGAAAAGAGGACAGTAAACACCGTTCGATAGGTTGGTAGAGGGTCTTAGGATAGGATATGCTGCAGCGAACGACGATAACACGGAACAGAACACGACTTTTGCTGGTGAGTATAGGGATAATGCTTTCGGTTGGCCTTGTGGGAAGCGCGATGGCGTTGGTACCAGATAGCCCGTCGGATGATTTTGCCGTCTCCTCGGCGACCTACCTCGGCGGGAGCGGGGCAGATCAAGCGACAGCCGTTGATGTTGCCCCCGATTGGTCAGTCGTATTTGGCGGCACCATGCCATCGCACAACCCGGGCGGCGTGACGCCGGTTGAGCTGCTGGGCGGGGGCGATGGCGTGGTCATTCGGCTCTCCCACGACGGCACCCACGTCCAATCAATCACCCGCATTGGCCAGCAAGTCAACGATTTGGAAATCAATGACGAAGGGGCGATTGCTGTGTGTGGCGACTTCGGAGTGGCGTTGTTGAGCGCCGATGCCCAGAGCATCACCTGGAATGACGATTCGGGGAGCGCAAGCCGTTGTGCGATAGCGCAGGGCGGGGCAGATAGCGCAAATGGCACCGTGGCCGCGATTATTGATGGCAATGCCCACGTCTACGATGCCCAAGGGAATGCGCTTGGCACGTGGGAGATAGGCGGGAATAGTCAATCAGATATCGCAGTCGATGCGGCAACGCAATCGGTCATCGCGACGGGATACAACCAAGTATCGAGCGACCTCCAAGTAGCCTCCCTCAAGGCATGGTCATATGATGGCGCAACGTTGAAATGGACATCCTACAACTTCTCCGCCAGCGAGGTGACAGGCGAAAACCTTGGTGCCGATACCCGCGGGGAGCGCGTGGCAATAGGGCGCGATGGCAAGGTCTACTTCGCGGGGACGATCAACGGCGGGACGGGTGCATCGATCTTTGCCCGCGACCCCAAAGATATTACCTCTTCGGCGGGCGACCGCACGGTCACGACAGATAACTACAACACCCCAACGAATGTCGGCAGTATCAAGATGACGTGGTATGGCCGCTATGCCCCTGATACCGGCGATTTGGAGTTGGGACAATCGCTGTTGACGCGCCTCAGCAGTGGCAAGGGCAATTCCATAGCCCCCAATGCTTTGATGGCAGATGCGCAAGGGCGACTTTACATTGGCGGCTCTGCCTACGCCTCAATAGAACGCCGTGGTCAGCTACCCAGAGCTAAAGCACCTGGGCTTGTGCTCGCTCCTCCACCCGTC
>CAZGLO010000108.1:0-9426 GCA_964526735.1 uncultured Chloroflexaceae bacterium | reverse complement strand
ATCGCACGCCCGTTCTGTCAACATCGAAAGCGGCTGAAGCAAAGAAAGCCCTTATGGGCTATCCGTAAGAGCGGGTGGACATGCTATACTAGGGGAAGGACATGCTCGTGTGGAAGGTCGTCGCTGGTGGGTGAGATTCCCGCTAGAGGAACTTCCCGACTTCTCGCCCGCTCCCCGTCCTCTCGCGGTCGGGGCACGCGGAAGGCTACCTCACGAAACAGCAAGTGAGGGCATATGTCTCGTAAGGGGCATATGACGCAAGACGACAACAGAAAGCAGTCCCGCTCGCCGCGGTGTAAGCCGGGCGAGTCAGGGGTGAAAGGGTGCGGTAAGAGCGCACCAGCGTCGGCAGCAATGTCGGCGGCTAGGTGACTGCGCTAGCTGATGAGAAGCAAGGTGCGTGGGGTGGGCTTGCACGTGGGAGCTGGTTGCGATTGTATAATACGATCCGGCCAGCGCTGGCACCACGGCGGTTCACTCGTGCCGCCGTCGCAACGGCAACGTTGGGTAACACCCAACACGCTAGGAGCGACCTCTGACGTGGGTGGCAACGCCGCCCCGCAGGGAGAGAGATGACGGCCCATAGACAGAATCGGGGGTACGAAGCACGAGCATGTTCTTCCCCACACCCTCTCCTCCCCGTCACAATATCGTGGCTTAATAGGCCCCTTGCCCGCGAAATACCACAATCACGGTCTTCAGTAGGATAAAGAGGTCAAGCCAGAACGAGTAGTTTTGGATATAGTAGAGGTCGTCGTCGGTGTGGAGGTGCATCGGCTTGTCACTCCGCCCATTCACCTGCCACCAACCAGTGATGCCGGGCGGCACTCGGAACCGCTGCCACTGCCACGGCTGGTATTCGGCGGTGATATAGGGCATTTCGGGCCGCGGGCCAACCAAACTCATCTCGCCAAACAAGACATTGAAGAGCTGCGGAAGCTCGTCAAGGCTTGTGCGCCGGATGAGCCGCCCCACCCGGGTGATGCGCGGGTCGTTGGCCTGCTTGTGCACCAATTTCCCCTCTGCATCGCGAACAGCAACCTCTTGCCACCGCCGCTCCGCATCCTGGTACATACTGCGAAACTTGATCATCTTGAACCGCCGTCCGTGTGCTCCAATGCGCTCTTGACAGAAGAAGATTGGCCCGGCCGACTCCACCTTGATCAGCACGGCAATTAGTATCATCAGCGGGGAGAGGAGCAAGAGTAAGGTGGCACTCGCCGCGACATCAAAGAGCCGTTTCACGATGCGTTGGGAGTCACGCAAGGCCGACTCGCGCAGGCTAATCATCGGGATGCCGCCAAGAGCGTGTGCGGGCGTCCGCGCAAAGGCAAGGTCAAGTATCCCCGGCACCATATGCACCATCACGGGGTATTCGGAGAGCGCCAGCGAGAGCCGCGCAATGCGTTCGTGTTGGTTGGGCGGCAGCGTGAAGACCACCTCGTTAATGTGGTGGCGGCTCACAATCTCGACCGTCTCATCCACCGCGCCCAGCAAAGGCAACCCCGTCGCTTGTATCACCCCGTCCACCGCATCGTTCTTGGCGTTGTCACATGCATGCCCCACCACGTGTATCCCTGTCCACGGTCGCCGCGCAAACTCCTGCGCCAACTG
Organism: uncultured Chloroflexaceae bacterium; assembly: GCA_964526735.1. Lineage (GTDB taxonomy): Bacteria > Chloroflexota > Chloroflexia > Chloroflexales > Chloroflexaceae > JAAUSY01. The sequence goes on along the minus strand of CAZGLO010000108.1, from coordinate 7,812 downwards.
CTTGCTCATCTCCCCGCCGCCGACAATCAGCACGCGGCTCTCCCACCGATGATGGTGGCGCAGAGAAAAGTAAGTCCGTATAAGTAGGTGGAAGAGCAAGAGCAGGATGAAATCGGTCGCCACGAAATAGAGAAACTGCAACCGCGAGACATCACGCAGCGAGAGGTAGAGCAGACCGGCAAAGGTCAGCGAACTGAGACCAATCGCCGTGACCAGACGGCTGATGGCTTCAAGAAGACTGCGGGAGAAGATGGCCTGCTGCGGGACAAGGATGAAAAAGACCACCGTCCAAATGACAAAGACCGCCCCGTAGAGCTGCCACGGCAACTCCACTTTCCAGACGAAGATAAATTTCCCAAAGTCGATGTTGAGGCGGAGATACATGGACAAGTACAGGCTCACCAGCGTCAGGAGAATATCTCCCAGCAGCACGCGACCGGCAAGCCGTTGGCCAAGACGTTCGAGCATAGCGGGGTTGGTTCCTTGGACTGCACACGCGAACACAAACAAGTGTGGGTATGGTATCATGGTTCTCTATGCGAAAACAAGCACCACAACATCGTTCTCACCATCCTGATACGCCAGATCAGTCAGATCGTCCTATTCGGGTGGCGATGCTGGCGCGGGTGGTCTACCCGCTGCACGGCTTTGGCGGGATAGAGCGCCACGTCTTCCACCTGGTCACGCATCTTGCCCTGTTGGGGGTGGAGGTGCGGCTGTACGTGCAAACGACCGCCACCTATGGCGCTGTCCCGCCAGCTCAACGTGCTGCCTGCGGTTTGCTATTCGACCGTGTTGCATCATTTGTCTTTCTCCGCTACGATTACACGTCACCGGCGCTGCCTCCCAACAGCATCATTGGGCGGCAGATCAACTACCCGTGGTATACCTACCGGCTTGGTCAGGCGGCGCTTGACGATGTCAGGCGGGGAAAGGTCGATATTGTGCATAGCCAAGGGTTATGTGCGCTTGGATATGGCGTATTGCGGCAGCGCGATCCCAATCCGGCGGTGCGCTCTACACCGTTTGTCGCCAACCCGCACGGCATGGAGGAATACCGCACGCCTGATTGGCGCAAGTGGGTGGCATATGCACCATTCCGGGCGCTCTACAGCTATGGACACCGCTGCGCTGACCACGTCATCGCGACCGATAGCTGTACGCAGGATGATGTGCCAAACTACCTGAACGTCGATGCGGCGCGCGTGGTTGTTATCCCAAGCGCGATAGACGTTGATGAGTGCTTAGATGCGGTAAGTGATGAGCGGCGCGTGGCATTGCGAGAGAAGTTTCAGCTTGCCGACGCCGAGCCGGTGTTGATGAGCGTGGGGCGGCTTGAGTACAATAAAGGCTATCATATCCTCATCGAGGCGTTGGCGCAGATGCAGGATGAGTTTCCGCCAACGTGGCGATGGCTTTTGGTCGGTACGGGCAAGGAAGAAACAGCCTTACGGCGGTTGGTGGCAGAGGCGGGCATTGGCGCACATGTCACGTTTGTGGGGCGGCTGCACAACGATAGTGAACTCCACAGCCTCTACGAAGAGGTCGATCTGGTCATCCACCCAACCCTCTACGAAGGCTCATCGCTGGTGACACTTGAAGGGATGATCCACCGCCGTCCCGTGGTGGCGAGCCGGGCGGGGGGTATTCCCGACAAGGTGCACGATGGAGTGAATGGCTATCTCGTCACGCCGGGCGATGTGGATGACTTGGTGACAAAATTGCGGCTTGCCCTCGCCCAACGCGACCAATGGCCAAAGTGGGGCGAGGAGAGCGTTCGTATAGTCAAGACCACCTTTGCGTGGCCGGTGGTGGCGCGCCAAACCAAAGCATTATATGAGCGCGCGCTCGAACACATCTCAACCGAATATATTTCTTGATACACCTAAGAGGGATAGAGTACACTCATGGAACAGGGATATCACCTTGTCGCGATTGGAGGAGGGGGTGGTACCAGCCACATCCTGACGGCGGCGGAATCGTTCTGCTCACGGCGGACGGCAATTGTGGCCGTCACCGACACAGGCCGGAGTACGGGCGTCGCCCGCAGCCTCGCCAATATGCCTGCTCCCGGCGACCTACGTAATACCTTGGCGACGATGGCAGCAGACCCCACCTCGCTCTTTGCCAACCTCTTGCAGCATCGCTTCCACTCACACGAAGTCACCGCGCTTGAGGGGATGGCGTTTGGGAACTTGCTCATCGCCGCGCTCACGCAGATGACGGGGGATTTTGCCCGTGCCATCGCGACGGTCGCGGAGCTGGTTGAGAGTAGCGTGCAGGTACTGCCGGTCTCCACCGTCTCAACGCACCTCTGCGCTGAGTTGGAGGATGGGTGTATCATGGAGGATGAGTTTGCGGTGCGCGGGCTGAATAAGTCGCCTATTCGGCGGGTGTTTCTTGCCGACACCCCCGCCCCCGCCCATCAACCCGCCCTTGATGCCATCACAGAAGCTGATATGGTGGTGATTGGGCCGGGGAGCCTCTTTACCTCAATCCTCGTCACGCTGCTGTTTGACGGGGTCATTGATGCACTTCGGCGCACCAAGGCGACGGTCGTCTATGTGTGCAACACGAGCACGCAACCTGGCCAGACCGATGGCTACCGTGCGATAGACCATATCAACCGTGTGACAGAGGTATTGGGCGAGGGCGTGCTTGACGTGGCGGTGCTCAACCGCAGCCCCAACCTTGACCCCGCCGTGGTGCTGCAATATGCGAACGATGGAGTCTACCTGCTGACGCCGGATGAGGAGGAAATGGCGATGCTCGATAGCTTGGGAGTGCGCTGTTTGGTTGAAGACCACGTGGTGCAGGTGGCCGCCAAACAACAGCTCTGGAATAAACAGGATTCAATACGCCGCGACCCGGCATTGCTCGGTCGGGCGCTCTGGAATGTGCTACATCATGGAACCCACGGACACGAATCAGCCGAATAAGCCAAATAAACTTGTTCCCTCTCCCAACACCACGACCGATGTTGAGTATGTGGTGGCGAACGATGAGGAATTTGAGAAACGGTACCACGTCATTGTGGAGAATGACGATGTTACCCCGATGGATTTCGTGATCCTGGTGCTCTATACCTTTTTCGACCTCGATTGGGAACGCGCGATGGAAGTGATGCTTGAGGCCCATTATAATAACCAGGCCCGCGTCGCCACCTACCCGCTGCAAGAGGCGCAGCAACGGGTCTATGCCGCACACGACGCCGCGCGCAACGAGGGGTATCCACTGACCTTTCACCTAGAGCCTGAAGAATAGCCGCAATTGTAAGATACGTAAAGACAAGTGCTCATCCTGAACAGAAACGGAAATATAGCAACGATGCGGTTTGCTCTCTCTGTGGTTGTGCTTATGATAGCCGCCGTGGGTATGGCGGCCTGCACGACGGCTTCATCAATTCCAGCCTCGGAACAACCTCACACTGCCACCCCTGCCAACGCCATTGGAGTGGGGATGGTTGATGGCGGGGGGAGTGTGTCTGATCAATCAGATCAATCTGATCAAGGTGTCGTTCAGACCGGCACTCGCAATGACACACCCAACGACGCTCGCGACAACCAAGAATCTTCAATCTCCGCCCTCGAATCGCTTTCGCCCATCCCCAAGCCAACTTTTCCAATGGGGACGCGGGTGGCGGGGGTCGCGCTTGATAATCTCCCGACCGACGCCGCCGCAACCAAGCTCGCCGCCGAAGTGACCGTCTTCGACCAGCCACTTGAACTGAGCCTTGGGCAGAAGAGCTTGATCATCTTCCCCAACGACCTGCAGGTGGAGGTTGCGATTGACGATATCTTGGTAGAGGCCTATCTCCAGGCGAGCAGGACGGACTCTCCTGATGGTACCCCCCCCACTACCCCTACCCTCGCCGCGGAAACGCCTACTCCTTTGCTGGTAACGGGGGAAACGGATACGATTACGGTGGAGGTACCGCTCTTCGTCGATTTTGACCGCTCGGAGCTTGAACAACGTATCACGCAATTTGCCCGCCAAGAGAGCATTCCTCCCGTCCTAGAGGTCATCACCAATACCAACCCCTTCTCACGCAGCTTCGGTTATCGCCCGGGCAAGATTATTGATGTCAAGGACGCGATGGATCAGGTTGAGCAGCGCCTCCAAAACCCGCGCCTTTCCCGCCGCATCAACCTAGCCCTGCGAGACGATAATATTGTGCCCCGCGCCACCCTTGAGCAGATCCGCGGACAGGCCGAGATTATGGCGCAGTCGTGGGAAGATGTGGTTGCGCTCTATCTCCACGACCTGGAGAGCGATGAGCACATTGGGATACACGAAAATACGGTCTTTTCCGGCGCAAGCGTGATGAAAGTCGCGATTTTGCTCTTCTCCTACGCCTCTCTGCCCACCTTCGACGAAGAGCAGCAGGAGTGGATTGAGGCGATGATCATTGAGAGTGATAACCTCGCGGCAAACTATATGCTGGCGGCAGGGGCACGCGGGACAGGGACAGAAGATGCGTTGGCGGGGGCTTACCAGATGAATGATATGCTCTCACAGCTTGGGCTGCAGCACACCTACCAATATATGCCCTACGAAGCGCACGACTACCTTGTGGTGGTGCGCGGCATCGAGATTAAGCAGGGGCCGCCTCAAGAGGGCGAACCTCCATACACCGCCCCCGACCCCTCTTTGCGCACCACGCCCCGTGAGATAAGCCAAATCTTCCTCTGGATCGACCAATGTAGCAATGGCACCGGCCCGCTTTTGACCCGCTACCACGAAACGCTTTCCCCTGCTCGCTGCCAAGAAATGCTTGACCTCCTTGCCCGCAACGGCGATGATACACGGATGCGCCGCGGCGTGCCTGCCGACGTGCGGGTTGAGCACAAGAGCGGGTGGATTGAAGATATGCAGGCGGATGTGGGGATTGTGCGGTCGCCAAACGGCGATTTTGTATTGGGGATCTTCCTCTATCGCGATTATGGGGTTATCTACTCAAATGCCCAAGAGGCAATCGCCGGTATTGCCCATATGGTGTATACTGCCTATGATCCGGTTCGCATTGAAGACACTGACCAGCCTACTCAGCCTACTCAACAGCCAGCACAGCCCACTCAACCGTAATCAGCTTGGTGAGCCTGGTCAGTATCCATAAGCAAGGGGGCGTGTATGTCAGCATTACCCATTCGGCGAATGATTCTCTACAAACACGGCGTTGGCTATTTTGAGCGGCGTGGCGAAGTCACCGGCAACCTGCTCCGGTTCACCTTCCCCCACACGGCGATGGATGACGTGCTCAAAAGCCTCGTCGCCATAGACTTTGGTGAAGGGCGCATCCTTGGGCTTGACTTTGAGACACCCGAAGATCAGGAGGATTTGCTTGCGAAGGGGCGTATCACCCCCTCCGAAACGCATACCATCCTCGACCTGCTGCGGGATATCCGTGGCCGGAAGGTGCGCTGTGCAGTGCAACACCAAGCCAAGCCGCCAGAGATGATTGAGGGCTTGGTGATTGGGGTTGACCACGGCAATGAGGATGACCCCTTGAACCACAGTATGCTCTCGCTCTACCAAAGCCGTGATCGAGCTGTCCGCACGTTCCCCGTCAACCGGCTGCAACGCATGGAGCTGCTTGAAGACTCTACCGCCGAAGATCTCTCCTACTTCCTGCGGGTCATCCAGAGCGAAGAGCAACGGCGGCATGCCGTGCTGCATATGACCGAAGGCGACCACGATGTGCTGATTGGCTACATTGCCCCGGCACCGGCGTGGCGGGTCAGCTACCGGATGCTTTTTGACGCCTCGGAGGAGACGAACGGCAGCGACACGACCGGCGGCGCGGCTAGCGATACCCCTCATTCTGCTCAGGAAGGCACCGTACTCTTGCAAGGGTGGGGGCTGTTTGATAACCAGCTTGAGGAAGACTTAGAGAATGTCACGCTCACGTTGGTGGCGGGGATGCCGATTTCGTTCCGCTACCGCCTCTACGAGCCAAAAACCCCCCATCGCCCGATGGTCGAGGATGAGGAGCGCGTGGTGCAAAAGCCGGTTTCCTACGACGCCGCCCCCCAATCGCCCGCAAGAAGAGCAAAAGCTGCTGGGCGCTCAGTAGAGGCATTCTCCTTTGGCCCTGACGCGGAAGAAGCACCTGAAGCCCTTGCTGCTGCGGCACCTATGGAGATGGAGGATGTGGAGGGTTCTGTTGATATCACCACGATAGGCGGCGAACGTGGTTCGTTGTTCTCCTACCACGTCGGCGATCCGGTGAGCGTGGCACGTGGCCAATCTGCCATGGTGCCCATCTTGGGCCAACGGCTATCGGCGCGGCGCGAATTGCTCTACAACGGCAAAAAGCTGCCTAAAAACCCGGTTGCGAGCTTGCGGATGACCAACACCACCGGCTTGACATTGGAGCGCGGCCCCACCACCGTCATGGAAGAGGGCGACTATGCGGGCGAAGCGGTTGTGCCCTTCACGAAGGACGGCAGCGAAGTCATCGTGCCCTACGCCGTTGAAATCGGTATCACGGTGGAGGAGGAGCGTTCGCAGCAGGAAGAAATCTACCAGATAGCGATCCAAGACGAATATATGGTCTTGCACAAGTACCGCATTGTGCAGACAACCTATACCCTCTCCAGCACCCTCTCAAAGTCAGCCGTCGTGACGATTGAATACGAGTCGATGGGGAGCCGGTATGAGTTGGTTGATACGCCAAACCCTGATGAGGAAGGGGCCTCGTTCAAGCGGTGGGATGTGGCGTGTGAGCCGCATAGCGTGACGCGCTTCCAGGTGAAAGAGCGGCGGGTGGAGGTCTCCAGAGAGCGCGTGCAGGGGATGAACGGCAAACGGCTTCACGATTATATGAAAAACCGCCTCCTTGATGAGAACACGGTCAAGGAGTTGCAACGTGTCTTGGATATCTACCATCTGATACACCATGTCAACAACGAGATAAAGAGCATCGAGAAGACCCGCGACAACATCTACAAGAAGCAAAAGCAGATTCAGGGCAATCTGCAGCCGCTTGCGACCGAAGGCGAAGAGAGCAAACTCCGCCAGCGCTATGTGCAGACGTTGCAGGAGACCGAAGACCAACTTGATGAGCTGCAGCAAAAAGAACACCGCAAGCAGGCAGAAATCGCCGCACACTACGACGAAATAGCTCGTATTCTTGAATCGCTGAACACCTCTTGAATAACCAAGATAGCTAGAATAGCTAGGATAGCCAAATTACCGTATATGAGCATTTCTCTCTTGCGACAAAAATATCACCCAAACACGTTTGATGGCCGGACGTTGGGGATTATGGTGGGGGCGCTTGTCGTAGGGGCGGCGTGGGCCGTGTATAATTACACGAGCACGGGCGGCTCTCGCGGCGAGTCGCAACTCCAACCGCTTGTCTGGACAATTTTCTCCATCCCCAGCATCTTCTTCGTGGGGTGGCTGATTGCGCGGCGGGCGGAAGGGTGGCTAGCGGCGTGCGCATGCTTTTGCCTCTACTTCTTTACTCCATTTGTGGCGGCGCGCATTGAGTCGCTGATGATGACATCGCAGCAGGCCTCCCAAAGTGGTCATCATGTCTACTTTTCGATGGTGATGGTCATCCACGTGGTGGGAGCGCTTGGCCTGGCGCTATGGCGAGCGCGTGTCCGTGGAGATCAACCGGCCACTCAGTCGGCCACGCAATCGGCCACTCAGTCGGCCACGCAGTCGGCCACGCAATCGGACGAATAGATGAGACCGATACACAAATCGGTGCAAATGGACGATGATGATGGCCTGCGACGTGCGTGTCGACTCATCAATTCTTCCTGCACATTACCCAAACCAAAGCCAATCCCGATCCAGACG
>CAZGLO010000107.1:0-9484 GCA_964526735.1 uncultured Chloroflexaceae bacterium | reverse complement strand
ACGGGTGGAGGAGCGAGCACAAGCCCAGGTGCTTTAGCTCTGGGTAGCTGACACATGAACTCGTGAACATCGTAGAGTGTTACAGGAGGGGGGAGAGACGCTTTATTTTACTCCACCCGCCACCTCCGCGCTAGTACATATTTGCGTATAAGGAGGTTCTCTGCTATCATGCGAGCATGATGGGGTATGTCTATAGATATCCACAAATCCTCTTGTATTGCCGAGGCGGGGAGGGCAATCCCCCTTCTCACGGCCCCCGCAGGTGAGGGCGCGGTCTCTGGTGGTCTTTGTTCCACGCCAAGTCATGGTAATATCTTGTATTTTGCGCTATAATACGCCGTTGTAACAGCTATTCACTCATTGAAGTCGAGAGACCGTTCGGTGGTTTGCCACAACAAGACGAGTTCTTCAACGATGTGGAACCATCATGAATACGATTGATAGAAGAAAGGTAGCAGTTGGAATGCGTCTGATTCTTTATCTTGGCAAGGGCGGTGTTGGCAAAACAACCACAGCTGCTGCGACGGCTGTTCGAGCGAAGGAGCTCGGCTATCGCACGCTTGTTGTGAGTACCGACGTGGCTCACAGCCTTGCCGATGCGCTTGACGTGCCGCTTGGCCCAGCACCTACGCAGATCTCCGAACGGTTGTGGGGCCAAGAGGTCAACGTACTCGACGAAGTACGTCAACATTGGGGAGAGCTTCGCACCTACCTCGCCACGCTCCTCCGCCGCCGCGGGATGGACGACGTGGCCGCCGAAGAGTTGGCCATTATTCCGGGGATGGAAGAGGTCGTCAGCTTGTTGCACATCCGACGACAAGCCCGCGACGGCAATTTTGATGTCGTGGTGGTTGATGCCGCCCCCACCGGAGAGACCGTCCGCCTTTTGACCATGCCCGATTCCTTCCAATGGTACGCAGCGCGGATCATGGATTGGGAGCCAAACACCCTCAAAGCCGCCCGCCCTCTGGTCAAGGCGCTTGTCCCTGCCACAGATGTTTTTGCCAGTATGGAGCGTCTCTCCAAAGGCGTCGAAGCCCTCCGACAAACCTTGACTGACCCCGAAGTCAGTTCGTACCGCCTCGTGGTCAACCCAGAGCGTATGGTGATCAAAGAGGCGCAACGGGCCTCTACCTACCTGGCCCTCTTTGGCTATCCGATTGATGGCGTTGTGCTCAACCGAGTCATCCCGCCTGAAGTCGCCGAGGGTGCCTTTATGAAGGAACTCTCCCGCATTCAGCAGGACTATCGCCAGCAGGTCTACAACATCTTTACCCCGCTCCCTGTATGGGAATCCCCCTACTATGCCCGCGACCTGCACGGCCTTGATGATCTTTCAGAAATTGGGAATGCTATCTTCAAGGACATCGACCCTGTCAATGTTCAATTCCGCGGCACTACCCAAGAAATCATCCATGAGGGCGATGAATATGTGATGCGCTTGCCCCTCCCGCACGTGGAGTTGGGGAAAGTCTCGCTCACCAAGCGCGGCGACGAACTCTTTATCGAGATTGGCAACTTCCGGCGCGATATGATCCTCCCGATGGCATTGGCCGAGCGGCCTGCTCATCGCGCGGTCTTCCGCAATGGCATCCTAGAAGTACGCTTTGGGGCAGTTCCGACTGCATCCGCTGCCGTGTCAGAGCAGCAACCAACCATTCAACAATAAGCGAGTAGCCAATCGCTCGCAGCAAAGTAAACAGAGCAACGAGAGAGAAATTTTGATAGGCTTCTCCTTTCATTTGGGGAGAGCCACTTGTTTGCCTTCTTTCCCTCTCTAAAATATCCCCTAAAACCATCGGTGTCGGAATGAGAGACGTTTTGTCTCACCACGCTCCGACACCGATTGCTTCAATCCAATAATTCAGTTGTATAACGAATGTTTGGTTACCGCTATGGCTGCCCTACGGCACTCCTACGGCACTCCTACGGCACTCTTACGGCAGATAGATGCGGCCTGACCGCACTTTCCACATGTAGTAGCGCTCAAACATCAGCTTCGTCAAGTGCCAGATGCGGCTCGCACTGACAAATTCCTGCTTGCGCGGGCCAAATATGCGGTCACCGACCAATGTCACGGCCTTATCGCCGCCGTCCATCATACACAGCAGCTTGATGCTGGCAAACGGCAACCCTTTCCCCGAATGGCCCAAGATATCGGCGTGGATATTTTGCGCCGCCACTTTGCCCATCACGTCCGACATATAGCCGGTCTTGGGCACACCACACGGCACCTTGGTTTCCTCTGGCTGATCCACATGCACCGCCACGCCTGCCGCATAGATGTTGGTGTAGGTTGTGTGTTGGTAGCGCGTGTTGACGGGGATAAACCCCTTCTCATTGCCGATCCCTGGTGAGTTGAAGATAAACTTGCGCCCTTGGAAGGGGGCCATGTAGATCGAGTATTTGAAGGGGAATTCCCGACCATCCTCCAGGATGACCTTATCCTTCGTGATTTCCTTCGTTGTTGCGTCGGTGACCCATTCGATGCCAAGTTTGGTGAAGAGGTCTTCAAGCACCTTCTTGACATTGCCAATGCCGCCGATGCCGATATGGCCCAAAAATGGCTCCGACGTGATGAAGGTAATTGGGACGCCCTTACGCTTCTTGGCGTTGCGGAGGGCATACTCCAAGTTCATCACCATCTCGTAGGCAAGCCCGTAGCAGCCGGTCGATTGCGGAGCACCCACGACGATCGGCCCCGGGTCTTGCAAATATTGTGTCCATAAGTGGCGAGCATTGGTGGCCCATGGTACAGAACAAACATAGTGGGTATAGCCGCCGTGTGGGCCAAGCCCTGGTACTGCTTCCCAATTGGGGTCTGCCCCCGACGCGATGACTAGATAGTCATACTCGAACGTCCCCATATCGGTGATGACCCGATTATTCTCCTGCTCAATCTTCTCCACCCGTTGGTGGATGAACGAAATCCCGCGCGGTTCAAGTGCTGTTCGGAGGTCGAACGAGATGCGCTTGGGCGGGCACTTGCCAGTTACCACCCAAATGAGAGAAGGAAGGAAGACAAATTCGTCTTCTGGCGCAATAATTGAGACATCCGCCTTGTCGCCAAGCGTGTGATGAAGCTCGAAAGCGGCGTGGAGTCCGGCGAAGCTTCCACCAATGATAAGGATCCTTGGTTTCATAGGTATTCGTCACCGTGCCCTCTGAGAAGCATACCGGCGTATGATCTCAACAGCGAGAGCCGGTGAACTTCCCCCTTTTCTATCAGTACAGACACAAAGAAAACGATTATGATGTGCGTCTCGGTCGTGATGGTGCGCTCTGTGCCAATCTCTCTTCCGCGCGGGGTGATGAGGTTGGCGTGATCCACCGCATCGCTCGCCACTCGGCATATTTTCCGCGGATGCGGAGGCTGAGCGCCGGGGCAATGCGGTCGAACAGGCGGAGAGACGCACGCTCTACCCCGTGGCCAGACGTGCGTGCAATCGCGGCGAGGAATGTCTCCATCGTAAAGCGCGTATAATCTCGCGCCCACTGATAAATTCCCGCCATACCGAGCACACGCCACGCCTTGGCGATAATGATGGGGTAGTTCATTAATACCGTCCAGATAACACTGTTGTAATCACTCCACCGCATCTGGTCTTGAAAGAACCGTGCCGAAAGTGGCGTTCCCAGCTCATTCAAAGCCCGAAGAAAGACGTTTTGGAGTTCATTGACGTTGTGGGGGCGGCCCCACGGTTGCATAAAGTGACTGAAGACCCAGTTGAGTGAGACGTTGGTTTGAAAGGCATTGATATGCCCCAGATGTTCCGGCTCCAACAGCCCCTGCCGCAGCGCATAGTCTAAGAGGCTCGTCGTGCGGTGGAGGTTGCGGACGTGCGACCCAAACCCACAGTAGGTCAGTGGGCTTTGTTGCGCCGCCGCATCGCCAATGGGGACAACCCCCCGCAAGAGCGGCGCTTCCTGTGGGCTTAGGCTGTGTCGCCCGGGGATATAGCCATACAACGGCTTGAGGTGGGCGAAGGTGGGGCCGGGTTGCTTGTAGGTGGGCAACAGCGAAAAGTAGTTCTCAAAGAGTTCAAGCAGGGAAATGGGTGGTTGCTCATCGGGGCGGTAGTGCTGCTTTCCGCCCAACGCGGCGTAGTAGAACACATACACCGCCATCTCATCCTCCCGGCCGGGAAACCCTTCCCAAATAAATTGCCGGTTGCCCTGCGTATCGGCCACACTGATGAGGATATCGCCAATGGTTGGGTCTACCTCACGCGGGCCGCTCCCCTGCGCAAAGCCACGTACCGCCGTGCCGACCGTCGGGCAAATGCCTGCGAATGGGGTGCCGCGGTGGCGCACAAGGCCAAGGGGTGAGGTTGTGCCCATGCCGTCCATCAGCAATTGGGCCGTGTACTGTTCACGTTGGCCATCTTGCTGATTGCCGAGCTGATTGCCGAGCTGATTGCCAACCGGCGTTAGCTCAACCGTCACATGGGTGGTGCCCGTTGCAGGCACGAGAACACGGGAGAAGAGACGGTGATCGAGGATGGTGCTTCCAGCCGCCTCAAGCTTGCGCCGCATCAATGCCAAGAGACCATTGGCGTCGATGGCGAGGCTCAATACATCTGGCAGCCAAAGCGAATTATGGGCGATGCTGCTGTAGGGGCCGGTATGAAAATCGACCAATCCAGTGCGATATTCACGCATAATCACGGGTTCAAGCTCATCCCACGTCACCAGCCCAATAGTCACCAATGCCTCAAGCTCGCCCCGGCTGATATTCCATTCACGGTGTGCGCTTCCGACCTCGGCGCGGTCAAAGACCATCACCCGCCAACCGTAGCAATGTGCCATCACTGCCGCGTGCAGCAGCCCAAGGCCCGCTCCGGCATAGATAAGGTCGAAGTCAAGCGAGGGGGCAGAGAATACGCCATTGGTTGGCCCCTGCCGCGGCAAAAGGGCGGAGGATGAGGTGGATGGCGAACCGGATGGCGAACCGGATGGCGAACCAGAGTGAAGTTGGTAGACCGATGAGTCATACTCGCCCGCCATAATGCGTTGCCACCGCTGCTCAAGCTGCCAAACATGCTCAAGATGGTCAAGCGCGCCCATCTCCTCAAACGTGGCGACGGTGATTGGATAGCGGTCGCGTAGCCGGTCTATCAGCGCTTGGGCTTGTGATTGGTTCGGTACTTGGCCATCCTGCCTGGACTCTGCCACTGCCACATCGGCTACTCCCCCTGTTGTACGCTGTTCTCCTTCTGTATATGTGCCCACCGTTGTTGCGGCTTCGTGCGACATCTGTGGCGAGGCGTGGGGCGGGGAAGCCATATGCATCGCCATCGCTTGAGCGACCGGCGTGGTCGACCGGGCAACGACAAGTGCTGTCAGCTTCTTGTGGCACACATCAACCAACGATGTGAGCGTCTGACGCGAGAGGACAAGCCCCGTATCCTGCACTTCGCTGCCCTGCATCAACGCAATATCGACCAACACGTGCGTAGAGACGTGTGCATCATACAGCGTCAGCTTGATAGAGGCACGCACGCCAATGAGCGTGGCGGGGGTGAGTGTCCACCGCAGGACGCACGAATCGGGTGTATGCGTTTCATCTGCGCAGGTGAGAGTGTAGAGTTCGTCTCCCCACTTCCAAAATTCGCCGATATGCTCAAGCCCAGTCGGAAGAACTTCCCAGGTTTTGGTGTCGCAGAGCGTCTCAATGACGACCTCTCGTGGAGCGGGGAGTTCTCGATACTCACGGTAGGTGATATCTCTCATACATGCCATAAATGCTTGCCTCTGGGCGCAGAACCCCAATATGAGCCTCCAAGCGGTGGGGCGGCGGGGAAACGCCCTGCTTCAGCGGTTGCGATTATTGTGACTATTGTGGTTATTCTGATTATATTTGCCGTCTCTGTGCTCTTCTGCTCACAAGCCGACAATCCCAGTTCCTCCATGGCCGACGCGGCGGAGGCGTTCGATATTGCTCCACGTTGGGCGTTGGGCGGCCCGCACCACCGGAATACCCTGCGCCACCAAGATGGCAGATGTGCGCCATTGCGGTTGGTCTTCCGCCTCCCAATCTCGTTCTTGGCCGGTCGCCTCGGCGGCGAGGTAGTGGCCAATCGCGGCAAGGGCGGCAGCCACTTCATCCTCGTCTGGCTGATTTGTTTGAGGTTGATGAGGTTGATGAGACTGATGAGATTGATAGGTGCTCATATGTCCTTTCTCTCATATGCGTGTTTTTTGTGGTGGCGTGTGTTGGCAAGCAGCCGCGACGCCATCTGATGATGTGCGTGCCATTCCAACCGATCATCAAGCGGCGAGAGCACCGCCGATGGGCCATAGCGCCGTTGCAGGGCGAGGGTCAGGAGGTGGTCGGCGAGGTGGGGGTTTTTGGGCAGTAGCGAGCCGTGTAGGTAGCACCCAAATGTGTTATGCGACACCACCCCCGCACAGCCATCTTGCCCATTGTCGCCATACCCCACCAACGTGCGCCCCAACGTCGTGACCTCTGGGCCGTGGCGTGTCCGCCCGCTATGGTTCTCAAAGCCAACTAGGTAGGGCGATGCTTCGGCTAATGTACCACTCACCTCCACCACGCAATTGCCAATCATCCGTTGGGTGCTGGCTTCTGTGGTCACGTCGATGGCCCCCACACCAGGGATATGCTCGCCGGTATGGGTCAGGAAAGAATGGCCAAGCAGCTGATATCCCCCGCAGATGGCAAGCATCACCAGGCCGTCGTGGATGGCGTGGGTCAAGGCGTTGCCCTGGCGGTTGAGCAGGTCGTCGGCAATCAATGCTTGTCCACTATCCTGCCCGCCCCCGAAGAACGCCAAATCTACCGATGACCAATCTACCGCACTGCCGACTGTGAGCGATACCACGCTGAGCGTGATACCGCGCCATTCGCAGCGGCGTTGCAGGGCGATGATATTGCCCCGATCACCGTAGATGCTCATCTGCTCCGGGTAGAGCCATACCAGTTGGAGGGAATATCCCACGTTTGCTATCTCCAGATGCTCTCTAGCCCCGCACAAGCCAATCGCCCGTCGCCACCCACTTATACGTCGTCAGTTCGCGGAGAGCCATCGGGCCACGGGCATGCAGTTTTTGCGTGCTGATGGCGACTTCGGCCCCCAAGCCAAACTGCCCCCCGTCATTGAAGCGCGTCGATGCATTGACGAAGACTGCCGAGCTATCAACCGCCTGAATGAAGGTCTGCGCGGCCTGGTCATCCTGCGTCAAGATAACATCGGTATGGCCTTGACTGTGCGCGTTGATGTGCTCTATTGCCTCCTCAAGCGAATCGACCACCCGTATCGACAGGATAAGCGCCATAAACTCTTTGCCAAAGTCTTCGTCGTGGGCAGGGACGATCTTGCAATCGTTCTTCCAATCGCTGTTTCCACTGCTGGTGGCGGCATTGGTATTATTTAGAATGTCGTAGGCACGCGGATCGGCGCGCAACTCCACCCCCGCCGCGCACAGCGACTCGGCCACCTTCGGTAGCAGATTTGCCGCTACATCGGGGTGGACAAGCAAGGTGTCAAGCGCATTGCAGACACTTGGACGCTGTACTTTGGCGTTGTGGATGAGGGGGATAGCCCGCTCGATATCCATTGTCGGGTCGGCATAGATATGGCATACGCCCACACCGCCCGTAATGACGGGGATAGTCGCGTTCTCTACGCAGAATCGGTGCAAACCACCGCCGCCACGCGGGATAATCATATCCACATATTGGTCAAGCTGCAGCAGGCCGCGTATCAATTCGCGGTCGGGGTCGGTGATACTCTGCACGCTGTCCGACGGCAGCCCGCTCTCCTCCAACGCCTGCCCAATCGCCGCGGTAATCGCCTCACAGCTCTGGCGGATATCGCTGCCGCCGCGCAAGATGACGCTATTTCCCGTTTTGATGCAGAGTGACGCAATATCGATGGTGACGTTGGGGCGGGCCTCATATATCACGCCCACCACGCCCAATGGCGTACGCCGCCGGTGGAGATGCAAGCCGTTGGGGAGGGTCGTCTCATCAGAGGTCTCTCCAACGGGGTCTTCCAAGGTGGCGACGCTGCGCGTATCAGTCGCAATCGATGCGAGCCGCTCTGGTGTGAGCAGCATGCGGTCGAGGAGCGATTGGCTAGTACCCGCGGCGCGGGCGGCTTCCATATCGCGCGCGTTTGCGGCGAGGATGGCTTCCTGGTGTGTATGAAGCGCATCGGCAATGCGGTGGAGAGCGGTATCTTTTTGTTGGCGGGGCAAGACGCCTATATGCCGGGCGGCGGCCCGTGCTCGTTGCCCAAGTGCTATGAGATCTGTCGCCATAGAAATTCCTTATCCCTCACTGTCTTCTTTTTTGCTGGGTTCTTTGGTTTCTCGCTTTTGTGCCTGGACGGTTTCGCGCCGTTCCCGCTCCTCCCGAAAGGCCTCTTGGACGTGGTCGAGTTGGGCTTGCATTTCGCCCTTGCGCCACGCAAAGACAAGGTAGATCAGGCTGACGGTGAGCAGAATAAAGACGATCACCAGCGGAAGCGTCGTTACCCAGGTGGCCGTCTCATACTGTTGGCCAGCGAGGGCGACTCGTGCATTAAACAGGGTAAGAATGCCAAACGCTCCCGTTGCAAACGCAAAGGAACGTCGTTTATATGAGTGTGGGGCAGCAGTCGCTGCTTGATAGCCAATCACCGCAGTGATGACAAGTGAAATAATC
Organism: uncultured Chloroflexaceae bacterium; assembly: GCA_964526735.1. Lineage (GTDB taxonomy): Bacteria > Chloroflexota > Chloroflexia > Chloroflexales > Chloroflexaceae > JAAUSY01. The sequence goes on along the minus strand of CAZGLO010000107.1, from coordinate 813 downwards.
GTTTGAGAGAGGGGAGAGGACATGACTACCTCATAACTACCTCTAGACCGTAGGACATGCTTGCGATATCACGACAGGTGTTTGTCCGGCTATTATAGCACGGACACAGAAAAACCCCGCGACGCTTCCCCCCGCTCTTGCAAAATCGGCCAGTCACTGTGTGCATCATGTGCCGATTCAGGAAGAAAGAGAACAATTTCTATGATATCATTGGAGGGACACTCGTGTTGGGGGACTGTTCTCTCGTGTAGCTATCGGGACAGGGTTTTCACACTGTTCCGCATAAACCCATGACGCAAACTAGCGAACAAAGGGAAGCCCATCATATGCTTGTGACGAATGAGACGGATGTCGTTATGCTCCGCCAAACCGTACGGCAAATCGCCCGTGAACAACGTATGGGGCTAACGCAGCAGGCCAAGCTCACTGCCGCGATGAGTGCGGTAGCGCGCGGTACTTTGGCCATCAATGGAGATACTCCCTTCGTCATTCACATCGCGACGGATGCCGTCCAACAACAGCCGATTCTGGAAGTCTCGTGCATATTGGCCAATATTGCCGAGCGTGGGGGACAAGAAGAGCTCGCCCACATCCTCCATTTTGACGATGCGCGTATTCTCGTGGACGAGGCCGACCTCGATATCCAGGGGAATAAAGCGCGTATTGTTCTGCGGATGCACATGACGGTATGATTCCTCAACTACCCCCACCCCCTGAAGACGAATGAGCAGGTTTCAGCTATAATGGCGTCACAGTTTGCTCATAGATGTTTACCCTTCAGGGCGGGAAACCCACCCGCTTTCAGCGGTGGGA
>CAZGLO010000106.1:0-9947 GCA_964526735.1 uncultured Chloroflexaceae bacterium | reverse complement strand
AAAGCCCTTATATCCCAGGGCTAAAGCACCTGGGCTTTACGGGCTATCCGTAAGCCTTTCCAACGTCGCCCAATCAACCAAAACACCTAACGTACGGCCATCTGGGGCATGGAACGTACCGCTCTCTAATGCGATGACGGGTGATGTCGCCGCGCGAGGTGGGGGGATGATCAGCGATACCACGCGCCACGTCGGGGCGAGGGGGATATGATGGCACGAATGCTGGTCATAAGGTAGGTCATTGTGTCGTTCGTGGTGTTGACTTGCGTATCCGTAGCACACCGCCGCAACGACATCTTTGGCATGTTGGCTATCTTGATTAGGGCGAGGGGCCGCCAGCCGCATTCTAAGAAGGTATGTCGTTGTCATTGGCACAGAGAAAGACAGCAGACCGTGGCCGTCTGTCCAGCGGGTGGTCGCGCCTTGCACCTCCTCCGCATTGTAGACGCCTCCCACATACCCAAAATCAAGGCCATTTCCCACATCGATGAAGGACGTGGGCGGGGGGGAAAGATGCTCCCAACTCCAATCGGTCACGGCCTGCTCCGCCACGAAATAGCCCTCAAACGCCTCGCGCGCTTCTTCCTCACGCCCCTGCCGCCGTATCACGTCTCCAAGCAACGCCGTCGCGGCAACATACCGCCGCCGCCGCTCCCAGCCCGACTCAAATGCCTCCTCAGCCCGCTCAATATCGTCCATTTGCAGGTAGAGGTTGCCGAGCAGTAGCCGTCCATCTGCGGTCTTTTGCGCTTGGTATGCCCGCTGATAGGAGGTCTCGGCGAGGGGGAGATTGCCCATTGCCGCGGCGCTATCTGCCACGATACGGTATGCACTGCGTTGTGCCCCACCAATTGCCCATTCCCACGGGTAATAGCGCAGGAGTGGGGAGAGAGCCATCGCCAAGAAGAGTACCCCACTTCCCATTGCAATGCCGCGCATCCACAGCGGGGGGACGGTGATGGGCCTGAAGCAGAACGGACGGCGGTTGTGAAGCAGAGTAGTCAACCCAATGGCGGCAAATGCGATAAGGAAGGTGAAAAAGAAGTGGCGATAACGGCCTTCCCCGTGGGTCAGCATGGTGGTGGCGATGATATACCCCATCCAGAGCAGCGGCAAGGCCATCAACCGCCATTCGGCCCGCGACGGCGATGGGCGTATGAGCCGCCACACCACGCCCCCCACCGCCGCAATCAGGATAACCACATAGAGGAGGTCATCAAGGAGCAATGCGCCTAAAAAGACCAACGGTGGCGGGTCTGTGTAATAGTTTGGCAAGAGAAAACGGTCTTGGATCGGCTTGATACGCCAAATCATCGTCCAGTTGGGGTAGAGCTTGCGGAGCAGGATAGCAGGGTCTTCCTGCAGCCGCGCCAACCCACGTTGAGTAGCGATATCGGCGCGTTCGGCGGGGTTGGAGATGCTCTCTAGCGTGCGGAAAATCGTGTCGCGTGACACCTTTGGCTCGCTGAATGCCCACAGGTTGTAAGATAGACCCGTCTCGACAGGGATACACCGTCCATAGGCGATGCAATTGCGGATTGTCCACGGCGCAATCGTCAAGACGACCACCAGGGCGAACAAAATCCCTTGCCCAAGCCGAATATAGGTGGTGCGCTCCCTCCAAATCGCCCGCCACCGCTGTACAAGCTCACTATCCCACGCTATCCACGCCACAACAAAGGGCAAAAATGCTAGCGATACAGAGCGGGTCAACGTCGCCAATCCATAGAGCACCCCCGCACCGACAAGTATCCAGAACCCTCGTTTGCGGGGAGCGCGGGGGACGGGTAAGAGGGGCTGATAGGTGCGTTTCCACCATAGCAGCAGGGTAAATGATGCAGTCAGCAGGAAGGTGAACAGCGTTTCGCTCATATAGAGGCTTGCGAAGGTGTTGAAGGTGAACAGGAATGCACCCACTGCCGCCGCAAGCAGTGGCGCACGCTCCCCAACATCCTCCCCAACATCCTCCCCAACATCCTCCCCAATGCCCTCCCCCGCTGCTCTCCCTTCGGACGGCGGTATGAGCAGCCGCGTGAAGGAGAAAATGAGTACAACGGTTGCCGTACTAAGCACGATATTGGGCAGCGCCGCCAAATGGAGGTCGCCATTGGTGAGCCACAGCGAGGCTGCCAGGAAAAGCGGGTAGAGCGGCGCGCGGAGCCAATGATACTCCTCGTAGAACGTCCAGCCGCGCCCCTCCAACAGGTCATACGCAACGGCAATATACTCATTTTCGTCGTTGGCAGGCTCATGCAGCGGCTGTGACCATAGCAGCAACCGCAACCCCGCCGCAATCAGCAAAAGAACGACAAGAATGACCGTTGTTCGGGTTGTGCGGTTGGGAGAACGAAGCGGATTGGTGATTTTGGTGAATAGCTGTCGCAGTCGCATAGGTATTATGGTGCGTGGCGCGGGAAACAACTCAGCCGGTCGACTTTGATGCCTAATGTGCGCCCATCATCGCTGGTCGGCTCGTAATCGCGGGGGGTGAATGTGTCGCTGAGGATTTGCACCTCTATTGGCTTTGCATTGGCGCTTGGCGGGGGAAAGAGCCTTATCTCGTAATCACGCCACTCGCTGGCGGTGCGGAATTGCCTCTCCACCCCGTCCGCCCTCACCCTGACCAATGGCTGTGGCGCGTCGGGAGGACGCCCTGATGCAAGGCGGAGGGTGAGGGTCGTGCATCCCGTTGCCGCCACACGAAGGTATGCTTTTCCCTTTGTCCACCGCCAATCGGCAGCAGCATGCGCATTATCACCATTCGTAAGGTGAAAGCCACGTATCATCCCCAAATCAAGCCCGCCACCCACGTTCACGGTGGATGACGGTTGGGTGGTGAACCATCGCCAACTCCACATTTGGAGGTCTTGCAACGACGATGCCTCATATGCAAGCTCTTCTCTTGCGGCATCAAGATTACCATTTTGCCGCAGCATATCGCCCAAGAGCAGGTGTGGCAACGGGTGCGCGGGCAAGAGGGCGATGGCATCATACAGCAGTGTCTTGGCCCGCTCCGTCTGGCCCTGCATACGGGCAACTTGCGCCAACGTCACCCGCCCCACCACCGAGTCGGGGTCGTGCAGAAGCACCGCCTGTGCAAGCTCCTCGGCGACAAAGGGGTCGTGCTCTTCGATGGCCGCAGCCGCCTGCGAAAGCCGTACGTGCTTCCACCCAATATCCCAGGCGAGTAGCGGGTAGGGGGCATGTAGCAGCATCAGGCAAAGCGCAATCGTGGCAGGATGCACCACAATCGCAATCGCCCACTGCCGTAGCGAACGGCGGCGATGCGTCTCCCCGCGCACCACCCGCTGTATCGCAATTGCGGTGTAGGGGATGAGAACGGGGTAGAGTGGCAGGCGATAGCGCAATTCGACGTGGAAGAGGGCAGCCGTGGCAAGGAGATAAAGCGCCCATAGGCCAAACAACCACCGTGGGTCGCTCCACCGCGGCGCGGGGGATGATTGCCAGGCGGCGGCGCGTACTGGCGTGCTCCACAACCCAATCAGCCCAACCACCACGATCAGGACGAATAACCCATCGCCAAGCAGCAAACGCGCCCATACTTCTGCCGGTGGCACCCAAATAACTGGCCGCGCCCGCATATCATCGGTGTACTCCAGCGCAAAGAAATGCTGTATTTCTCCCCACGCCTTCGCCGCAAAGTGGCCTGGATGCGACAATATCGCTGCGATGCCGCGTTCGGTGGCGAGTTCTTGGCGGGCGGCTCTATCATCACCAAGCGCATACAACTGCTGCTTGACCCATTCGCGGCCATTAGGGTCATTATCGAGCCACAAGTTCTCTGCGCCCGTCGTATCGATGAGGATAGGAGCGCCATATCGCAGCGTATTGCGCGCTGTCCAGGGCAGGATAACAATCAGCGTCGCGATGGCAAAGAAAAAGACGTGGCGGCCTTGTGAGCGTGCCCACGTCAAGAGGGGGCGCTTGGGAGGGGCATTCGCCGCCAACCACAATACCCCAAGCGGCAACAGTGGTAGGGCGACCGAGCGAATCAGCAGCAGGATGCCCAATACAACACCCGCACTCGCTGCGACAAGCCGTCGGTGGCGCGGCGTTGTGATGATACGCACCAACAGCCAGAGAAACGTCGTCAGCACAAAGAGAAACAGCGTCTCTGAGAGCAATTCCGTAGCGCGGTCAGCGAGGGTATAACTTGCCGCCGCCAGCCCTGCCGCAATCAGAGGCGCGACAAGCTGTTTGGGTGGCCGCCGATTCCAGCGGTCGTAGGCGGTGGCGATCTCTGTCGTCAGCAGGTAGAAGGGAATGACGGTGGCGACGCTGATCAGCGCTTGCACCAGCCGCAATTGCTGTACCAGCGAATCGACCACCACGATAGCCGCCGCCAAAAATACCCCATAGAGAGGTGGCCGCATCAGCCGAAGCTCTTCATAACGGTGGTCGCGGAGGAGGGTCAGGGCTTGGGAAAGGTATTCCTGCTCATCGCCGCCAAGCGGGTAGTAGGTATGCCAATGCCACACAACCAGCCGCAGCCCAAGCGCCACGCCCAGCGCAATCAGCAGCCCCCACCATCCCCATTGTACTCGCGACACCGTCTCACTCTGCACGGCTCCGCACCTCCGCCCAATCAAGCCGGACGCCTAACAACCGCAATTGCCCCACTTGCGGCCCTTGTTGCGCCCGCAAATCAGCCGCGTTCGGGATAAAGATGGGACTGCGGATGATGACAAGAACATCCTCTCCAATGGGGGTCGGCGGGAGAGGCCGACAATATGTCTCAACCGCCCGCCTCATATTGACCAACGCCACATCCTTGCCACGGTGGACGATGGTCAGTGTCGGGAGAGGGCGGTCTGTTGGGTAGCCGCGCCCATCCGCCCGGAAACAAAGCTGCTGTGGTTGGCCTGTGCCCTGCTGCGGGAAGCGCAAATACCCCTGCGGCCCCGACCAGCGAAATGTCCCTCCCGCCGATGGATCGCCTTCGCCAAGGTAAAACCCTTGGATGTAGCCGAGATCAAGGTTGCCTGCGAGGTCGATGTGAGAGGCGGGAGGCGGGGAAAGCCATTCCCACGCCCACACGACCGGATTGTGGTCATCCACGAAGACGGGGGTAAATGCGGCTTTGGCCTCCTCTTCACGGCCCATCCGGCGCAACAACGCTCCGCGCACCACCGATGCCCGCCAATCGCCCGTGGCGGTGATCGTCTCCTCATCCGGCAACAATGCCAAACCGGCGGCGGGGTCGCCCTCAAGCCCAGCAATCAAGGCGGGGGCGAGTGTTTCTACCCGCTTCGATAACCCTCCCTTTGCGAGCAACTCACGAGCATGTTCCGCATCGCCCCACACCGTACCGTGAAGGGCCGCAATCATCCGTTGGTCGCGCACGCCCATTGGACGGGTCTTCCATGCCAACATCGTCGCCTCTACGCTAGAGGGGTATGGGCCAAGATAGGAAGCCCACGACGACGGCGGCGATTGGAGGTAGGCGTGCGGGGCAAGCACGATAGTACCTATCAGCAAGAGCACCACGGCTGTTCCCTTGCCCAAGCGCGGCGTTGGGGAGGAGGGGGGAGAGGATGGGGAGGCGGCAGGAGGCGATGTTCGCACTCGCCACGCCACGATAGCCGCCGCCGCATAGATAGTCACGAAGATGAGCATTGGCAGCCGGAAGCGGTTGATGGCAAAGAGCAATGGTGCAGTCAGCAGGTGGTAGAGCCACCATAGCCCTATCAGCCGCGACAGAGGCGTGTGGCGGAGCGTGGCCCATCCTCCCACCGCCAACAGCACAAGCACGACATAGAGCGTATCCTCAAGCAGGAAGAGCGCCACGCTATACCACCGCGATATGCGCCCCATTGCAAAGCCATCAGTCATCCGCTCATCGCCCGCATAGTTGATTTGGAAGAGATCGACCAACTCTCCTGCGCTCTTCGCCAGGAAGCCAACGGGAGCCGCCTGAATAAGGCACACCCCCTCGGCAATCATCAATTGTTGGCGCGCCGCCTGCGATAGCTCATCAACCGGACGGCTCAATGCGTTGAGAAGGTGCGCATCGCCCCGTTGGTAGAGGCACGAGTCGCTCATCAACGTATGTCGTGCTTGCTCATCTAGCCCCTCATCAAGCAGGGCCAGGACAAAGTTGCGGGGGGTGGCGTCGTTGCGCTTGCCATCATAGGCCGTACGCGCCCCAACCAGCAGGTTAAACCCGCCCGTCGTATCGACAATCACCGGCCCGCCATAGGTCATACTTGCGTAGAGAGACCACGGCACGATGATAATACCCACCGCCAACAAAAATCCACCCGCGATTCGTATGGGCCGCAGGGATAAAAGGGATTGCAAAGGCCGCCGCTGACCACTCGATTCGTGATTTGCTTGCGACCGGCGGCTGACCCACCACACCCATCCCGCCACGATAGGCAAAAACCCCAACGTCAAGCCGCGCGTCAATGTCGCCAGCCCAAAGACAATCCCCGCAAGCCAGAGAGGCAGAGCGGGGGGGAGGGTCATCTTGGCGATACTAGGGATGCTCCTGATAGTACAATGCGCTGTGCCGCGCTCCACCACCATCGCCCAGCGCGTCAGCCCAATGAAGGCGGTCAACAGCAGGGTCAGGTAAAGAGTTTCGCTCAACAGCATATGCGGGTAGGTGACGAATGGGAAGAATATCGCCGCGAAGAATGCCGCAATCCACGCCCGGCGCTCATTCCGTTGCGAGCTAGTGGTGCTGCCAATACCCAACGCAAGCACATAAACGAGCACGATATTGAGCAGGCTGAGGAGGATTTGCGTGAGGTAGATGGGCGCTAATGTTACTCCAAAGAGCCGGATATGGGCAGCAAGAAAGAGCGGGTAGAGCGGGGCGCGTGTCCAGAACCACCCCTGGTGCCACGCAAACCCGCGTCCCTGCGCGAGCCACGTCGCTGATGCCAGATATTCCGCCTCATCGCTGATAAACCCCTCACGAGGCAGCATGCCCATCATAGCGAACCGTAGCCCAAGCCCTATCAGCAGGACGACCAACAGTGCTCCCCACTGGTTGAAGAAGCGGGGAGATGTGTGGGTGGGGTGAGTGGGTGGGCGGCCTGATGGGTCGCCCGACGATTGGCCTAACAGATCGGTTGTTGGGTGGGTTGAAGGGGTGCTATGTGGCTCCATGCTACTTTCGGAGCTGCTGAATAGATGCGATGACGAGGGCAGTCGCTCCGGCTTCGTCAAGATTGCCAATAACTGGCATATTGTCAGGAATAAGCTCGAAAATACCGGCGGTTGGGTTGAATATATAGGCGATGCCGAGTAGGATAAAAACCCAATAGCCAAGCGTTTTTGCTAGACTTCGCTCGGGAGGAGCAGGGAGTTGTTCGTTCATATAGTGTATCGGGTATAAGGTACTTGAATCTCGTAGCAGCACATGCTATTGTGATAGAGCTAGCAACGAAGCTCATACACCAAATCATACCAGATCGTACCACAACCGACACGTCTATACAAGATATAGGGGGAAATATGGACAAAGAGCAGATAGCCGAATGGCTCTACGACGGCGCGGTCGCGCTCTCACACGGTGACAAAGAACGAGCGCGCGACCTGTTATTGCGCGTCACAGAGCACGATGAGACCAATGAAGAGGCGTGGCTGTGGCTGAGCGGGGCCGTAGAGGATATCGAAGACCAGGAGATTGCCCTGCTCAACGTGATAGACCTCAACCCCGACAATGCCGCCGCCAAGAAAGGGCTAGAGCAGATTGCCGCCAAGAAACTTACGATGGAGCAGCAATAAACGACGGCACAAGCGACTCCTCTGCCCATTGATTAATCGCTTTCCAATTGCGGAAATCGCCCTCTTTAATATCGCGGGCAATCAGTGATATCGCCCGCAAGGCCAACCCGTGCACAAAGCTGAGCCGTGAATAGTCAAGTGCGCCCTTGAAGAACGCCACGTGTGCCGGGGTGGGTATTTGCGGCGTCGAAACGCACGTCAGATAGGATTCGACCGTCGCGCCTGCGTTCTTTTGTGGCACCGCCGTTCCGCCAAATGAGTGGTCAACAAAGAGCGAAAAGGGAAATTGTTGATCGTCGTTTGGGTTGGCGCTTAGAGAGAGGCACGTGAAGAAGTAGGCGAAGGGACGGCGTTGCAATTCCTTGGCGTGAAGGCGCAAAAACCACTTCATCGAGTCGGCACACTGCCCCTGAAAGATCGGACTCCCCGCAATCACCCCGTCGTAGTCGGTAATCTTTCCGGCCTTCTCAAACCGTCGCACATCGACATGCGCCCCGCGTGCACGGAGCTTGCTTGCGATGACCTCTGCTACTCCGGTGGTGGTGCCGGAGCGGGTTGCGTATGCAACAAGAATGTTCTTTTCCATCGAATTAAGCGCAGGGGACTGCCGTCTTTAGGCGGCAGGAGAATGCGCCCTCCTCCTTTTGTGCTAAGGTTATACAGTTGACATTTATCGAACGGTGCGGTATCATGAACACATGAGTTCGCAACGCTACAAACGGCATGCTGGTGGGGTTTCCGCCTTGTATTATCACTTCGTCTGGTGTCCGAAGTATCGCCGTGCGGTATTGGTGGACAGCGTTGCTGAACGTCTCGCCACACTGCTGCATGAAAAAGCACAAGTGTTGGCGACGCAGATTGAAGTGCTGGAAATTATGCCGGATCATGTGCATCTTTTTGTGTGCGCGCCGCCCACGGAAGCGCCACAACATCTGGTTAACCAATTCAAAGGCTATACCTCTCGCATTCTGCGCACAGAATTCCCTGGCTTGAAAAGCCGCCTTCCGTCGCTGTGGAGTAGAAGCTATTACGTCGGCAGTGCGGGTCATGTCTCGGCTGACACTATCCAGAAGTACATCGAACAGCAGAAACGGAGCTAGGCTGTGCGGAAAGCGTTCAAATACAGACTGTACCCAACCCGCCAGCAGGCTACTGCGATGGGTGCCATGTTGGAAACCCACCGGCGGCTGTACAATGATGCGCTTGCCGAACGGAAACAGATGTGGGAGGAAGCGCAGCGCAGCGTGTCGTATGGCGACCAGTCGGCACAGTTGAAAGCCGCTCGCAAAACCAACGCCTTTCTTGCTGCGACGAACTTCTCCAGTTGTCAGGCGACCTTGCGGCGGCTGGATAAAGCGTTTCAGTCTTTTTTTCGCCGGGTCAAGACGGGCGAGACACCGGGCTATCCACGCTTCAAAGGCCGCAACCGCTTTGCCACGGTTGAGTTCCCGTCCTACGGGGATGGTTGTCGCTTCGACGGGCAGCGCGTGTATTTCCAGCATATTGGGCGCGTGAAGGTCAAGTTGCATCGTCCGATTGAAGGCATGATCCAAACCGTCGCATTCACCCGCGAGGCCGATGGCTGGCATGTGGTGTTCTCGTGCGACCTGGGGCCGGTGGACATGGCACAAGCAGATGAGCCTGCGGTGGGTATCGACCTTGGCCTGAAAGCCTTCCTGGTCACGTCGGAAGGCGAAAGCGTTGCGCCGCCGCAATACTATCGAAAAGCACAAGCAGCATTGCGACGGGCACAGCGCAAGGTTGCGAGACGGCAAAAAGGCAGCAAGCGGCGAGCTAAAGCGGTTCATGCGCTGCAAAGGCAACATCAGCGGGTGAGCAATCTGCGGCGAGACTTCCACCACAAAACCGCTCGTGCGCTTGTGGCGCGCTATGGTACAGTTGTTCACGAGGAATTGAATATTCGCGGCATTGCCCGCACCCGGTTGGCAAAATCCACGCTGGATGTCGCGTGGGGAATGTTCCTGCATATCCTGTCGTACAAAGCGGAAGAGGCTGGTGTGACCGTGATTGCAGTTTCGCCCCACAACACGACCCGGGCGTGTAGTCAGTGCGGTGCGTTGCCCGATGTTCCTAAAACACTGGCAGACCGGGTGCATACCTGTTCCTCCTGCGGCTATGTGGCAGATCGTGACCTCAACGCCGCGCAGAATATTTTGCGGCTCGGATCG
>CAZGLO010000105.1:0-10042 GCA_964526735.1 uncultured Chloroflexaceae bacterium | reverse complement strand
CTGGCTCCAGGCCGATGTTGACCTGATATTCGCCAGAGGTTTCGCCCTCTTCCGACACCTTGAAGCTGGTCGGCGAGACTTCAATATTGGGCACATCATTATCAAGGATATTGACAATGATATCGTTCATAAAGAAGCTATCGTAGTCGGGGTCGCCACTCGAGACCTCGTGCTTGACGCGGCCCGTGTGGATGCCCTCAATCTTGGCATCGTCAATCGCCTCAACCTCAACCTCGGTGCGTGTATCCCAGTTGTCTTGGTCGAAGAGCAGCTGATCTTTGGGATAGATCTGCGTCTGGCCATCAGGCGTGGTGATCTTGATAATGACCGTGGTGCCGGGGGCCGGCTTGCTGTGCAGCCAGACCTCGTAGGTGGCGCGGGTGGGGCCTTCCTCAGAAACCGACAGCTCCTTGAGACTGACGCCAATCCCTGCATTATCATTATCATTGATCGTCACTTCAACGCTGGGCAGGTTGAGGCCTTGGTAGATACCGCCGCCCGCCTGCGTTGAGCTGTGGTCGATCATCCCGATGTGCTGCGGCTCAATGATGGCATCATCCACCGCCTCCACCGTGATGGTGCGCGGCGAATCGTAGTTGGTCTCGTCGAAGGTGAGGGTCGATTGGCTCACCTGCACCTGCGCATCGGGCTGCAGATTGACCGTGACCGTGGAGGTGGGCTTTTCAGTGAGGTAGACTTGGTAGGTCGCCTCGCCACTGCCCTCCGTGACCTCCAACTCCAATGGCTCAATCGTCACGAGACCATCGTCGATCTTGGCCAGGACACGGGTAATCGTAATGCCGTTGTAGCGCGGGTCGGCGCTGCTGGCGATGGGACGTATCACACTGGTGTGTTCGCCCTCAATCACGCCGTCTTTGAGCGCCTCCACCTTAACGGGCTTGACCGTATCCCAGTTGGTGGGCGTGAAGGTGATAGACGGGATGGTCTTGACTTGGGTATCGGTGTCGAAGCCAATCACCACGTCTTCGCTGGGCGCTTCGGTGAGCGATAGCTCAAAGACGCCCGGCTCTCCGCCCTCGTAGATGTGCAATTCGGTGGGGTTGACACTCACCCCAACGCCGTCATTATCCGTGATATTGGCGTTGACCAGGATCGTCTCGTTGTAGTCGGGGTCAACACTGGTAAATTCGTTGGTGATGACGCCTATGTGGGTAGGTGTTTCATCAATGTCGTCATCCACCGCCGTGACCGTGACCTTGGCCTCGGTGTCCCAATTCTCTGGCGTGAATGTCCACTCGGTTGGGTCAACCGTTGTTTGGCCATCCGTCGTGATCTTGAGTTCGACCGTATGGGTGGGCTGGCCATTGAGACGCAACGTGTAGGTGTCGGTTGAGAGGCCCTCCGTCACATCGGTGCTGCCATCAGACTCAGTCAGGGTGATGCCCGTGGCCTTCAGCCCAATGTCCCAATTGGCTTCGTCGGTGCTGTTGGGAAGCGAAATCGTGGCCGATTTGCCGGTGACAGGGTCGATATCGCTGTCAAGCGTATCGTCATCGCCCTGGTTGCTGTCGGTGAACTTGAGACCTGCGGGTCGGTCGACCTTGAGGTAGTAAGAACCCACTCCCAAGTATTCGAAGGTATAGGTACCGTCCGCGGCGGTCTTGGTGCTCTGCTCAAGGCGGCCTTGGTCGTTGTAGAGGTGCACGTTGACATCGGCAACAGGCGCTTCCGTGTCGCCCTGCAAGCCATCGCGGTTGGCATCAATCCACACCTTGCCGCTGATACTTGAGTTGAACATCGAGCAGAATGAGAATTCGGACGTGTTGAAGTTCTCATCGGTGGCGGTGAAGGAGAGGAAGGCTTCTTGCTCCGTCTCGTTCATCGGCTCGTAGTCGAACTCAAAGTCTGACCGGCCACTATCACCAATGTAAATGCGGTGGGAGCGGCGATAGGATTGGCCCTCGCCATTCCACTCATCACACGTATCGTTGGTGTAGAGGTCGATGTTGAAATTCATTTTGGGAGTGCTGTAGAGTACCCCCTCAATTGTGCCGCCCCAGCCGGTGATGTTGCCGTCAGCATCCATCGTCGGCTTGCTGGTCAGCTGCGGGAAGTTTTGAAGTTCGTTGGGGCCATCATCCGGGTCGCTGGGGTCGTTGGGCGTGATGCCATCGTTGCCCAGGTCGATGCCCAGCTTGCCGTTGGAGTGGATATCGTTCGTGCGGATGGTGTTGTGCGAGCCGGAGATGATAGTCACCCCATTCTCGCCATTGCTGGAGATGACGTTGCGCTTGCGGTTTTCCTGCCACCGCTCACCAATGCGGTTGTAGGAGGAGCCTTGGATTAGGACACCACTGTGACCATTATTCGTGATGTGGTTGCACCAAACGCTATTATCATCCCCCGACTCCAGGTAGATACCGCTGCCAGAGAAGTTTTGGATCTTCAAGCCGCGGATGATGCTATCACCCGACGTGACGTGGAGACCGTGGTCGTTGGTGCCCATTCCCTGGCCGTCCAGGATAATCTGTAGCTCGTGCAGTTCGGGGCTGTCGTTGACACACTTCGCGTCCGGTTGCGAATCGCCGCTCAGGATGGTCGGCTCTTCGATTTTCATCACGCCAAGCGAGGTGTCTACCGCAATGGTGTGCGGGCCATCGCCAGGGATGTTGAAGGAAATATTGTCGGTCGATTCGTAGTTGTTGGCGACCGTAATCGCCGACCGCAAGGTACAAAGGTCGCTGTTGCCCTCAAGCTCGCAGGTCGAGTCGGTTGTGTCTTTATCTTCCCCATCTTGGTTGGTATTTACAATGATGAGAACACCTTCAACCGACCCAACATCACACCCGTCGTCCGGCAGGGTGCCAGAGAAGTTCTTGGGGGTGATGGGGCGGGGTTGTCTGCGTTGGTCTTCCTCGGAGCCGGCAGCGGCACCGTTGCAGCTCCCCACATCGAGGGCGGGGCTGCCCGCAATCAGCATATGGGTATTGCGCCAGCCGCCGTTGTCAGCAAGCGGGCCGAGGCGAGGATCGTTGGCTGTGCCCGAGTCAATGTCGTGCGTTCCGCCCAAATTACAACTGCTGTGGGCAAGGTTGAAACCCTGCGAGGTGAATGTCCCCGTGCCCGCACAGTCGCTTGACCCGCCAACTGGGTTGCCCGCGATGATTGAGCTGAATGGCTCGATTATACCAAGGTTGTAGACGCCTTGGCCAGAAGAGGCCGTGTTGCTCGTGACGGTTGAGTTCTTGATATCAACCGTGCTGCCGCTGGCAATGTAGAACCCACCACCATTACCAGAAGCCTCATTGGCGCTATTCGTGCTGATGGTGCTCGTATCAATGGTCAGCGTGCCTGCGCCAAGATAAACCCCACCGCCGTTGGCCTGCGATGCGCCACCACTCACCGTGATACGGTCAAAGTCTATCGTGCCAGAAGCAAGGTAGACGTTTGCCCCATCGCCATCAGAAAGGTTGTCGGCAATGGAGGTGTAGCGGATCGTCATCTTGCTGCTGGTGCCGGTGGAGTATACACCGCCACCTTGCTCTGCTTGGTTTTCTTGGAGCGTGGTGTCGGTCAGGAGGAGGTTGGCCGTTTCGCTGCCGCTATCGTTGTAGAAGCCACCGCCATTGCCCTCCGCAATGTTCTTTATCGTGTCGCCAAGCCGTATCTCAGCATTGTGGCTGGTGTTGTAGATACCCCCACCATTGCCCTTGGTCTGGTTTTCGTTGATACGGTTGTTGCGGATGTAGAGCTTTTGGCTGCTTTCGTGGTAGATACCCCCACCGTTGGCGCTTTCGGGGTCGTTGTCTGCATTTTTGCCGTTGAAGCGAATATCATTGTCTTTGATTTCGGCTTCGCCAGTGCTGTAGACCCCGCCGCCATTACCCGTGGCGCGGTTGTTCTCCACGGAGGAGTCGGTCAGTGTCAGCTTGCTGTTGGTATTGTAGATACCACCACCGTCAACCGTCTTGGTCGTCGTGTCTTGATAGCCATTCTCTTCGATATTGACGTTTTGGATGGTCAAATCATCAGAGCTGGTGTCGTAGATACCACCACCGTTGCCCGATGCCCAGTTGGATTTGACATCGCTATTCTTGATTTCGAGCGCACCGCCGGTGTTCGCAATTGCGCCGCCATTGCCTCCCTGGGCTTGGTTGTCGTTGATATCGCCGCGGTTGATGGTCAGCGGGCCGCCTGCGTTGAATATCGCCCCGCCTTCACCCGTCGCGATGTTGCCGTTGAGCGAAGAACGGCGATTATCGCCACTGGTATAGCGCTTGATGGCCACTTCGGTGTCGGAGTTGTTTTCCACATACACCGCACCACCATTCACCGCTTGGTTGTCATTTGCGGTCGTGCCGGTTAGCGTTAGGATACCCGTGCTGTATATCGCCCCACCGTGTTGGCCGCTCGCCGCCTGCCCATTGGTGAGGTCAAGGTTGACAAGCTCAAGCTCGCCACCCTCCACAATGTTGAAGATGCGGAAATTGGTGCTTGCACTATCGGCACGGTTAATCGTCACCGGCGTGTTGTTGATGGTCTTGAGGGTGATTGGGGTTTCGATGTCGGGAAGACCCGCATTGCCCTTGGGAGCCGCAGTGTCGTAGACCGCGGTTAGCTCGTAGGAGCAGGCTGAGGAGACAAAAATCGTGTCGCGATTGCTGTCGGTATTGGCTTCCTCAATCGCTGCGATTAGCTCGTTGGTCGTACAGGGGATTTCAAGCTCAACCGTGACGTTGGCTTCGTTGGAGGCCCACCCACGGCTGTCCTTGACGATGTACGTGAAGGTGTCGTCGCCAGTTTGGCTGACGTTGAAGGGCGTGTAGGTGATTGTGCCGTCGGCATTCACCTCTGCCGTGCCCTTGTTGAGGTCAACCGGCCCGGTCGAGTATTTGCTGTTGTTTGGGTCGAAGATCTGGACAGTCGATGCGTCGATGTCGGTCGTCTCAAGGACGGGGTCGGGGTGCTCGTCGTTTTCAAGCACATTGATGATCACTGCGGTACCCTGTGGCGTAGCAGCGGCATCGTCAATGGCGAGGGGCGGGGTGACCTCGTAGGCCCCAATATCACACCCGTCATCAATATTGTCGATCAGGGAGTCGTTATTGGGCCGTGCGACACCACGTTGGTCTTGGCTATCGCCGCCATCTGTGCACGACCCGGCATCAACCGGCGTGTTGGTGTCGCTATAACCCACCTCGTGCGTCCAGGTGTCGCCGCCATTGTGCGCCAGCGGCTTGAGGTTGGGGTTGACCGGGTTGATAGATGTCCCAACCAGGTCGTTCGGGCCATCAACAGCACTAAAGCCCGGACATCCACTGGTATTGTCTATCAGGTTGTAACCCCGGGAGTTGATGTCCTCATCCGTCCAGCAGTTGGGGCCGCTATCGGAGGCGGTGTTGGAGGCGAGAAGCGTGTTCTTGGAGGTGACAGTCTCGCTGCTGTAGGGCGAGCCGTATATCGCATTCTCGTTGTATAGACCACCACCTCGGGTCGCTTGGTTGAAGGCGATGGTCGTGCTGTGCATCATCAGCTTGCCGAAGTTGATGAGACCACCACCGTGAGTAGCCGTATTGCCGCTGATAGTGGCATTCAGGAGGCTTACGTAGCCGATGTTGGAAATCGCACCACCTTGTTTTGCCTCGTTGTTGGCAAGCGTGGATTGCTCAATCGTTACTTGGCCTGCCGCGTTGTCGTTGGCAATGGCTCCGCCATCAGTCGCCGCAACGCTGTTGGTGATAGTCGAGGTGCTCAGGAGAAGCTTGCCGGTGTTGTAAATGGCACCACCCTTGGCAGTCGCCTCGTTGGTGGTCAGTATTGATTGCTCAATGGTTAGATCACCAGCATTCCTGATAGCACCACCGTTGTCTGCCTTGCCATTCTTGATGGTCACCCCGCTGATGGAAAGCGATACCCCGCTTTGGATATCGAATATGCGGTTGGTGGCTTGACCATCGAAGATGGTGCTGGTTTTGCCCGCCCCTACGATGACCGCGCTCTTGGCAAGCGTCAGGGTCTCGGTGTAGGTATAGGTGCCAGCGGCAACATTAATCGTATTGCCATCGGCAAAATCTGTCTTGTTGAGGACAGCCCCAATGGTCTTACAAGGAGTGAGATCGCTCTTACAATCAAGGCCGGTATCATCGTCGATAGCTGCATCGACATACCACGGCCCCGCAGCATAAGCCGTGTGCGTGGGGAATAACCACGTCGCACCCGGAAGTGCCGCGGTCGTACCTGCTAAGAGAAGAACAATCAGTGCGAAGGATGTCGTGAGTTTGATGGGTGAGAGGATATGCCACTGTTTTCGTGTGTGCAGTGGACGAGATCCGGTTTTCATAGCTTCCTAACCCTTTCCCTAGTCCGAAACTCTTTCGTGCGAAAGATGAGCCGTGTTTTCTTGGGTGGCGTGTGCCGTCTGTGGGTGTGTGGTTTTGTTGCTGTGGTGCGTTGGGATCATCAAAAGCGGGGTTGTTTTGGTTTCTCCTCACTTGAACAACCCATCGTACGAGTGTATGGTATCAACTTTAAGTCTACCGTATGGTGAACAAAAAGGCAACTAAGGGGTAGGATGACTTTTTTCCTATTTCGACGTGCAGAGAAATAGGAAAAATGAAATCGTTGGCGGGCTTGCGCGGTTTGAACCGTCTCCGTACAATATATGAAATCCAAACAAAAAGCAAGGTCGTACGCTTATGCAAGCAGTGATACGATGTCGGCACTGCGGGGCAGTGTTGGCACTTTCCAATGAATCAGACGCAAATGGCTTCGTGATGTGTAGCCCCGATGGGCCGCATCACGAGGTGGCCGTGTTGCCACGAGGACGGGTGCTCCTGCGGTGTCTGCAGTGCGGCGCGGCTCGTGAATGGCACCCCGCTCCGCGGCGGCGGTCGGGAGGGCAGCAGGCACCCGATGTGTCCCCCCTCCCGTCAGAAGCGGCACGACGGGCGAAAGGAGGCGAGTCGTAAGAGGTTTTTTCAGTGTACACAGCACAATAGCCGGAACTCCTCGTGTGGAGTAGGAAGGACGTGGGCACCCTCGCTGGTTCAGCAGGGTGTCTCTCTCTTTTTTTAGCGGGTTTTCTTTAATATTGCGTGTTGGAGAGCCTATGGATGTTGCAGTATCGGGTGTGGTTGGTTGGCCTTCCCTCGCAAAGGGAAGCATTGGTATCGTTGGCTCGTATGGGGCGTGGGATGTGACCCTCGCTGCGCTTGGCGGTGGCGTGTTTGTGATCCTCATCGTGGCGTTGGTCGGCATCGCACTGATCCCCCTGTTTCTCGCCATTGTTCGGCAGGTGGGCAGCAGCACGCGGCAGGTGGGGTATCCCCATTGGCCAGACACGGCATCCTTTTCCCCCCGTGTTCGCCCCTCTGGCAATGGAGAGCAGAATGGAGAAGGCAGAAGTATCTACGGGGGCGGTGAGGGGATGTCGCCCGAATTGCAGGAATTACGGTTTTTGCTCGTGCGAATGGATGAACGGCTTTCGACCGTCGAACGGCATAGCGAAGAAGGTCGAGAGACATTGAAAGTGTTGGTGGAGCGGGTCACGCCTCGCTCACGAACGACCCGGAAGCAATCTCGCGATGAATAATACAAAGGAGGACTTCAAGATGAGTAAGCAGGTCTCTCAGAAGCATCCGACTCGGCACGATTGTTCATCACACAACGTCGCACACGGTTCATCGCAGCAAAACAATACCCAATCGGACATTGCCCACGTCCATCCCTCTCCCTTCTCATCAGAACGCCTCTTGCGTAGCCTGCGGACAGCAGAACCCGTTACCCCTGACCAGTTGGCCGGGCAGTCGCTGCCGTGGGCACAACAACCGCAAGAAACCGATGAGCAGTATGCGCTGGCTGAACAGTATTTCTCGTATGGGCCGAAGAAACGGTCGCTTAAACGAGTGATGAGAGAAATGGGCGCGTCAGAACGGGTCGTCAGTGGGTGCTCGCGGCGGTTTGCGTGGGTGGAACGCGCCCGCGCCTATGATAGATACTGCGAACAGACGTGGTATGAACAGCAGGAAGAGGTGATCGTTCGCACCGCCCGCCACGATGCACAAAAATGGATCGACCGGATGCGCGAAAAACACGAGGCGGAATGGGAATTCTCGCATCTGTTGATGCAGCGCGCACAAGAAATGTTGGCAACGCCCATTGAAGATGGGAAGTGGAAACCAAGCGATGTCACCGCTTACTCCGAATTGGCCGGTCGGCTGGCCCGGCAGGTCGCCAGTGAAGCATCAGTGCTCTCGCAAGGCGAAACACCGTCGCAAGACTCAGAAGCAAGATGCAACGCCCAAAGCGTGCGCGTGGAGTATGTCGACTCGCCGCACGTCAGCCGTGATACGTCGGCTTCGTCATCCGCTTCGTCATCGGCATAGTATCCGCATCGCATCAGGGTAATATCGCTGTAGTCATCAATAGTCATCAACCAAGAAGGCAGTCATAATGGCGTTTACAACCAAAAAACATATGGGGACGGGAGCGTGGCGCTCCCATCTCCCCCTTACTCTGCAGTGGAAGGGTCGGCGGCGGTCATCAAACATACTGTCAGGCGTAGAGGAAATTCATCACCTCTATCGGTGGTATCGGCAAGAAGGTAGCAGCAAGAATGCAGATGAACGCGAAGGCATCGCCGTGGTGCGGTTGCCCGCATTACACCATGTTCAGCAGATGATCGTCGCGCAAGCCGCTCGCTTTAATGTGCTGTGCCTGGGCAGACGCGCCGGTAAAACCGTGTTGGGCATCGATAGGTTGGTCGAAACGGCATTGGCAGGCGCTCCCGCCGCCTGGATGTCCCCCACCTACCGGATGATGGGCGAGGTGTGGCGGAATGTGCGCGAGGTGTTGGCTCCCGTCGTTGCGCGGTGCCGAGAACAAGAACGGCGGCTTGAATTGACGACCGGCGGCATTATTGAAATGTGGTCGCTCGAAACACCAGATGCCATACGTGGACGCAAATATCGGCGCGTCATCATTGATGAGGCCGCGATGGTGCGTGGGTTGGCCGTCGCCTGGCAGCAGGTCATTCGCCCAACCCTCACCGACTTGATCGGCGATGCGTGGCTGCTTAGTACTCCCCGCGGACGTGGGTTCTTCTGGGAATGCTGGCAGCACGGGCAGGATAGCAGCAAAACCGATTGGCGCAGTTGGCAGTTGCCCACCTCCTCAAATCCATATATCCCCCCCGATGAGTTGGAAGCATTGCGCGCTGAATTGCCAGAGCGCGTCTATCTCCAAGAAATCGAAGCGCAGTTTCTGGATGATGGCGGCGGGGTGTTTCGTCGCATCTCCGAAGCCGCTACCGCAGTGCCAGTCGATGAGCCGGTCGATGGCCATTCCTACGTCGTCGGCGTGGATTGGGGACGATCAGGCGATGCAACCTGCTTCGCCATAATCGATATCACTACCCATTCGTTGGTTGTCCTTGAACGCTGCACCAATATGGCATTTGAAACACAATTAGCACGACTCAAAGGATTGATGGCACGGTTTGAACCAACGGTGGTCGTCGCCGAAACAAATAGCTTGGGAATGCCACTGGTTGAACAGTTGGAGCGGGATGGATACCCCGTGCAGCCCTTCCATACGACCAATCGTAGCAAACAACAGCTTATTGATGCGCTGGTGTTGGCCTTTGAACAGAATGAGATCTCCATTCTCAATGATGAGGTGCTGCTGCGTGAGCTGCATTCGTTTGAAATGGAACGCCTCCCAAGTGGAGCAGTACGCTATGGCGCAGCCGTCGGTGAACACGATGACTGCGTGATGGCCTTGGCTCTGGCGTGGTCTGCCGCGCGCGAGAGCGGGTCGGTGGTGGTGTGGTAGGCTGCTGTCATACGTCGGCAGGCGGTAGTATGGTGCGGTTTGGCCAATGTTTTTCCGCGCCCAGTGTGTTATAGTGAGAATCGTGTTGTGGTTCGTTTTCTCTTTTCTCGTGAATGTTCATAGCAAGGAAGAGAAGCTGTTTCTTTCATTCCTCCTACGGGTGGTATCCTGTGGGAGGTCTTCTTTTGTCCTGAATTACGGATAGCCCGTAAAGCCCAGGTGCTTTAGCCCTGGGATATAAGGGCTTTCT